>JAPLAY010000081.1 GCA_026393035.1 Actinomycetota bacterium
GGACACCAAAAAACTGCAGAAATAGTTGTGGACGATGTAATAAATGGCGATTTAAATATCATCGGCTCTTTTGGTTCATCCCTCGCAGCTTGGGAGAAGAGCGTTGAAATGTTTAACTCTGGAAAACTAGATCTAGGTTATTTAGTAACTCACAAATTTAAATTGAGCGATTTTGCAGAAGCAATTGAAGCCCTTAAATCAGCACCTGCGCCGCGTGGAAAAATCGCGTTAATAATTAATTAAGCAAATCTTCCAGATAGGCCGCCGTCGATAATCCAGTCGGCGCCATTAACGAATGAAGCATCATCACTTAATAAGAAGGTAATCACTTTTGCGATTTCTATTGGCTGGGCCATGCGCCCCATTGGTTGAACTGCAAGGGCCTCAGATCGCTTCTCTGGATTCTTCACAAAATAATCTTCAACCATCGGTGTCAGAGTAAATCCAGGCAGAACTGCGTTTACCCGAATGCCGTGTTTGCCTTCATCGAGCGCAAGGTTGCGAGTTAGTCCAAGAATTCCAGATTTTGCAGCGGCATATGGAAAGTAATTTGGATAGGACATGCGTGCATGAATTGAAGAGATATTTACAATCGCACCCTTTTTCGCCTTGCGCATTGCAGGTAAACATAACTTTGCCGTGACCCAGATACTTTTGAAATCCACATTCATAAAGTCATCCCACTCGGCTTCAGTCATTTCAACTGGATCGTAATAAGCGTTACGACCTGCGTTATTTACTAAACCATTTACTTCGCCGAATTCCTTAGTAATTGCGGCGTGCACGCCTTGCATCTGTTCCACGCTTCCAACGTTGCCTTGGATAAAGAAGGCGCGATGACCAGCAGATTTAAGTTCGCTCTCGTAGGCCTTACCTTTTTCCGCATTTAAATCGCAGAATGAAACCTTTGCACCAGCATCTGCGGCATCTTGAACTACAGCGCGACCAATTCCATCTGCGCCACCGGTTACAAAAACATGTTGATCTTTAAGGTTCATCTCTAATTACTTTCCTCTTGCGTCTGCAATAGCTTTCTTAAATTCTGCAACTCGGCTTGGAATTTCGCCGGCCCCGCCAGAAGTTAATTTTCCACCGACGCCGAATCCGGTAACCCCTGCGGCAACCCAATCTGGAATTGATTCAACACTGATGCCACCGGTAGCCATCCAATTCAAACCTGGAAATGGTTCGCAGACTGCTTTCAAATAATTTGGACCGAGCGCTGAAGCTGGAAAGAATTTTAGAATATCTGCGCCAAAGCGAAGTGCATCTGCGACTTCAGTTGGTGAGGCAACACCAGGGATTGAAATTAGCCCTGCCTGTTTTGTCGCTTCAATAACTTCTTGTGAAACGTGAGGTGAGATAACAAATTTTGCGCCAGCATCTTTGCCAGAAAGTACGTGTGCGCGTGACATTGCCGTACCGAGACCAACATGCAAATCTTTATTCGATGCGAATTCTTCAATTAAATCAAATACTGCGGGGGTCGTAGTTGTAAATTCAATTACATCTACACCAGCAGCGATTAGCGCAGTGGCAGCAGTCCTGGCCTCATCAGCGGTTTTGGTGCGGATAATTGCAACTAAACCAGAATCAAATGAAAGTTCCTTGTTGTTGCTAGACATTTAGCACTCCGCTCGTTATTGACTTCAAAACACCGTTCTCACCGGTAATCATAAGGGCCCAATCGCCTCTTGTTGCCGCCACTGCTGCGCCACATTTACTTCCCTGCGCAATTGCATCTTCAATAGAAAGTCCCCCAATTAATCCAGAGATAGTTCCAGAAATAAACGCATCGCCCGATCCGACTGGATCAACAAGTTTTACTTTGACCGGTGTGAAGTTAAATCGTCGCCCCTCATGCAAGATTCGCATCTCATCTGGCCCTGCAGTCATGATTACTGTTTTAACGCCAAGAGCCGCAACTTTCGCCAGGTTCTCTTCAGGATCTTTAGAACCAAAGATAATTTCATATTCATCAACGCCGCCACTAACAACATCTAAATCTTTGATAATCGAGTTAAGTGTTTTGCTGGCAACATCTTCATCCCACAACTTCTTTCGATAATTTAAATCAAAGCTGATTCCAACCTTATTTTTTCGCGCAATGTCCAGGGCGTGGATTACAGCGTTCTTGCTAGTTTCAGATATCGAAACGCTGATTCCAGTTACATGGAGCCACTTTGAATTGACTAGTGCAGCCTCATCGATGTCGGCAGGCGAAAAGGTAGAGCCCGCACTGGATCTGCGAAGATAGGTATTAACAAAAGGTTGGGTTCCGCCATGATTTCGAACGAGCGCTCCGGTGTAATTCTCACAAGTAATGAAGTGCTTAGTTTCTAATCCAACCTCTTTAAATTTGTTGCTGACAGCAATTCCTAATTCATCAGGCCCGAGCTTGGTTTGAAAGTATACGTTTAGCCCAAGTTGGTGAGCCGCGACTGCAACATTTGCCTCGGTGCCAGCTGCATCCATTGAGTAATTTCTAGCGGTGATTACTGAATCAGTATCAGTTGTCATAAAGAGAGCAAGAGTTTCGCCAAAGGTAAAGAGATCGAAAGTTTTAGCCATTACCTGCCTCGACTTTTGCAATTAACTCTAAGCACTCTTCAATTTCCAGCTTTGCTTTATCAGTAATTGCCATTGTTGGATGGCGGCAGTAGTCAGATTTGATAATTCCTCTTCTAAACAAGATATGTTTTTCAACTGCAATTAGTAGTTCAAGATTATCGATCCAACTTGTTATCCAAGGAATAAAAGTATTTAAACGCCGAACAAACTCTGCGCGATCACCTGATACCAGCGCCGCTTCACTCCATTTATATAAATCGGTTACACCACAACCAGGTTGAATTCCTTTTGCGCCAGCAGCATCACCAGAATCCCAGAAGATTCCACCCCAGCCGATAAGAGTTTGGACTTTCCCGTTGGTAATTTCCGCAACTCGTTTGATCGAATCTACTGGTGGATTGGACTCACATTTAACAATTTTTAGATTTGAGAATTCATCGGCCAAAGTTAATAAATCAGAGACATCAGCAGCAGCCCCACCTTGTGGCAAGTGTTGAATTACTACTGGGATTTTCACCGCCGCCAATATTTGGGCAAGATGGAAGCGAATCTGTTCCGCACTTGGATTAAAGAATGAAGGGGGCAAAATATTTATTAGATCAGCGCCCATTGCTTCGTAATCGCGGGCTCGTTTTACAGCTAGCTCTGATGAATGATCGGCTACAGAGGCTATTACTTTAAGTCCGCTGCCTTTGCGAGTTTCAAGGAGTATTTCCAATAACTTATAACGTTCTGGATCGGTTAACTTTATATTCTCGCTGGCAACACCGAAGAAGAGAACAGATTTAGAATCGGTAGAAATTATCCACTTAACCAAGCTTTCAAAGCTCTCGTAATCAACTTCACCAGAATCGGTAAAGGGAACGCTAAGTACCGGACAAACTCCGGAGATTAAATCTGACATTAGTAAGTAGCCCGGCCACCTGAAACATCGAATGTGAAGCCAGTTGTAAATGAACAGGCTTTTGATGCTGCGAAAGCAATTATCTCGGCAACTTCATTTGGTTCACCTAAGCGACCAACTGGAATCTTTGAAACCATATATGCCTGAATCTCAGGTGCAACTGTTTCGTTGATTGGTGTGCGAATTACTGCGGGAGCAACAGCATTAATTGTTACGCCAAATGTTGCACACTCTTTTGCAACACCTTTAACAAATCCGATTACGCCAGCCTTTGATGAGTTATATGCCGACATTCCTGGGTTACCTTCTTTGCCCGCAATTGATGCCAGGTGAACAATGCGACCATATTTATTTGCCTTCATCGATGGCATTAACTCTTGAGTCAACCAAACTGTTCCAAATAAATTAATTTCAATAGTTTTTTGGAATGCTGCCCAATCAACTTCTTCAACTGGCTTTCCAGTTGGGCCAGAGATACCGGCGGAATTTGCGAGCGCATGAATCTGACCATGTTCGGCGAGAATTTCTGCGATAACTTTCTTAACACCGGATTGCGAAGAGACATCTAAAGTTTTATAACTTGCCTTGCCACCAGCGGCGGTGATTTCGGCGACGGTAGTTTTCAGGCCAGCTTCATTTAGATCCAGGCAAACTACGGTGCCCTCGCGTGCTGCGATTAGTTCGGCTGCTGCTTTACCGATGCCACTTGCGGCGCCAGTAACTAAAACAACTTGCCCTTGGAAACTCGTCAGGTTAGACGCGGCCATTTGAACCTCTAATCTTCATCACAAAATAGTAGTCCAAGGACCTCATCGTTTATAGTGCCCATATGAGTTACGACGTCAATCTTAAACTTTGGGACGAACGCCCATGTCATGTTGGTGAAGGTCCAGTAGCTATTGGGCCAAATAATTCTGAGGTTATCTGGGTCGATATTTATGGGAAGTTAGTTCACCGTAGAAATCTTGAAACAGGTAAGACAAGCTCTTATGAAATGCC
>JAPLAY010000047.1 GCA_026393035.1 Actinomycetota bacterium
ACTCCTTCGGCTTAAGTAGTCTTAACCCATGCCGAATCCACTTCCATATCCCGCGGCGACTGCGGGGCCAGAGAGCAGAAGTGTTTTAGCAATCCCAGCATTTAGAAAACTTTGGAACTCAATGGTCTTCTCTTCTTTCGGCGATTGGTTGGGCTTGCTTGCCACAACTGCGATGGCGCAGGAACTTTCAAATGGAAACTATTCAAAAGCTAACTTTGCGATTGCCGGTGTTTTTATCGTCCGGTTATTGCCTGCGGTAATTCTTGGACCGATAGCAGGAGTAATTGCTGATCGTTTTGATCGCAGACGCTTAATGGTTTTCTGCGACATCTTTAGATTTGGATTGTATTTATCTATCCCAATCGTTGGAAATTATTTCTGGCTATATACCGCAACAGTTTTAGTCGAATGTTTCACGCTTTTCTGGTCGCCAGCCAAAGAGGCAACCGTTCCAAATATGGTTCCTAAGAATAAATTAGAGAGCGCAAATCAAGTATCACTTCTCGCCGCGTACGGAACAGCACCAGTTGCAGCAATAGTTTTCTCATTACTCGCACTTGTCTCAACTGCAATCTCTAAATTCTTACCTGCCGGATATTCTTCAACTGCTGACATCGCACTTTATATTGATGCAATCTCGTTTCTTTATACCGCTTGGATTGTTTTTCAATTACGCGAAATTCCTAAGGGCGCTGCAAGTAAAGCAACAGTTAACGAAAATATTGGAAAGTCGCTCTTTGAAGGATTTAAATTTGTAAGTGGCTCAAAAGTAATTAAGGGCTTGATCTTTGGAATGCTCGGGGCTTTCTTCGCAGCTGGCGCAGTAATCGGACTTGCCCGAACATTTGTTGGCGATTTGAATGCTGGTGATGCCGCTTATGGAATTCTCTTTGGCTCGGTATTTACTGGCCTTGCTCTTGGAATTTCACTTGGACCAAAGGTATTTGCGCAATTTTCAAAGCGCCGCATATTTGGAGCCGCACTAACGATTTCTTCCTTCTTCTTAATCCTTCTCGCTTTGATTACAAACTTAGTTCTCGCAATTTTTATAACTATAATCTTGGGAGCTTTTGCTGGCGTCTCGTGGGTAAGCGGATTCACGATGCTCGGGTTAGAAGTTGCAGACGAAGTGCGCGGTCGCACCTTTGCCTTCGTGCAATCACTTATTCGAATCTCTCTGGTATTAGTACTTGCTATCTCGCCAGTAATTGCAGCAGCTATTGGTCGCCACACATTTAAGTTTGAAAATTTCGAAGTTACATACAATGGCGCAGCATTCACAATGTTGGCAGCCGGAATTATCGGTGTAACTGTTGGAATAATTTCATATCGAACCATGCGCGATCGCCCAACTGTTTCACTATGGTCCGATATTGTTGCAGCGTCACGAGGTGAACTTGGTGGAATTACCGGAGCTTCACATTCTGGAGTATTTATCTCTTTTGAAGGTGGCGAGGGTTCTGGAAAATCAACACAGACGCAATTACTAAAGACTTTCTTAGAGGGAAAAGGCGAGAAAGTTTTATTAAGTCGCGAGCCTGGCGGGACTCCGCTTGGTAAGAAACTCCGCGATATTCTCTTAGATAATCAAACTGGAAATATTTCACCAAGGTCTGAAGCGTTGATGTATGCCGCAGATCGTGCGCACCATGTTTATTCACTAATTCGCCCGGCTTTAGCAGCTGGCGAAATAGTAATCACTGATAGATATTTAGATTCATCTGTTGCCTACCAAGGTGCGGGACGCATTCTTCAACCCTCAGAAGTAGCAAGAATCTCTCGGTGGGCTACTGAAAATCTTGCACCAAATCTGACGATTGTTATGGATATCCCGGCTGAAATTGGTCTAGCAAGGTTGCAGTCGCTCGACCGGCTTGAAGCCGAACCGCTAGCTTTTCATGAACGAATTCGTCAAGAGTTTCTAAATATTGCAAGTTCAGATCCAGAAAGATATTTTGTTGTTGATGCAACACAAGATAAAGAAGTTATCCACAAACAAATTATTGAGAGAGTTTTACAGATCTCACACTTTACGCAGAGCCAAACTGAGAAGAAACGTTTTAGAAGACAGTGAATTCGGAATCAGTATTCAAACTCTTGATTGATCAAGAACATGTGGTCTCAGTTCTAAATGAGGCAGTAGCAGCGTCAAGAGATATTAATAATAATTCGCAAGAAATGACACATGCCTGGTTATTCACTGGTCCTCCTGGATCTGGTCGAAGCAATGCCGCCCTTGCATTTGCCGCAGCGCTTGTTTGCAAATCTGGCGGTTGCAACAATTGCACGGATTGCAAAACTGCAATCAAAGGTGTTCATGCGGATGTTGAACTTATTAAAACTGAGGGACTTTCAATAAAAATCGATGAAGTTCGCGAATTAATAACTAGAGCATCGTGGAGCCCATCTGTTGGAAGTTATCGAGTTGTAGTTATTGAAGATGCAGATCGATTAACTGAATCTGCTGCTAATGCCCTACTTAAAGCGATTGAAGAGCCTGGCTTGCGCACGGTCTGGCTTTTATGCGCACCAAGTGCAACCGATGTTCTACCAACTATTCGTTCTAGAACTCGCAGCTTGGTGTTACGCACCCCTTCAACTAGCGCAGTTGCTGCACTCCTTGAAGCTGAATCGATATCACCAGCTATGGCTAACTTTGCCGCCCGGGCCTCGCAAGGTCACATTGGACGTGCACGCCATTTAGCAAATAACAGTGAAGCGAGATCAAGACGTGAAGCAATTCTAAAGATTTCACTATTAATAACTGATGTTTCATCGGCATTTAAAGCAGCGCAAGTATTGGTTGAAGCAGCTAAAGCAGAAGCTGAAGAAGAGGCAGAGCGTAGAGATGATGCAGAGCTGGCGGCGCTTAAAGAAGCTTGGGGACAACAAGGTTCGAAGTTAACGCAAGGCGGCGCAAAAATTGTTAAAGAGTTAGAGAAAGAACAGAAATCTAGAACTACAAGAATGGTTAGAGATTATTTAGATCGCGCACTCCTAGATATTGCAACTCTCTTTCGCGATGTCCTGCTAGTTCAATCCAATTCTTTAGATTCATTAATTAATACTGATTTGCTGAGCGAGATTACAAACATTGCAAATAATTCGACGCCACAAGCAACGCTACGTAAATTAGAAGCGATTATGAACGCGCGAACCAACCTTTCCCATAACGCGGCGCCACTTCTTACAATTGAAGCCCTTATGGTCTCTCTTAAGTGATTTCTAGAAAAAAGTATTGGCTTAGCGCACTTCTAATAATTGTTGTAGCTACCTCCTCGTTCATTCAGCTCACAAAGAATAAGAATTGGACGATAGAAAAATACTATTCTCAGAAGTTAAATTGGAACGATTGCTACAGCGATTATGAGTGCGCGACTTTTCTGGTTCCGGTCGATTACGAAAAGATAGATAATAAAAACTTCAAGCTGAAAATACTTAGACATCGGGCAAGCGATAATAAGAATCGGATTGGCACGCTAGTCGTTAATCCTGGTGGTCCTGGCGGTTCGGCCACCGATTATGCATTTAATGCAGAGTCGATAGTTTCATCAGATATTTACCAGAAATATGACA
>JAPLAY010000004.1 GCA_026393035.1 Actinomycetota bacterium
ATTAATAAATTATTAAATTATATTTAAATCTTTTAAATATATTAAGTAAAGAGTAAAGAGGAAAGCTATGGGCCATGCCGCCTTTGAAAGAGCACAAGAAGATAAAGAAGCACACCAAGAGTGGTTAAAAGAGGAAGAAAAACTTTGGGCAGCAATGGCCTCCCCAGTTGATATCAACTTCAAACTGGCAGATTGGAACGGCAAGCTACCTAAGCGCAGGAGAGGATCGAGAGCACTTGGAACTAATCCAAGGGCTACGAGTACCAATCCAAGAGCAAAGGGAACTAACCCAAGAGCGGTGCAGGCAAAGAAGTTGCACTCGCAAGTGTCTATTTAACGTCAGTCATCTTAAGTAGCATTTATGTATGTCAATGGGTAAAAAAATAGATCCTAAAGCAGCTGAAAAAGTTATGCTAAATGCGGGATTGAAACCTCTAGAACCATTTAATGTTGCAAGCTCTAAATGGAAATGCTTACACGTGGCCTGTGGGAAAATTGTATATCCAAGATACATGGATATCACTAGGAGTGATCGGAAAAAATCTAGTGGATGTGTTTCATGCGGCAGGTTAAAGGCGGCAGATGCAACAAAAATTTCGGAAGAAAAAGCAGTGAAAGTAATGAAGGCGGCAGGTTACAAGCCTCTAGAACCTTACAGTGGGAGTAAGAATAAGTGGAAATGTCTCTGCTTAACTTGTAAAAATGTTATTTATCCAAAATATAACTCAATCCAATCTGGATATAAAGGATGTCAAACTTGCTATAAAGTCAACATAGGAAATGCAAAACGTCTTCCTATAAAAAAAGTTATGGCATTTATGCAAAGTAGAAACTTGAAACCATTAGAACCTTACAAGGACTCTAATTCTCCCTGGAAGTGTAGATGCCTGCAATGTAAAATGATCATTACTCCTACTTATAGTAATTTGAAGTTTACTAAAAGTCCTTGTATTTATTGTGCTCATAAAAAAATAGATGAGAAACATGCAATCAAAATAATGAGAAAAAGTGGATTAGTTCCACTCGAACCATTTAAAACTGCTAACAAGCAGTGGAAGTGTAAATGCACAAAATGTAAAAAATTATCTTCGCCAAGTTATAGTCATGTCCTTGATGGACACGGTTGTATTCATTGTGGAGTTGAAAGAAGAGCAGAAAGTGCATTATTACCTCAAAAAGTAGCTGTGGCAATTATGAAGAAGGCAAAATTGCAACCACTTGAACCCTATAAGGGTGGAAATAGAAAATGGAAATGTAGGTGCCTTAAGTGCAAGAGAATTGTATACCCGTGGCTAAATTCAATTAAAAATAGTAATCAGGGCGGGTGTATTTATTGTGCAGAAATAGGCTTTAACTATAAAAAGCCAGCTATTTTTTACATTATTTTTCATCAAGAACATTACTCTATAAAGGTTGGTATCACTAACGGTGATACTAAGGCTGATCGTATTGCCAAACATAAACGTCAAGGCTGGGAAGTGCATAAGATTTATAATTTTAAAACAGGTATGAGCGCTTTTAAGATTGAGCAAAAAGTATTGAATTGGATGAGAAAAGATTTACAATTCGGAATGCATCTATCGAGTGATCTAATGCCTCAGTCAGGGCACACAGAAACGGTTAGCGCTGATTTAATAACATTGCTTGAAATTCAAAAAAAGGTAGAATTACTAATTAAAAGTTAGCGTTATCAGCCTTTTTCCTACTTACTAATTGACTATTCTTAAGGTCACTACATTTGATTTAGCTTTACTTTCAATAGCTTTCGGCCTATTTGGTAGAGATGCTTCAACTTCTTCTGATCTAACTTGAGTATAGATTTTTAAGGTTATGGCCACATTCTTGTGTCTCATCTGCCTTCTTACAACTTCTGGATTTACTCCCCTACGGATCATGTCAGTTGCATACCAATGTCGAAGCATATGAGGGTTAACTTTCTTACCTCCAGTTCTTTCAATCCATTCTTTATTCTTTGAAAGTTTGAAACATGAATTTGTCACATCCTTAGTTGGTTTACCAATCTTCCAGTACTCCTCTGGTTTCATTTCTCTAACCTCATCAGCTAACCAATCTGGAAGCAGAATTTTTCCGTAGGTTTTTGGACTTCCTAAGTGGAGACCGTCCTGAGAGAAAGCTTGGTTTACATCTAAGTAATCATTCTGAAGTTTTTCAGGAGTTACAGCACATGCCTCGCCGACTCTTAGTCCGCCATACATGCAAAGCAGTAACTGTAATCTGTACTTAGATCTTGCTATTAACCACTCAAGATCCTCTTGGCTAGGAATGTCATAGATTTTTCCTTCACCTTCGAGATATGGAAGATCTTGGCAGATACCCAATTCTTTAAACATAGATCGGGCAGTTATGTAGAGGCGCTTCCTTGAGTTATGGTTTGCGATCTTGTCGACTCGTTCATGAATCATTCCAGAGTGAATCTCTGAGGTATCCATATCCCAGATACCCAACCTCTTCACATCAGCAACATTTGTAAGCTTGGTTGAATACTTATATGGTCTTTTTTCTATAATTTGTAATACATATTCTGAAACTAACATCTTGCACCTACCTATATCTGTCATATAGGTCAAAATCTGAACTAAATTGGTCAATCACCGCATGGGCGTTAAATCCGTTTTAATTCTAGTTAACTTACCGCCAATTTTTGGCGAAGATTAACTAAATAAACATACTACGTGGGCGGTGAGGGTTTCGAACCCCCGACATCCTCGGTGTAAACGAGGCGCTCTACCACTGAGCTAACCACCCAAAACTTACTGCCGCACTCTACCTGCAGATTGGCAGTATTAAAAATTCAATGCTTAATTTATAAGAAACTATTACAACGCAGCGAGCGCAGCCTTGTAATCAGCCAAATTACGCGCATCGCCAAGGCCATTAACTACCTGCCAGCGAAGTACGCCTGACTTATCAATAACGAATGTTCCTCGAATTGAACATCCGCGCTCTTCATTAAATACGCCGTACGCCTTTGCTGCTGCGCCATGTGGCCAGAAGTCGGCAAGGAGTGGGAATTTGTACCCTTCTTGTTCGGCGAAAGCTTTTAGTGAATACATTGGATCGCAAGAGATTGCAATTAGTTGGACATCATCATTTTGAAATGCACCAAGATCATCGCGAAGACTGCAGAGCTCGCCAGTACAAAGACCAGAGAATGCGAATGGGTAGAAAAGAACTACAACGTTCTTTGAACCTTTAAAAGAAGAGAGCGAAATATCTGCACCGTGTTGATCTTTAAGATCAAATTCTGGTGCCTGTGTTCCAATTTCAAGTGCCATTTACTCTCCTAATTATTTGCGACTGGCTTTTCTGGCAACTAATTTAGTTGCGGTCCAATCTGCGCCGATAGCAAAGGATACAGTCTGTGAGAGACCGGCAGTTGGTGCGGCTTCTTGAATATCACTTGGTTCAACGTGACCATCTCTATTTACTTTTGGAGTGAGCAACCAAATTGGTCCAGTTTCAGATAGATAAGTCATGGCATCCATTAAGTCATCTACTAGATCGCCATCGCCATCTCGCCACCAAAGTAGGACGGCATCTATAACTTCTGTTGCATCGCCTTCAATAAATTTTGTACCAGTGCGCTTTTCAACCGCGCTACGAAATTCGTTGTCACAGTCAGAATCCAATCCGACTTCTAGAATCAACTCTCCTGGTTCAAGAGCGAGCCGTTCAACAATCAGATCTACCCCCATCGGGGTTCTTCCTCCTTTACTGCTTGAATAAATGCGAGATAGGTAATTCCAGGAGATAAGTCCACCGAACCTTGGGCAATTGCGCAAGAGGTAATCCGGGTTAATGCCGCTTTGGGTGGAAAGTTGGCACCAATTTCGTGGAAAGATACTGCCATGAGCACAAACGAGCAGGCCCCTGACCATTTGATTGATCAGCTTGTCGACACCGATCCGCAAGAAACTGCAGAGTGGACCGAATCGCTTGATGCCGTATTAAAGAATGCCGGACCTGTTCGCGCTCGTTACTTAATGCTCGCGATGTTGGATCGTGCCGGAGAAAATAATCTTGGCGTTCCTGCTCTTCGCGCAACTGATTACATAAACTCAATTTCACCAAAGCAAGAACCAGCATTTCCTGGAGATGAAGCGATCGAACGTCGAATTCGCGCATTCATCCGTTGGAACGCTGCAGTTATGGTTCACCGCGCACAACGTCCGGGAATCGGAGTTGGTGGACACATATCTACTTATGCATCATCTGCTTCACTTTATGAAGTTGGTTTCAACCACTTCTTCCGCGGCAAGGATCATGCTGGCGGCGGCGATCAAATTTTTTATCAAGGCCATGCAAGTCCAGGTATGTATGCACGCGCATTTCTTGAAGGTCGCTTAACTGAACATCAGATGGATGGTTTCCGCCAAGAACTTTCACATGAAGGTGGTGGACTTTCTTCTTACCCACATCCACGTTTGATGCCAGAGTTCTGGGAATTCCCAACAGTTTCAATGGGACTTGGTCCAATCAATGCTATTTATCAAGCACGTTACAACCGTTACCTGCAAGGCCGTGGCATCAAAGATACAAGCGATCAAAATGTCTGGGCATTTCTTGGCGATGGTGAATGTGATGAACCAGAAACTCTTGGTGCAATCAGTCTTGCTGCGCGCGAAGGTTTGGATAACTTAACTTTTGTTGTTAACTGCAACTTGCAACGTCTAGATGGTCCAGTTCGCGGAAATGGCAAGATTATTCAAGAACTTGAATCAATCTTCCGTGGCGCTGGCTGGAATGTAATCAAAGTTATCTGGGGCCGCGAGTGGGATGAACTTCTTGCAATGGATCGCGAAGGCGCTCTCGTTGATTTAATGACGAAGACAACTGATGGAGATTACCAAACATTTAAAGCGGAATCGGGCGCTTATGTTCGTGAACATTTCTTCGGCCGTGATCCACGCACTGCAGCAATGGTCGCAGATTGGTCGGATGAAAAGATTTGGGCGCTAAAGCGCGGTGGTCATGATTACCGCAAACTATTTGCTGCTTACAAACAAGCTTCAGAACATAACGGTCGCCCAACAGTAATTCTTGCTAAGACTATTAAGGGCTGGACACTTGGTTCGCACTTTGAAGCGCGTAACTCAACGCACCAGATGAAGAAGATGACACATGAAGATCTTCTGGCATTCCGTGACACTCTTCAGATACCACTTACCGATGAGCAGATTGATGCAAAGGCGCCACCGTATTACCACCCAGGAGTTGAATCACCTGAGTACAAATACATGATGGAACGTCGCAGTATTTTGGGTGGCTCAATGCCATCTCGTCGTAAAGATTCTGCGCCACTGCCGCAGCCACCGATTGAAACTTATGAGTCTGTAATTCGTGGCTCTGGTCATCAAGAAGTTGCAACAACAATGGCCTTTGTTCGCTTACTAAAAGATTTACTAAAAGATCCAGGTATCGGCAAGCACTTGGTTCCAATTATTCCGGATGAAGCACGCACCTTCGGAATGGATTCATTGTTCCCATCACTAAAGATTTACTCACCACATGGTCAGAACTACACATCAGTTGACCGGGAATTAATGCTTTCCTATAAGGAATCTACTTCGGGTGTGATTCTGCACGAAGGTATCAACGAAGCTGGTTCGACCGCTTCATTTACCGCAGTTGGAACTTCATACTCAACACACGATGTCCCAATGATTCCTATTTATATCTTCTATTCAATGTTTGGTTTCCAGAGAACTGGCGATGCCTTCTGGGCAGCAGCAGATCAGATGGCACGCGGTTTTGTTATGGGTGCTACTGCAGGCCGCACAACGCTAAATGGTGAAGGTCTGCAACACGAAGATGGTCATTCACATCTTCTTGCTTCAACAAACCCAGCAGTTGTTTGTTATGACCCGGCATTTGGTTACGAGCTCGGACACATCGTTCGTGATGGTTTGAATCGTATGTATGGCGAGAAAAGTGAAAATATTTACTACTACTTAACAATCTATAACGAGCCTTATGTTCAACCTGCACAACCAGATGATTTAGATATCGATGGCCTGCTTAAGGGAATTTATCTCTACTCCCCTGCAAAGCGCGGAAAGAAGAAGGTTCAATTACTTGCTTCTGGCGTTGCGATGAACTGGGCTGTTAAGGCACAACAATTACTTGCAGATGATTGGGGCGTTGCCGCAAGCGTTTGGTCCGTTACTTCTTGGAACGAACTTCGTCGCGATGGTCTAGCCGTTGATCGCCACAACTTATTGCATCCAAACGATAAGAAGTCTGCTTACATCACAAAGAAATTGCGCGGCCAAGATGGTCCAGTAATTGCCGTAAGTGATTTCATGCGCGCAGTTCAAGATCAAATTTCACCTTGGGTTGAACAAGATTTCTATTCACTCGGTACCGATGGCTTTGGACTTTCTGATACTCGTGGTGCGCTACGTCGTCACTTCAAGGTCGATGCTGAATCAATCGTTGTTGCTGCGCTCTCAAGACTTGCTGAAGCTGGCGAAGTAAAAGCGAAAGTAGTTCAAGAAGCGTTGGATAAGTATCGCTTGAATGACATCAGCGCAGCTGACCCAGGGAATACTGAAGGTTCTGGCTGATTAATTAATCTTTTGTAACTTTGCCAAGGTGGGAAAACTTTGTGGTCGCAAGCAGCATAAGAGCTGGAATTAGCAGAGCAATAGTTACGGAAGTTACCTGCGCTACCCAAGAAATTGCAACTTTCACTATGAACGTTGCGATCACCTGAGTAAGTCCAATACGAGCAACAACAACACTGCTTGGCAGCGAAGAATTTCTGAACGAGATTCCGAATAACGTTGGCGCAAGAATCGAAGAGCCAAATCCTGCAAGCGCAAACCCGAGAAGCGAAACTATGAATCCCAAAATTTGATTTGTATGCGATAGCCAGGTTCCCAGTGCGATGCACACTGCAAAACCCACACCACCCAAGATTGGCAACTTTGAAATTAGCTGACGCTCGCTCCATATTGCTGCAAGGCGCCTTGCATTGAATCTAACAATGATCATCGCGCCTATGAATACCGAATAACCGTAGATACTTGCTGAAGCACTCATCTTCAAGGTGTCTTTTGCATAAATTGCCGACCAATCTTGAATCGAGAATTCAGCCTGCATTGCAAGCACCATCGCTAAAACTATTACTGGTTGAAAATTGAAGGTCTTGGCAATTTCTTTAATTGAAAAACTTGGGAATGCATCAGCCTCTTCATTCTTACCAATGAAATATGGCGTTGATTTTATGATGCCATACATCGTGAAAAGCCACATGACAAAAACAGTTACACCAATATGCCAGCAAAGTGTCACAAAAGGCGTAATAACAATTGCAAGTAGAGAAGTTACGAGAGCGCCCAGGCTCCAAAGGCCATGGAGTTTGGGGAGAATTAGTTCACCAACCTCTTCCTGTCGATGGATGGCTTGGGCATTATTCGCAATATGAAAGGAGATCCAACAGAAAGAAGCAAAGATATTTAGAAGTAAAAAATAATTTGGGTTGTGCATATGTGGGAAAAGAGCAAGTGAAGCAAATAGCCCAGTGGATCCAAAGGTAACAATTGGCTTTATCCCGTAACTATGGACCCAGTTACCTACCAAAACGAATGCAATCAAACTACCGACAGCGCCAAGACTTAGGATCGTTCCGAATGTTCCATTATTTACGCCAAGTTGATCGCGAAGTTCGGGGAATCTCGTTGCGATAGCCATTCCGCCAATTCCAAAAGGCAAAAATAGATAACTGAACGCTCGGCGTTCGATTTTTGAGAATTTAGATTTCAATAGAGTGCACTCGCAAGTTCTCTTCGAGCAACAATTAAATCTGGATCAGATGGGTCAACTAAAGCAAATAGAACGAGGAGATGTTCGCGTACAACTTTCTTCTCATCCCCTTCGCTAGACTTAACCAAACGAATCAAGCGATCAAAGGCCGACTTATTTAAGCCACTTGCAATTTCAACATCTGCCGCTTTCAATTGAATAGAAATTTCATTTGGATTAGCACTAGCGAGTGTCATAACTTCCTTTGGATCTAAATCTTTTACTCGAAGAATTAACTCGGTCTGGGCTAACCCTAACTTCGCCAAACTATCGCCAGGTTTGCGCGTTAGCCATTTTTCGTAATGCGCTTTGGCTTCACCCAAATCGCCCTTCTCCATCGCTTCCATGGCAGCAATCTCTTCAGGCTCCATCGGAACTTCTGGCGCCTCAGATTTTTCAAGCGCTTGACCAACGCCACGTTCTGCAGCGAGTCCAACAACTTTATCGATTACAAGTCTTATTTGTTCTGGTGTGGGTACAGCTTCAAAGAGAGGAACCATCTGCTCTTGAATAATTGCAATCGCAATTGGTACCGATTGAATTTGTAGGGCTTGGGCAACTTGAACTTCAGTATCAACATTGACAGTTCCAAGAATCCAAGCTGGCTCGCCATTTTCGAGCAGATCGGCCTCTTGGTATTTACCCATTACCTCTAAAAGTGAAATAGCTTGTGTGCTTCTAGGCGACCAACATATAAGAATTACTACTTTTTGATTTGAAGCGGGAAGTACTTCGCTAACTAAATTTGCTTGGGTTACGGCAATCCCTGGTGTTGGAATTTCTGGCGCAGCTGGCTTGCCTAACGAACTTAGGTCTACGGCACTTGCAAAATTCTTTGGCAGTGGCGGCAAACTCATGTCGCCATCCTACATATATCTAGCGGAGATTATTTTGAAGGAGGCTCGTGAATGCCTGGAACAGTCACACCGACATAGGTTCTAAAGGGCAGAATATTTTCAATGTAATCCTTGGTAGCAAAATCAAGACCTAGATCATGCCCAGCTTGTTCACCGATATACCAACGATGTTCCAATATTTCATGGAACATCTGAGTTTGTTCAACCCGATCTGTTAGTTCTTTTGGAACTTGATTCATTACGTGGTGGTAAGTATCACGCAGCCATCTGCGGGCGCTGTCATGAACTGGTGGTTTTGGCGTAGCTTCACGGCCACGGAAGCGATCGAAAGATGCAAGCAAACGTTTCGCTTGAAGTTCTTCAGCATGAATACCAAGTAATTCGAGTAATCGATTCTGGTGGTATCCAGCAGCAACCAATTTAGGTTGAAATTTTAATTCACCCTTGTCGCCATTAATTGATACTTCGACCTCTTCAACGGCGAATCCCAAATCTTGTAACTGACGCATCGCACCTTCAACAGCATGGCGATCATTTGGATCAAGTATTTGTGGTTCGCGAAGTGCTTTCCAAAGTCTGCGATAGCGCTTAATTACACCTTCACTTGCACGAATTGGATCCATGTCAGCAAGGAGAACGCCAGCAATTTTCAGATCTTCAAGTTCAGCAGCAACGTTAAATAGTGAAATTTCCAAATCATGTTCGCGCTGACCATCTGTTAGACGAGTTTGAAACTCACCGGTTTCAGCATCCACAAGGTAGGCCGCAAATTGATCAGCATCGCGACGGAAAAGCGTGTTTGATAATGAGCAATCCCCCCACCAAAATCCAAGTAGGTGAAGGCGAACTAAAAGCAGAGCTAGCGCGTTAGCCATATTTGTAATCTCATGTGGAGTTATCTCGGCACTTAGGATTACGCGAAATGGAAGTGAGAAGGGCAGATAGTGCGTGACTAAAGCCGCAGGAAGTTCATTGCCTTCACCGTCAGTTCTATTTTCGATAACTGCGACTGGCTCAACACATGGCGCTTCGCGGCTATTTAATTCACGCAGCAGCGCATATTCGCGGTTAGCAAATTCTGGAACAGTCTCTTTGATCGCATAAATTTGGGAATTGGAATTTTCATTCGCCTTAACAAGACGCACGATGTGTCTTGAAATACCGCGCATATCTGTAAGTGAGGCATCTTCTGGCCATATTTCTAGTGGATTTGCCCAAGGTAGACGGGCTAGGGCAGACATCTCTTCTGCCAATCCAGTTATTCGTAAGTCAGCCACGGGGCCATTCTCTCCTATTTTGAGTTACCGCGCCGTTAAAATACGGTTATGGCAAAGTTAAAACCAATCTTAAAGCGACCAACTCTTAAGAGAAAAAAGAAGGCTGTTCCTGTTGAAGATTTTGGGACGATTGGTGAGCCGCTAAATCATTCACACCCCTTCTACTTCGGATTTCTTGCCGCGTCTGGCGCAGTTATCGCCATCACACTACTTCGCGCCTTGGCATCAGCAAGTCAGATCTTTGTTCTTATTGTTATTTCACTCTTCTTCGCGATGGGTCTCAACCCAGCTGTACTCTTTTTTGAGCGTCGCGGTTTAAATCGGAGTAAAGCAGTAGCTGTTACCGTGGCCTTTGTTATTGGATTTGTGGGCATATTTATCTGGGTTGCAGCTCCCCTGATTATTGATCAAGTCAACGCCCTAATTCATAACGCCCCGCAACTTATCTCTGATCTGAAAAGTAACGGAACGATTAATGATTTGAATAATAACTATGGCGTCATTGACACGATTCAAGCCAAAGTTCAATCATCTATAAAAGATGGAAAGTTTGTAATTGGCGCATTTGGCGGCGTAATCGGCGTTGGCAAAGCAGTCATCTCTGGTGCGCTTTCGGTGTTAACCATCTTGGTATTAACCCTCTACTTCTTGGCCGCACTTCCAACTGTGACCCAAGATGCCTATCGCCTGGTTCCTGCAAGTCGTCGGGAGCGCGTTGCAAAGATTAGCGATGCGATCATCTTCCGAGTTGGCGCCTTCGTTGGCGGCCAAATCACAATCTCGTTCTTCGCAAGTATCTTTATCTTCATACTTGGATTAGTCCTTGATCTACCTTATAAATCTGCGCTAGCCCTTGTGGTATTTGTCTGCGGCTTAATTCCATTAATTGGCCACTTCATCGGCATGACAATCGTTACGTTAATCGCACTTACCGATTCACCACTAATCGCTGCCATCGCCTTGGCTTCATACATAATTTATGTGCAATTTGAGAACTATGTTTTAACTCCAAGAGTTATGAAGCGATCACTTTCAATACCTGGACTCGTAACAATCATCGCCGCACTTATTGGAACTTCATTACTTGGATTAGTTGGCGGAATTCTTGCTGTCCCACTAGCGGCTGCAGTGCTATTAATTCTTGATGAAGTCGTCTACCCGCAGGCGGATAAGAACTAAAACTGCGTTGGTAGCGGCAAGCTTTCTGGTGCGATAATTTTCGTAATCTCGCTCAAAACTCGATAGACCGCAGGTTCGCCGACCCAGAGATGTTTTGCCTCATCTACATTTATCAAATCAATCTGGGAAACAATTTCAAATGCTTTCGCTGCGGCAGCCGGTTGTAAGTAGTCATCAAATTCTGGAATTAGTGCTGTTATTGGTCTGCCATCTTTCGCCCAGAATTCGAGATCACTTAATTCTGAAGTTCTAAGTGGTGGGCTCAATAAAATTAGCCCAATGACTCTTGGGTCTCGTGCAAACTTAAGTGCAAGATCTGTTCCAAAAGACCAACCCATGACCCAAAGTTTTTCTACACCGAGTTCGTTAAAAGAGAATTCAATTGCAGCTTCAACATCAAACTTTTCGGTTACGCCTTCGCCAAAACTTCCTTCACTTGTTCCCACTTCGGATGTTGTTCCTCTGCTGTTAAATCTAATAATTTCGATTCCAGCCATTGCCGGCAATCTATTAGAGGCTTTTTTGTAAATATGGCTATCCATCATTCCCCCAGCAGTAGGCAGTGGGTGCAAGGCGAGGATTGAGCCATTGCGCACGCCAATCGGTGTGGCTACTTCCCCGATTAGATTTAGGCCATCGGCTGTGTGAATTCTTATTGGGCGGCGATTAGCCGGCAACACAGTGCTGGGACGTATTAACTCTGACACAAAATAAGTTTAGTCTTATGCAATGGAAACCATTACATCTCAAACATCCCAAACATTTGAAAGCCACAATCCAGTCGATGCAAGTGTGATTGCGAGCTATCCAAATACCTCGCCCGCCGAAGTAAATGCGGCAGTAGATCGAGCACGCGTGGCTAGCGTGGCTTGGCAGGCACTTGGCTTTGGCGGCCGCCGAAAAGTTCTCTTGAAATGGGCCGCAGAGATCACGAAACAAGTTGATGAGATTGCCGAGATTGTTCGCACCGAGACTGGTAAACCAATAAGTGATGCAACGTTAGAAACAACGCTTGCACTTGGGCATTTAGCTTGGGCTGCGAAGCATGCAGAAAGCGTCTTATCAAAACAACATCGACCATCAGGTTTATTGATGTTCAATATGAAAACAAATGTAACAAGAGTTCCAATGGGCGTTGTTGGAGTTATTGGTCCCTGGAACTATCCAATCTTTACTCCGATGGGTTCAATTGCATACGCACTTGCAGCAGGAAATACCGTTGTCTTCAAACCAAGTGAATACACACCAGGTGTCGGGCACTGGCTTGCAACTAGCTTTGCAAACATCGCACCGTTTGCCGATATTTTTACTTGTGTAACTGGCTTGCCTGAAACTGGAAAGGCACTTACCGAAGCTGCTGTAGATAAAATTTCATTCACCGGCTCGACTAGAACAGCGAAGAAAGTTGCCGCATCGTGTGCCGAGCGGATGGTTCCAGTTGTTCTTGAATGTGGTGGCAAAGATCCAGTACTGGTTGCAGCAGATGCCGATATCAATCGCGCTGCAGAATATGCCCTCTGGTCTGCTATGTCCAACGCGGGACAAACATGTATCGGCGCTGAAAGAGTTTATGTTGTCAACGAAGTCGCCGATAAATTTATTGCGAAGATAACTGAATTAGCTAAGCAGATTCATCCAGGCAAAGATGGAAATTACGGACCTTCAACTATGCCTTCACAATTAAAAGTAATCCAGAGCCATATTGATGATGCGGCTTCAAAGGGTGCGAAGTTTGTAGTCGGTGGTGTTGATTCAGTTAAGGCGCCATTTGTGGAACCAGTAATAATGATTGACGTTCCAGAGAATTCAACAGCAGTAACTGAAGAAACTTTTGGACCCACTCTTGTAATTAATAGAACTGCAGATATGGCTGAAGCTATTCGCTTAGCAAATGCCACTAGATATGGCCTTGCCGCATCTGTCTGGTCAAAGCGCAATGGCGAGAAAATAGCTTCCCAACTTCAATGCGGAATGGTCTCTGTTAACTCTGTAATTGCCTTTGCCGCAATTGCATCCGTGCCATTTGGCGGCGTAAAAGATAGTGGATACGGTCGAATTCATGGACCTGAAGGTTTAATGGAGTTCACATATCCAAGAACAGTTGTTAAAACACTATTTAATATTCCAATAGTGTTCACTACATTTGGTCGAACTAAGTTTGCAGATAAATTTATAAAGGTTGCGATAAAGACTCTGCACTCAAAAGGTATTGGCTAAAACTTAATAACGCGGTGCGCCTTTTGATCTAAGAGTTCTTGGTTTGCGATCGCCGCGCTTGGTCCAACATACGGTGTGCCAATGCCTGCGCGATTCAACATCTTCTTCAAGCCAGGCAACCGTGTGTGGTGTTGCAGTTGGAATTAATTGATCGCAACCAGGACAGCGATAAGGCTTTGTAGAAGTTGAACCAGTTATACGTCGTACTCTAAAAACACCCTCTGAATGCTCTTCAATTGATTCACTAGATAGCGAAATGTCGCGCTCTTCATCGCTATCTGTAGCCCGCTTCTGGGAGCGCTTAGGATGATTTCTACGTGGACTCACAGCCTTATTCTCTCGCAGCCATTCCGTAATTCCCAACTTTTAGGGCAGGATATTGACGTGGCAAATGAATCAGCAATATCTGTTCGCGGCCTTACCAAGACTTACACCTCAAAGGCCAATGGTTCAAAAGTAGCCGTTGCAGGCATTGATCTTGAAGTTACGAAGGGCGAGATCTTTGCAATCCTCGGCCCTAATGGCGCCGGCAAAACCACAACAGTTGAAATTCTTGAGGGCTATCGAGATCGCGATGGCGGCGAAGTTAAAGTTCTCGGCAAAGATCCCGCAAAACTTGGCACCGATAGTTGGGCTTGGCGAAATCGTATTGGCATAGTTTTGCAGTCAACTAATGACTCCCAAGATTTGTCGGTATCTGAAACTGTTAGCCACTTTGCAAATTATTATTCCAATCCCCGGGATTCTGATTCAGTAATTCACGATGTTGGCTTAGATGAGAAAAAGAACGCCAGAATTCAAAGCCTCTCCGGTGGCCAGCGCAGACGTCTCGATGTTGCGCTCGGCATCATTGGAAACCCAGAGATTTTATTTCTAGATGAACCAACAACTGGCTTTGATCCAGAAGCTAGACGCGCTTTCTGGGATTTAATCCGCAATCTGCGCGATGAGGGAAGAACGATTCTGCTCACAACTCATTATCTGGATGAAGCAGAAGCTTTGGCCGATCGAGTTGCGGTAATAGTCGATGGAAAGATAGTTGAAGTTTCTACGCCAGGAAATCTTGGTGGTAGAAATACTGCAAAGGCTCGGATTAGCTGGCTTGAGAACGGTTCTAAACAAGAGATTGAAAGTGACTTTCCGGCAGCCGAAGTTGCAAAACTATCTGCAAAATTTGGTGGCGAAGTTCCAGAGCTAACTGTGATTCGACCATCACTTGAAGATATTTACTTAAAAATGATTGGGCAATTATGAGACCAAACATTATTAAGGTTGGTTTCCTTCGTGGCGGCCTAGAGATAAAACAATTCATGCGCCAGCGAGAATCTGTTGTATTCACCCTTCTCTTTCCAGTCATGTTGTTATTCATTTTCGGTTCGGTCTTTAAAGGTGATCTCGCGCCAGGTGTAACTTTTAGCCAATACTTTGTCGCTGGAATGATTGCATCGGGCCTTGTTAATACTGGTTTCCAACAGCTCGCGATCATGATTCCAATTGAGCGAGATTTCGGAACTTTAAAACGCCTTCGCGGAACTCCGGTCTCACCAATTTCATATTTCATTGGAAAAGCGATTCTGGTTTTCACCGCAATGATTGTTCAAGTAGGCGCACTTATGGCATTTGGCGCAGCCTTATTTGGATTAAATCTTCCAAACACAACCGAGAGATGGCTACGTTTTGCCTGGCTTATTCTTCTTGGAAGTATCTGTTCCACAATTCTAGGAATTGCCTTCTCGGCAGTGCCGAAGAATGGCCGTGGTGCATCAGCAGTGGTCTCCCCAATTGTGATCATTCTGCAATTCTTTAGTGGTGTCTTCTTTGTTTTCTCTACCTTGCCACAATGGATGCAACAATTCGCAGCACTCTTCCCGCTTAAGTGGCTGACTCAAGGTATGCGTTCAGTGTTTCTTCCAGAATCATTTGCTACGCAAGAAGTTGCAAAGAGTTGGGAAATCCCACAGATCGCAATCGTCTTACTGGTCTGGACTGTGCTTGGCACAATTTTGGCGCTTAAGAGTTTTAGGTGGTCAGATAAGTGAAGCGGTTAATAGCTGTTGTTATTGCACTTTCCCTAATTATCCCGGGGCAAGCCAGCGCAGCTACAAAAAAGCCAACTCCCAAACCAACTACTTCTAAACCTAAAGTTGTTACTAAGCCGGTTGTGAAAAAACCTGCGACAAAAACGCCAGTGGTTAAGAAGAAGCCAGTGGTGAAGAAGAAGTATGTTCCAAGAAAGAAGAAGCGTGTAACTCTTAAGCCAAAGGCGCCGATTAAATGGCCACCACCTGGTTTTGAAAAGAAAGATTCGCTCTACGCAAAGACTGCTACTCCGAAAGAACTTGGAATTGCGGGAACTGAGAATAGATATATTCAGAAGAATTTGATAGATAACTGCCACAAAGTTGCTTGCCTTGGCATCTTCGTTGGCTCTGAGACGGGCTGTGATTGGTGGGAGATAAATTCAAATGTCTTGGGTGTTGATCCTGCAGATTCAACCCAAAGAATTATTTATGGTTCACTAACAACCCTGGCGCCAGGCAGTTCAGCTAAGAAAGTTACTGCAATACTTTTAATCAGCGATGAACCAATCGCAGATGGCTTAGGAATTGGCGCATATACGGCAAATTGTAGAATCGGAACACCAACGCAAAAGGTTCCAAGCAATACCTATACAAAGAGCCCAACTAGAAGTTAGCGGTTTGCCCCTGGAACCCAGAGCACATCGCCTTGCTCCTTATTTTCATGACGGGCAAGAACAAAGAGTAAGTCTGAAAGTCGATTCAAATACTTCGCGGTTAGTGAATTAACCCCGCCACCAAATTGGTGAATCGCGTGCCAGGTATTTCGTTCCGCACGACGTGTCACAGTTCTTGCGACATGCAACAAAGCAGCAGCCGGCGTTCCAGAAGGGAGTACGAAACTACGAAGCTCTGCAAGCGATTTGTTATATAGATCGATCTGCTCTTCAAGGTATGAAACTTGGGATTCAATAACGCGAAGAGGTTCAATCTTTGGATCATCAATTACTGGTGTACAAAGATCGGCGCCAACATCGAATAAATCATTTTGAATTCGGATTAAAAGTTTTGTAATTTGCGCATCCGCAATCTGACCAAGTGCCAGGACTACTCCGATAGATGAGTTAGCTTCATCAACGGTTGCATAGGCTTCTAACCGTGGGTCATTCTTAGATGTACGGCTCATATCCCCAAGTGAGGTTGTTCCATCATCGCCAGTTTTTGTATAGATACGCGTTAGATTTACCATGGGTTGAGCCTAATTCACTCACTACGATTAGACCACTCGAAACCCACTACCCGGAGGTGATCACCATGGAAAGTTCAAATGAATATTTCCAAATAGTTGGTGGCGCCCGCCTCGTCGGTGAAGTGCAGGTTCATGGCGCGAAGAATTCCGCCCTCAAATTAATGGCTGCCTCACTTCTAGCAGTTGGCGAAACAACAATTGAAAACGTTCCAGATATTGCCGATGTTCATATCATGGAAGAGTTGTTAACAAGACTTGGCTGTAAGTGTTCTTATGATCGTCAATTTTTGAGGATGAAAATACTGGTTCCAAAGGTCCCAGGTCATCGCGCAGATTACGATTTAGTTCGCAAGATGCGAGCCTCCATAAACGTTTTAGGTCCACTTGTGACAAGAGTCGGTGAAGTTGAAGTCGCACTACCCGGTGGCGATGCGATTGGTTCTCGCGGAATAGATTTCCATATCAAAGGACTTACTGATCTTGGTGCCGAAGCACACTCTGAACATGGTTATGTAATTGCTACCGCACCTAATGGTTTGACCGGCGCCGCAATATCTCTAGATTTTCCAAGTGTTGGCGCAACTGAAAATATTATGACCGCGGCTGTACTTGCAAAAGGCGTGACAACAATCGATAACGCCGCACGTGAACCCGATGTTGTTGATCTTGGTGAATTTCTAATTTCTATGGGCGCAAAGATTGAAGGACTTGGAACTCCAGTTATAACAATCACTGGTGTCAAAGAGTTACAACCAACTACTCACGCAACTCTTGCTGATCGAATTGTTGCCGGTACCTGGGCATTTGCTGCGGTTATGACGCAAGGCGACATCACAATTCATGGTGGCCGAGCAGATCACTTAGAAGTTCCCTTAGATAAATTAGTCGCCGCAGGTGCAGTAATCACAACAACTCCTGATGGATTTAGGGTTCGCATGGATAAGCGCCCAACAGCAATAGATGTTGCAACACTTCCCTACCCTGGTTTTGCGACCGATCTTCAACCATTTGTAATAACTATGAATGCAATTGCTGAAGGCAATTCAATAGTGACTGAGAATGTCTTTGAAGGTCGATTTATGTTCGTAAATGAACTACAACGCTTAGGTGCCGATATTCATGTCGATGGCCACCACGCCTCTATAACCGGCAAGAAACAACTATCTGGCGCTCCCGTTGCAGCTACTGATATTCGTGCTGGCGCGGGCTTAGTTCTTGCTGGATTGGTCAGTGATGGAATCACAACTGTAGAAGATGCATTCCATATTGATCGCGGATATCCCGGATTTGTTGAAGCACTGGTAAAACTTGGCGCTAAAGTTTCACGCCATATTTAAAGCTAAAAGTTTTTAGTCAGTTGATTCGCCGAGAATTGATACTCGGTTATTTGAAACAGAGATAAAACCACCGTGGATATTGAACTCTTGCGATGTGCCATCAGCAACTTTGATGCTGACTATGCCATCAACTAGAACTCCAAGAAGCGGTGCGTGACCCGGCAAAACACCGATGTCACCTTCTAGCGTGCGAGCCGAAATCATATTCGCCTCGCCAGACCAGACCCGCTTCTCCGGAGATACAACTTCAACAGTTAGGTTTGTTGACATTTAATTATGCCTTAGCCAATTCTGCTGCGCGCTTTTCAACATCTTCTAGGCCACCACACATGAAGAATGCTTGCTCTGGAACATGGTCATACTTTCCATCTGCAAGTGCTTCGAATGCTGAAATTGTTTCAGTTAGTGGAACAAATGAGCCATCAAGACCGGTGAAAACCTTTGCTACGAATGTGTTCTGTGACAAGAAGCGCTGGATACGACGAGCACGTCCTACAAGAATACGATCTTCTTCAGAAAGTTCATCGATACCAAGAATTGCAATGATGTCTTGCAGATCCTTATAACGCTGAAGGATTTGCTTTACACGGTTAGCAACACGGAAGTGGTGCTCGCCGATGTAACGTGGATCCAAGATGCGTGATGTTGAGTCAAGTGGATCTACCGCAGGATAGATACCAAGTTCTGAAATTGGACGAGACAACACTGTTGTTGCATCCAAGTGGGCGAATGTTGTGTGTGGTGCTGGGTCGGTGATGTCATCCGCAGGAACATAAATTGCCTGCATAGATGTAATCGAGTGACCGCGAGTTGAAGTAATGCGCTCTTGTAATTGACCCATTTCATCGGCAAGTGTTGGTTGGTAACCCACGGCAGATGGCATACGTCCAAGAAGTGTTGATACTTCAGAACCAGCTTGTGTGAAACGGAAGATGTTATCGATGAATAGAAGTACATCTTGCTTCTGAACATCGCGGAAGTATTCCGCCATTGTTAGCGCTGAAAGTGCAACGCGAAGACGAGTTCCAGGTGGTTCATCCATCTGACCGAAGACCAATGCGGTCTTATTGATAACGCCAGTCTCGGTCATTTCCAAGAACAAGTCGTTTCCTTCACGAGTACGTTCGCCAACACCGGCGAATACAGAAACTCCACCGAAGTTTTCAGCTACGCGATAAATCATTTCTTGAATCAAAACTGTCTTACCAACACCAGCACCACCGAATAGACCAATCTTTCCACCACGAACATATGGTGTTAGAAGATCGATAACTTTGATACCTGTTTCGAACATCTCGGTCTTTGATTCGAGTTGATCGAATGCAGGTGCTGTGCGGTGGATTGGCCAACGCTCTTTAATATCTAGTGAGGATGTTGGAACATCTAGTGACTCGCCAAGTGTGTTGAACACGTGGCCCTTTGTCACGTCACCGACTGGAACAGAGATTGCAGAGCCAGTATCTGATACTGAAGCACCACGAACCATGCCATCTGTTGGTTGCATCGAAATCGCGCGGACTAGGTTGTCGCCAATGTGTTGTGCCACTTCGAGAGTAAGCATGCGCTTCTCACCGCTGAGTGTCACATCTACATGCAACGCATTGAAGATCGCTGGCATCGAATCGGCTGGAAATTCAATATCCACAACCGGGCCGATAACGCGTGCTACGCGACCTGTTCCTGTTTTACTTCCTGCTGACATCATTCGCTCCCTGCGCTAGCTGAGGCAAGCGCATCTGCGCCGCCGACGATTTCACTGATCTCTTGCGTAATTTCAGCTTGACGGGCTGCGTTAGCAAGACGGGTTAAGGACTTGATTAACTCATCAGCATTGTCAGTTGCTGACTTCATTGCGCGACGGGCGCGACGGCGTGCTGCATGCTCGGAAGCTGCAGATTGCAACATCGCATTAAAGACTCGAGCCTCAACGTAGCGAGGTAGTAATGAATTTAATACCTCTCCAGCATTTGGTTCGAATTCATACATTGGTAGCAGACCGGATGGCGCTTCTGATTCCACAACTTCTAGTGGAAGCATGCGACGCGCTTCAGGGATCTGAGTGATCATTGATTTAAATTGAGTGTAAACAATATGAAGTTCATCTACGCCATTTTCAACTGTTGCAGCATCTTCAACGAAAGCAGCGATAAGTGCATCTGAGACTTCCTTAGCATTTGCATAGGTTGGGTTATCAGAGAAACCAGTCCATGAACCAGCAATCTTGCGGCTGCGGAAACGGTAGTAGTTAACTGCCTTACGACCGACCAAATATGCCTCAGTCGCAAGTCCACGTTCGCGAAGTGCAGTGACTAATTGGTCGCCTTCCTTAATAGCTGCATTTGAATATGCACCTGCCATTCCACGATCAGCAGTGATAATTAAAACTGCGGCGCGACGTGGTGACTCGGAAGGAGTTGTTAATGGATGTTTTGTGCTTGAGAAAGTTGCAACAGCAGTAACTGCGCGTGTTAGTTCATTTGCATATGGAGATGAAGCAGCCACGCGTTGTTGTGCCTTGACGATACGAGAAGCAGAGATTAACTCCATTGCTTTCGTAATCTTCTTGGTCGCCTTAACCGAACGCATTCGGCGGCGATATATGCGTAGTTGTGCACCCATTTGGTTACTTGCTCACCTTCGGAACCTGACGTGTAATTTGTTCATTATCTTCGCCAGTTAGCGCTTCAGCCTTTGCTTCGTTTACTGGTGCAGAAGTGGATGAAGCGAATTGCTTTTTGAAAGTGTCAATTGCTTCTTGAAGAGAAGCAACAGTGTCATCTGTTAGCTCTCTAGTTGCAGAAATTACTTCAAAAATCTTTGAACGTTCACGGCCGATGAAATCAAGGAATTCTGATTCAAAGCGACGAATATCAGCGACAGGGATTGAGTCCATGTTGCCCGTTGTTCCGGCCCAGATTGATGCAGCCATACGTTCTACTGAATAAGGTGAGTATTGACCTTGCTTCAATAGTTCAACCATTCGTGCACCGCGCTCAAGTTGAGACTTTGATGCAGCATCAAGGTCAGAACCAAATGCAGCGAATGCTTCAAGTTCACGATACTGAGCCAAGTCAAGACGCAGACGTCCTGCAATCTTCTTGATTGCCTTTGTCTGTGCTGAACCACCAACGCGAGATACCGAAATACCTACGTTGATAGCAGGACGAACACCTGCGTTGAAAAGATCTGTTTCAAGGAAGCACTGTCCATCGGTAATAGAAATTACGTTTGTCGGAATGAATGCTGAAACGTCGTTACCTTTTGTTTCGATGATTGGTAATCCGGTCATTGAACCGCCACCAAGTTCATCTGAAAGCTTTGCGCAACGTTCTAGTAGACGTGAGTGTAAGTAGAAAACGTCTCCTGGATAAGCTTCGCGGCCCGGTGGGCGTCGTAGCAATAGCGATACTGAACGATAAGCCTCAGCTTGTTTTGAAAGATCATCAAAAACAATAAGAACGTGCTCGCCCTTGTACATCCAGTGCTGACCAATTGCAGAACCGGTGTAAGGAGCTAAGTACTTGAAGCCTGCTGGATCTGATGCAGGAGATGCAACGATTGTTGTGTACTCCATTGCGCCAGCTTCTTCCAAAGCGCCCTTAACAGATGCAATGGTTGAACCTTTCTGACCAATAGCAACATAAATACATTTAACTTGCTTCTTTGGATCGCCAGATTTCCAGTTCTCTTTCTGGTTAATAATTGTGTCGATTGCAATTGCAGTCTTACCAGTTTGACGGTCACCAATAATAAGCTGACGCTGTCCGCGACCAATAGCTGTCATCGCATCAATCGCTTTGATACCGGTCTGCATTGGCTCTTTAACTGGTTGGCGTTGAACTACTGATGGTGCCTGAACTTCAAGTGCACGCTGTGCTTCGGCTTTGATTTCACCTTTGCCATCAATAGGACGACCAAGTGGATCAACAACGCGACCAAGGAAGCCATCGCCAACAGGTACCGAGAGAATTTCACCTGTGCGACTAACGCTTGTGCCTTCTTCAATTCCAGTGAACTCTCCAAGAATAACTACGCCGATTTCGCGCACATCGAGGTTTAGCGCTAACCCAAGTGTTCCATTTTCGAACTTAAGAAGTTCGTTGGTCATTGTTGAAGGCAGGCCTTCAACACGGGCGATGCCATCGCCTGCTTCGGTTACTGTGCCAATCTCATCGCGTGCTGCGGCTCCCGGTTGATAAGAAGCAACGTGCTTTGCAAGCGCGTCGCGAATCTCTTCGGGCCGGATCGTGAGTTCCGCCATCTTTCTCTCCTTCAACTAATTCAGAACCACAAAGCGTGGGCTCTGAAACCTATTTATATTTTGCTACTTAAGAGACCAGCGCGCGGCCGGCTTCTGCCAATCTATTTGAAATAGTGCCATCAATAATTTCATCACCAAATCGAATTGATATGCCACCAAGAATGCTTGGATCAATTTCAATATTTAGATGTACTGGTTGACCAATTTGCGCTGTAAGTGAATCTGACAATTTCTTCTTCTGCCCATCGCTTAAAGCGATAGAAGACTTTATATTCGCATTCACACGGTTGCGTCGTGCTGTTAAGGCATTTGCGTAGGCAGAAATTGATTTCTCAATACTTCGATTCCTTCTGCCCTCGACGCTCTTTGAAAGAAGTCGCAGGGATGAAGGTGTGAATTTTTGAGCGAAAATACTCTTTAAAAGTTCTTGCTTACGTACAACGGAATCTGCTCGATTTATTAGAGCCAACCGAAGTTCTGGATTTTCTAGAATTATCTTTGAAAAACTAAACATCTCACTCAGTACTTGATCCAATTTATCTTCGAGGTTTGCCGCAGCTGCTTCTGCTTCAACCGCAATCTGCTCGATGGCGTCTGCAAGTTGTGCTGGATTAGACCAGCGCAGCGAAACCGCTTTTGAGAAAATCTCTAAAGTCTTTGCAGAGAGCACCTTGCCAAATAAATTTGAGATTAATTCTGCCTTCGATGATGCATCTCTAGCTGGGTCAGTTAAAGCCCGGCGAAGTCCAGTAGAAGAATCCAAAGAACTCCAAATATGAAAGAGCTCCTCAGAAAGGGTGGCGCAATCTGCAGCAGAGAGATTTTTTAGTTTCTCATCCAAATTGTTGCGCAAGAGCGCAAGCGATTGTCTGCTACTTCCACCGAGAATAATCATTACTTACTCTTCTCCATATCGGATAAGAAGCGATCAACTATTCTTGATTGGCGCACTTGATCATCTAGCGCTTCTCCAACAATTTTTGATGCCAAATCTGTTGCTAGCGCTCCGACTTCATTACGAAGTGAATTCAAAGCTTGTTGACGCTCAGCTTCAATCGCGACTACTGCAGCTGCAGTAATTCGTGTTGCCTCTTCTTGCGCCTTTGTGCGAAGGTCTTCAATAATTGCAGCCCCTTGAACTCTGGCATCTTCTCTAATTTTTGCTGCTTCGCCTCGGGCATCACTTAATTGCTCGGTATATTTTTTGAGTGCAATTTCAGCTCCGCGTTGTGCAACCTCAGCACGTTCTAATCCGCCCTGAATTGCATTTGTGCGATCGCTGTAAGCCTTCTCAAACTTTGGAACAGCCTTGGTGCGCAACAAGATAAAAAGAATCGAAAACGCAATTAATCCAACAACGATTTCAGCAACATTTGGGATTACCGGACTCGGTGCTGCTTCTGCCGACGCTCTGATTAAAAGTAATTTACTCATTGGTTATTTTGCTCCGTAACTTATTGGAGTTATTCCTACTTTAGGACGAAAGCTAGAACTAAACCAAAGATTGCCAAAGCTTCAGCAAGGGCGAATCCAAGGAAAGCAATTGGTTGCAAGATGCTACGAGCTTCTGGTTGGCGAGCTACACCACTGATGTATGCCGCGAAAATTAAACCAGTTGCAGTTCCTGGACCGATGGTCGAAAGACCAAAGCCCACGATACTAAGTGTGCCTGTCATATCTATTCCCTTTCAACAATTGACCAGACCGGTGTCAGGCCAAATCTATTTTTAGTGCTCATCCGCCAGCGCGCCAGCGATATACAGCGCCACAAGCAGGGTGAAAATATATGCCTGTAGACACTGAATTCCCATTTCAAAGAAACTTAAACCAATTGCCAAACTAAAAGATATTGCACTGAAAATTTTGAGGAACCATGCACTTCCCAGCAGATATTCGCCACCCAGCGTGAAGAGCATTAGGAGAAGGTGGCCTGCAAACATATTTCCAAATAACCGCATTGCCAAAGTTAGTGGTCGGATTGCAAAGTAAGTCAAGAATTCCAACGGAGCCAATAAAACATACATCGGCTTAGGAATCCCTGGCATAAAACACATATCCTTCAAATATTTTCCGAGACCATGTTTCTTTATCGCAACGTAGTGATAAACCAGGTAAACGAAGATCGTAATCGAGACTGGGAAACCGATATGTGACATGGTCGGAAATTGCATTAATGGGATTATGCCGAAGAGATTGTTTGTCAGAATAAATGTAAAAATTGTAAATAGAAATGGCACGAAACGTTGAAATTCATGGCCGATTACATCTTTGCCAATACCATCACGCACAAAACCATAAATTGACTCACCAGCGAACTGCAGTTTCGAAGGAACTACAGCAGCTTTTCTTGAAGAAATTATGAAAAATGTAGAAATTAGAATCACTGAGAAGAAGAGAAGTAGGACTGGTTTTGTAGCCAGAATGCTGTTTCCGAAGATTGGAGTGAAAACAAAGTCACCACTACCAGGTGGTTCAAACCCCGGCTGTGACATTTGTAGCAATGTGGACAAAATCTATCTCCTCGTAGGAACTTAATTTTTTAGCGGCACGGGGAAATGCGCTCGGCTTACCCTAGGGGATGGGGTAGAAAACGCCAAATCCAATGTCAACTACCTCTCTATTCGAATAAAGCGCACCCAAATCAAGTAAAGGCTGGAGCCAAGCCCGATAGCCATGCCGATTAGGACAAAGAAATTTGTTTTGAGGAAGTGATCAACAAGTAAGCCAATCCCGCACCACAAAATTAAGCCAGCAATTAGATAAGAGAGGATTGTCCAAAATGCGCTCTCTTCGCTACTCGACATTTAAACCCTCAACTCCATTACTTCTCCTTCTTTGGCAATGGCATATGCAATTTCAATTTAAGGAATGCCCGGACTTCTCCGCCTAGCCAAGCCACTGTTACTGCGATGGCGATGGCACCAAAACTTGGTCGATCTAAATTCTCTAGGGAGATTCGATTCACTACTACCAAGAGAAATACTCCCAAAACCAAAACCTTTGAGAAATATGAGAATAAGGCAAGGCCCATTACCGCGATTGGATCTAAGTTATTTGAAATCTTCGAAATTATAAGGTGAATTATGAAGAAGATGAATACGATAAATAGCGCAAAGCCACCTGCAATTAGCCCAGATTTCCCTTTGATAAAAGTTGCTATAACTGAGCCGATAACTCCTACGACAAGTGCTGGATAAACGGCGCCCTTGCCTAAATTTACTTCTACTGAATCACTCACTATTTACCTACTTACGACCAAATCGCAACCAGGCTAGGTAGAGCGAAGATCCGATACCGAGAACTACTCCACCTATCAAAAAGTAATTGTTGTGACCGATCCATTTATCAACGGCCCAACCAATCGCTCCCCAGATTAAAACTCCAGCCACTAGAAAGCCAAACATATGAATGAGGGTGTTTATTTTTCCATCTTTATTCAAAATATTTACCTTTCCTATTTTCGATTGAGCAGGCGTTCATCCTACTTTTATTGGGACTTTATTCCTATTCGGCCACTTCGTGAGAAGGACTAGTGAGAAAAGCAATATTGCTAAGCCTATTAATAGCGCCAACCACAGCGGAGCAAAGGCGGCGACAACTGTTGGGAAGGCAAACATCGCTGTCCAGGAGTAAAGAATTGCTGAAGTTCGGCGATGAGAATTTCCCATAGAAAGCAACTTGTGATGCAGATGCTCTTTATCGGCAGCAAATGGTGAGCGACCTGCACGTAATCTTCTAACGATTGCCATTCCTAAATCGATAAGTGGGATTGCAAGAATTGTGAATGGTAAAAGTAGCGGAAGAAGCGCAGAATTAGAGCGTTGGCTAGTAATTGCATTTACATCGATTTGTCCGGTCAAAGTAATTGCTGCAGCAGAGAGCATTAGTCCTAAGAACATTGCCCCAGAATCCCCCATAAAAATTCGGGCTGGATGATAATTGTGCGGCAGGAATCCAATACAAATTCCGATAATAACTGCGGTGAATAGTGATGGTGCACCAGCACGATTTAAACCATTTACTACTGCCAACAAGTAAGAGAAGCCGAAGAAAGCCATCGCACAAATTGCAACAATTCCGGTGGCTAGGCCGTCGAGCCCATCAACGAAGTTAACTGCGTTAATTACCACCATAACAAAAACAATTGTTATCAACTGTCCAATACTTGGCGGCAGAATATAAATACCGCTAATTGGCAGCCATAAAATTTGAACTCCGTGCAAAAGTAAAATACCGCCGGCTACCGCTTGGCCCGCAAACTTGGTTATTGAATCCAAGTCATACATGTCATCTAGCGCACCCAAAATCATTATGAATGTTCCGGCTAGGAAAATACCCGTGGATTCACGACCAAAAGATTTGGCAACTAAGGGCAAGTGATTTACGACTAGGAATGAAATCGACATTGAAATCCACATTCCGATGCCACCCCATCTTGGAGTCACCATCGTGTGGGTATCTCTTGAGCGCACATTGATAAATGCGCCAGCTTTCATCGCAAGCTCTTTAATAAATGGCGTAACCAAATAGCAGAGAGTCGCAGCAAGTGCAATCGTTAGAAGATATTCACGCACGAGTTATTATCTGACTTATCTAGAGTAGATCGGAAACTTTGCAGTCAAGGCATTAACTTCGCCTCGGATTGCTGCAGCTTTATTTGCATCGCCGCCATCCTTAATTGCACGTGCAATTAGTGATGCAATCTCTGCCATTTCTGCGGTTCCCATGCCTTGGGTTGTGGTTGCTGCAGTTCCGACTCGAATTCCACTTGTTACTGCTGGAGTTTCTGGATCGTAAGGAATCGCATTCTTATTAAGAACAATGCCAGATGCGCCACAACGTTCATCAGCAATTTTTCCGTTAACGCCAGTAGCACGAATATCTATAAGGGCTAAGTGGGTCTGCGTTCCGCCAGATACTGCGCGCATGCCCTCTTTCTCTAAATCAGCAGCCAAGGCCTTGGCATTAATGATTACATTCTTGGCATAGCTCTGATATTCCAGAGTCGCACACTCTTTTAACGCAACAGCTTTTCCAGCAACTGCGCTCATGATTGGACCGCCTTGCATGCCCGGGAAGACCGCTTTATCAATTGCAGCAGCGTGTTCAGCCTTTGAAAGAATCATTCCGCCGCGTGGACCACGCAATACTTTATGCGTTGTAAAGGAAACTACATCTGCATATGGAACTGGGGATGGAATAGCCTTTCCTGCGACGAGTCCGATGAAGTGAGCGGCATCAACCCACATGATCGCGCCAACTTCATCACAGATCTTTCGAACAGTTTCGAAGTCAATCAAACTTGGATATGCAGTGGCGCCAACGCAGATCATCTTTGGCTTATTTGCAATTGCAGTATCGCGTAATTCATCGTAATCAATTAGTTCATCTTCCTTGCGGACGCCGTAAGAAACTATGTTGAACCATTTTCCAGAGAAGTTAACTTTCGAACCATGGGTTAAATGGCCACCATGTGGAAGTGACATTGCAAGGACGCTATCCCCTGGCTTTGTGAATGCTTGGTAAACCGCAACGTTTGCACTTGCACCTGAGTGCGGCTGCAGATTTGCGTGTTCGGCACCGAATAAAGATTTTGCACGTTCGATTCCGATAACTTCAACTTTATCTACCTCTTCGCAACCACCGTAATAACGCTTGCCTGGATAACCTTCAGCATATTTATTTGAAAGCGTTGAACCCATTGTTGCGAGAACGGCTGGCGACGTGAAGTTTTCACTTGCGATTAATTGCAGACTTTGTTGCTGGCGCTTTAGTTCACTTAAAAGTACCGCCGCGATATCTGGATCTTGGGCTAAGAGTGCATTGAAATCTGGGCCGTAAAAGGCCTCGCTTGTTTTCTCAGTCATGGCAGAACCTTATTCGGTTGGAAGTTGGATTGCCGAAGCGACTTTCCTTAATTCCTCAATTGTGAGCGCCCCAACACGATTTACTATCAAATTTCCACCCTCTAGAGCTACCACCGTTGAGAACGGACCGGCCGGAATCTCACCAATATCTAAGGCTTCAAGGTCATGGATATTCGAAATCGTAGATACTGCAGATGTACCAGCAAGACCTGCGGTGGCAATTGCAAGTGGTCCAGTTTGTGAAATTATTTCCAAAGTTTCTGCCTGGTTAGGACTGCGAAGAGCAAAAGTTTCTAAATTTCCACCATCACCTAGATCCCAATTCAAGGATTGATTTGGTTGCAACATCAAAGTTAGTAGCCCTGGCCAAAATGCATTTGCTAGCGCTTTCATGTCGCTGCTAACGCCTTGAGCTAAGCCATCAATGGTCTGAGCGCTTGCAACTAAGACTTGTGCTGCAACTCCAGTTGGATCATTTCGTAATTGATGTAGCCGATTTACCGAAGCGAAGCTAAAGGCATCGCAGGCATAAACGTAACTATGTTCGAGTGGCAGAATCACAACTTCGCCACGCTTGATTGCTGCTACTACTCGATCCTTCATTAAAGCCCTTCAATCACTTTTGCTAGCGAACCATCAACTAGCGCATGAATAGATGTTCCTTCAGGTAGATAATCTTCAGAGAATATTTCACCACGTTCGTGAATCGCCGAAACTAAATCACCACGGCTAAATGGAATTACCACCTTAATTTCAACTCTAGGTCTCGGTAAAGATGTCTCAATCGCAGCGACAAGGGTTTCGATTCCGAATCCGGTTCTAGCTGAGAATGCAAAGCTATTTGCCTCTTCACGAAGTAACTGCATCAACTTTTCTGGTGGCGCAATATCTGCCTTATTGATGGCGATAATTTCAGGAATCTCGCCGCCACCGATATCTCTTATAACTTCGCGAACTGCGCGCAATTGCTCTTGTGGATCTGGATGTGAACCATCGACAACGTGCACGATTAGATCGGCGCCAGATACTTCTTCAAGTGTTGACTTAAAAGCTTCAATTAATTGATGCGGCAGGTGGCGAACAAAACCAACAGTGTCGGAGAGAGTGTAAATACGACCATCGGCTGAAGTTGTTTTTCGAACTGTTGGATCAAGGGTTGCAAAGAGCGCATTCTCTACAAGAACACCAGCATTTGTTAGCCGATTCATTAGCGATGACTTTCCGGCATTTGTGTAACCCGCGATAGCAACTGATGGAATGTTATTTCTGCGGCGCTCTTGGCGCTTGGTGTCGCGCGAAGTTTTCATCTCTTTAATTTCTCGACGCAACTTTGCCATTTTGTCATTAATTCGCCGACGATCTGTTTCAATCTTTGTTTCACCGGGGCCACGTCCACCAATTCCACCAGCCTGTCGTGAAAGCGAATCACCCCAACCACGAAGTCTTGGAAGCAGATATGTCATCTGCGCTAATTCGACTTGCGCCTTACCTTCACGGCTCTTTGCATGCTGCGCAAAAATATCTAGGATCAAAGCTGTTCTATCAATTACCTTTACCTTTGCTTTACCTTCAAGATTTCTAAGTTGAGCTGGTGAAAGTTCACCATCGCAAACAACGGTATCTGCTCCAGTATTAATAACTGCTTGGCGCAACTCCATAACTTTTCCCGAACCAATATATGTCGCAGGATCTGGCTTATCGCGACGTTGGATAAGTCCGTCCATAACTTCCGAGCCAGCTGTTTCCGCAAGTGCCGCTAATTCCTTTAGCGAATTTTCCGCATCTTGCGCACTTCCCTCAGTCCAAACTCCAACAAGTACTACTTTCTCTAACCGAAGTTGGCGATACTCGGCATCTGAAATATCTTCGAGTTCTGTTGAAAGTCCAGCAACTCTGCGAAGCGCTTGTCGATCTTGCAAATCTGCTTGATTACTTTCCCAGTCCTCTACCTTTGTTTCAGCAGCGTCGAATTCTGCAGCTACTCTCGCGGACTCGGCCAACAAGTCATCAATATTTAACTTCTCGTCACTCACAAATATTTACTCAAATCGCGATCCTCAATTAAAACTGCTGGACCGGTAAGAATTGCATTGTTATGTGCATCTATTTCCACACTTAGTCGGCCTCCTGGTGGATTAATAATCCAGGTAGCAGGCAGACGCATTCCTTTTTTCAAAGTTGCAGCAAGAGCTACTGCGCAGGTTCCGGTTCCACAAGATCTGGTTTCGCCGACACCGCGTTCGTGAACGCGCATCTTTAACTCGCCATTTTCCAGAAACTCTACGAACTCAACATTTACGCCATCAGGATACTCATCTGCAGGTTCAACAATTGGCGGTTGTGCTAAATCCCCAACTTGCGAAGCGTTTTCAACGAAAACGACTGCATGCGGATTACCCATATCAATGTTATAGCCGCTCCAAGAATGGCCATTTGTTGTTGCGCTAATTTCACCAAAGACTTCGCGTATCTGTCCCATATTTACTGTGATGTCTCCAGCGTCAGGGGCCGATAAGAATTTAACGCCGTCGCGAGTATCGATTGGAAAGATTCCTGCTTTTTGGTGGCCGCGTTCAATCAAGTATTTCGCCATGACGCGAATTCCATTGCCGCACATCTCTGCGATTGACCCGTCGTTATTACGATAATCCATAAACCATTTTGAGTTTTCTTTGCCAATTCGAATAAAGCCATCAGATCCAATTCCAGTTTTACGATTACAAATCGCTCGCACCTGATCAGCGCTTACTTCAATTTTATTTTCTGGGTCAAAGATTAGAACGAAGTCATTCTCGGTTCCGTGGCCGTAGGTTCCAATCATGATTTGAGAATAGCCTGTAGGACCGAGTCCGTGCGCTCTGAAAGATTGGATGTCGCACTTAACCAGGTAATCCGCAGATCTCTACTGAACCAAGTTTCTTGGCGCCGGGCATATTGCCTTGTTGCGCGCGCGGTATCTTCGCGGGCAAAAGCTTCATCAAATTCACCGTGCTTCATTCGAACTATTTGGGCATAACCAATCGCTGCTTGTGCCGTTCTTCCTTCAAGTAAGCCTTGATTAATTAGCGTTTCAACTTCATCTACAAAACCCAAGTCCCACATTTTCGATACCCGATTATCGATTCTGGCATCTAGAGTTTCGCGATTCATTGCTAACCCAAATTGCATGGCATCTGGATACTTTGATGAATCAACTCGTGGCAGCACTGCAGTAAATGGCTTTCCGGTAATTTCAATTACTTCAAGGGCGCGAACAACTCGGCGCACGTTCTCTTTTGGAATTGCCAAGCCAGCCGCTGGATCGAGTTTTGAGAGCCTTTCATGCATGGCATCGCCACCGATTTTTCCCGCCTCAAGATTCAACTTCTCGCGTACTTCGGGATCGGTCTCCGGGAAATTCAAATCATCAAGGATGGCTTTTATATATAGGCCGGTACCGCCAACAACTACAACGCTTTTATTCTCACTTCTTAATTCATCAATCTTCGCTCGGGCTAGTTCTTGGTACCAAGAGACAGTCACATCATCTTTAACATCCACGACATCGAGAAAGTGATGCGGGATTTCATTGCGTTCTTCCATTGTTAATTTTGCAGTGCCAATATCCATACCCTTATAAAGTTGCATCGAATCAGCGCTAATAATCTCGGCCGTTAACTCTTTTGCAATCGCAACCGCTAAATCACTTTTTCCGGTGGCTGTTGCACCAGAAATAATTACTAACTTGCTCATAACTTACGAGCGCGCCTTTAACTGTGAAAGTGTTGGCATCCCAACCATTATTGCGGTCGAACCAACTTCTTTGATTCGTGCCTCTGATGCATCGCCGCCACGAGTCTTACGAATAGATATCGGAGAATCTTCGGCGAGAATAAAGTTTGGTGAAGCTTTAGTAATTTTGGATATGACGGCATCGCCAGGTCGTGGCTGATTTCCTTCGTCAACAGCAAAATGTGCGAGTCTGAAATCTTTTGTGCGGCCAGTTACACGAGCCTTGCCATCATCGCGTCGGCCTTCATAATCTGCAACCAGAATTTCTTGGGTTGTTCCAACCACCTCTTGATTAACGATCTGAGACATCTCTTGCTGCAAAATATGTAGGGCGTCGTATCGCTCTTTCATTACTGAATCACTTATTTGATCCGGCATTGTTGCCGCAGGAGTTCCTGGGCGCTTGGAATATTGGAAGGTGTATGCCGCTAAGAATTTAACTTCCTTTACTAAATCCATGGTCGCTGCAAAATCGCTATCGCTCTCCCCCGGGAATCCAACAATGATGTCGGTCGTAATTGTGGAATTCGGAATTGCGGCGCGAACTTTTTCGATAATCCCTAAATAGCGATCGCTGCGGTACGAGCGACGCATCGCCTGAAGTATGCGGTCCGAACCAGATTGCAGAGGCATATGAAGATGCGGCATAACATTTGGCGTTTCTGCCATTGCAGCAATTACATCATCAGTGAAATCTCTTGGATGCGGTGACATGAAACGAACTCGTTCTAAGCCAGGTATCTCACCACATTTGCGTAATAGTTTTGCGAAGGCGCCGCGGTCGCCAAAATCCACACCGTAAGCATTTACATTCTGGCCAAGCAAGGTAACTTCGGTAACGCCTTGGTCTACAACAGCCTTTACCTCATTCAAAATATCGGCTTCGGATCTATCTTTTTCGATTCCGCGTAGCGAAGGAACTATGCAAAATGTGCAGGTGTTGTTGCAACCAACTGAAACCGAAACCCATGCGCTAAATGCAGAATGGCGCCTGGCCGGAAGCGTCGATGGAAAATGTTCTAGCGACTCTTTAATTTCAACTTGTGACTCTTCTTCGATTCGTGCGCGTTCTAAAAGTGTTGGTAGTGAGCCAATATTGTGCGTACCAAAGACCACATCAACATATGGCGCCCGCTTAATTATCGAGTCCTGATCTTTCTGAGCCATGCAACCGCCAACTGCAATCTGAAAATTGGGATCACTCTTCTTACGCGGTGCTAGGAAAGATAGATTTCCATAGAGTTTGTTATCGGCATTTTCGCGGACTGCGCAGGTATTGAATACAACTAAATCTGGATCGCTGCCTTCAAGTGCCTGCACATATCCTGCGTCGAGCAATAAGCCTGAAATGCGTTCAGTGTCATGCGCATTCATCTGACAGCCATAGGTTTCGACCACAAATGATCGGGCTTTAAGTTGGCTATCCATAACGCCAATCTTAGTTAGGAGTTGTTGCTTCCCAGCAATTCTCGCATGATGCGACCAGATATCGAATGGCTAAATCCCTTTCGAGAGAGCAAACCATGGACTCTGCGATAAATAACATCGTGATCAAGGTGTGAACAGGATCGGTATTTACGTTCGGCCAAAGTGAAGGCCATTTTGTATTCATCTTCTTCGTCAATATTCTCAAGCGTTTCATCAATGATGTCCTGCGATACGCCTTTGAACTTTAACTCTTGAGCGATTGATCGCTTAGATAATTTCTTCTGACGTTGGCGAGATTCGCTCCAAATTTGAGCGAACTCCAAATCATTTAACAGACCTTGAAGTTCTAACTCATTCAAGACTGCAGCGGCAATCTCATCTTCTACGCCACGCTTCTTTAAGTGGGCATGTAGCTCAGCCCTACTCTTTGCACGTGGTGCCAAGGCATAGTGCGCCGTGGTCAGTGCGAAAGAGTAGGGATCAGCTTCAATCTCTTTACTATTGCTCAATTTTTAGAAATCAACCTCAGCGGTTGCTTCATCAATTGCAGCTACGAGTTCAGCATCGACAACGATTGGAACATAGTGTTCGCGAATCTTGGCTTCGATGTCATTTGCTAGATCAGGATTATCAATCAAGAAAGCGCGAGCATTCTCTTTACCTTGACCGAGTTGATCGGCTTCATAGGTATACCAAGCGCCGGCCTTCTTTACGATGCCAACTTCAACACCAAGGTCGATAAGTGAACCTTCGCGTGAGATTCCAACACCGTAGATGATGTCGAACTCTGCTTGCTTAAATGGTGGAGCCATCTTGTTCTTAACAACCTTTACGCGAGTACGGTTTCCGACCGCGTCGTTGCCATCTTTAAGAGTTTCGATGCGACGAATATCAAGACGGATTGAAGCGTAGAACTTAAGTGCTTTTCCACCAGTTGTGGTCTCTGGTGTTCCGAAGAAGACACCGATCTTGTCGCGAAGTTGGTTAATGAAAATTGCTGTTGTATTTGATTGGTGTAAAGCACCAGTAATTTTACGAAGTGCTTGTGACATCAAACGTGCCTGCAAGCCCATATGTGAATCGCCCATCTCGCCTTCAATTTCTGCGCGAGGTGTTAGGGCTGCAACTGAGTCAACAACAATTACATCGATTGCGCCAGAGCGAACCAACATATCCATGATCTCAAGTGCTTGTTCACCGGTATCTGGTTGTGAAACTAGAAGTGCATCAATATCAACGCCTAATTTGCGGGCATACTCTGGATCTAGCGCGTGCTCGGCATCGATAAATGCAGCGATTCCGCCAGCTCTCTGCGCGTTTGCAATTGCATGAAGTGCGACAGTTGTCTTACCTGAAGATTCTGGTCCGTAAATTTCTACGATACGTCCTCGAGGTAATCCACCAATTCCAAGTGCGATATCTAACGCAACCGAACCAGTTGAAATAACTTCAACAACTTGTGGGCCGCGATCGCCCATCTTCATTACTGAACCCTTACCGAATTGACGCTCGATTTGGGCAAGTGCACTATCTAAGGCTTTGGTGCGATCTGAGTTCTGCTTTTCAGATTGTTTATCAGGCTGTTCTTTAGCCATTTTGTTGACCTTTCATCGATCATCGTTATCGGTCCTGAAGGTACGGAGACCCACCGACGGCAGAGGCTGTGCTTCTGCGGAAGTGTGGAACCGCTCAGGCTGGGTATATCCGGGCAGGTCGCCCGAATGGATAAAGGGTAGCCGAACATCTGTTCGAATGGAAACAACACGCCGAATTGGCCCAAAGAATCTGGGGCTATCTAAATTTTGCTGGCATCTCTGGATTGTGGGCGACTACGCCCTTCCAGATATCTCCTGGCTCCTGGCCCATTACTAGCGCTTGTTCGACCGTGACGCCACCTAATTCGGCATGAACGATATCTCTGCTGTAAGTATTTGGATCTGGAAAGTAATCAGCAATGCGAGCGCGCAATTCAGTTATTCGCAAGTTAAGTCCGCACTCAATTACGAGAGTGATCTTGCGATCTGGTCAGCTTGTTTGGCAGATTCGCCAGCAGATAATGGAGATGCAACCTGGCCGAGTAGCCAATGCAGAACCAAGCTGGAATTCGCAGCACCGAAGATCGCCGCGAGCGAGTCTTGTACCAAAGCCCAGATTGGGTGGGCGCTGATAGTTACGAAGGCGGCAATATCTTTGGGGTCGGTCTCAGTCATTTTACGGAGCGCCAGATCCCCCGAAATTTCACGTGAGAGAGTTAGAAGCGCATCCTTTGGAGATGGTGATTTCTTAGCAAGATCTACAAGGCGCAAAATTTCAGATTCAAGGAGGCTAAACATCATCTCTTCTTTATCGGCGAAGTGGTTATAAACCGTAGCTCTTGAGACTTGAGCGCGTGCGGCGATATCAACCATATTTGATTCATATGAACCTACTTCGGTGATGACGATTTTTGCACCAGCAAGGATTGCGGTTCGTGAACGTTGGGCTGGTGCTACGGTCATGGAATCTGCCAATATCCGAATCGTCGTCGCTAGCGGAGAGCTAAGCGGCGGCTTCTACAACAGTGAGTGATGGAGCCTTACTTGAAATATTTGAATTAGTTGTGTGAAGAGCAATTGATACTTCGGAGATAACGGTTAGCAGAGTTAGATTTAAAGCCTGGCAGATTGAATTTAAAAGTTCTGAAGATGCTTCTTTCTGTCCACGTTCTACCTCTGACAAATAACCCAATGAAACGCGAGCGCTCTTCGCAACATCACGAAGAGTGCGACCCTGTGAAATGCGCGCTTGGCGCAAGGTGCTCCCGATGTGGGTTCTAAGAAGGGTTGCTTCGTTAGATACGGTTACCGAATTCATGAGATAAGAATACGCGAAAAAGTGGCCAATGCGCTCTCAATTGTGGCATTTCTGACCGTGGCGCGATCGCCAGAAATCGAAAGTTCAATGGCAACGCACTCTTTCTTCGAGGCGATAGCTAGCCAGACTGTACCTGCGCTTTTGCCATATGCCTTGCCTGGCCCGGCAACTCCGGTAGTGGAAATTGCATAATCAGATTTAAAAAGTTGACGTGCATTTTCGGCCATCGATTTTGCAACCTCTTCAGATACCGCGGTGTGCTTTGTAATTAAGCGTTTTGGAACTTCAAGTAATTTACTCTTACTAGCATCGCTATAAGTCGTGATTCCACCAAGAAAAACTTCTGATGATCCTGCTACCTCAGTAATCGCGGCACCAAGTCCGCCGCCAGTTAAAGATTCGGCGACGCTAACGGTCTTGCCAGATTTAACTAACTGCTTAACTATCTTGGTTGCTAGATCTAAATTCTGATTCACTTTTTTAACGCCTTCTTGAAATAGTCATAGCCAGTTGAAATTGTGAGAGCTATCGCAACAGCCATAAATGCATCTCGCGGAATACTTAGCCAAGATGGAAGGGGCAAGATATAAAAACCGACGCCAAATCCTTGGAAGGCAGCTTTTAACTTGCCACCCTTGCTTGCTGGGATAACGCCATCGCGAATAACAGCGAGCCGCAGAATCGTGACTGAAATTTCGCGGACCAAGATAACGATGGTTACCCACCACCATAATTTTCCTTGCATCGATAGCCCAACCATTGCAGCGCCAATTGAAATTTTATCCGCCACTGGATCTAAGAAGGTTCCAAAGCTAGTTACCTGTTTGCGCGACCTCGCGAGTTTTCCATCAAAGAAATCTGTCAGTCCAACTAGAAAAAATCCGATCCAAGCAATTACTCGCCAGAGCGAATCATCGCCGCCATTCTTAAAGAGTGCATAACAACAGAATGGAACTGCAATTAACCTAGAAATGGTTAGTGAGTTTGGCAGATTGGGATGTTTCATAGTGGCACAGCAATTAAATCTACGCCGGCAACTTCGGTGATGATGGCATCGACATACTCGCCGACTTTATATTTTGCACGGCCTCTGACGAAGGTTGAACCATCTACCTCGGGACCTTGGTGTTCAGCACGGCCCTCTTGGCTCTCTTCATCTTCGATTAAAACTCGCACATGTTCGCCGATACGTTCCTCAGCTCTTTGCATCAAGAATTCATCAACTAATTTTGATAGTAGCTCGACTCTAGAATTAATAACATCTTGATCGACTTTGTTTTCAAGGGTTAGGGCTTCAGTCTTATCTTCATCAGAGTATCCAAAGACGCCAATAGCATCCAACCTTGCTTGCGAGATGAAATTAACCAGTTCATCAAATTCTTCCTGAGTCTCGCCGGGAAAACCGACAATCACATTTGATCGAATTCCAGCCTGTGGCGAAAGAGCGCGAATTTGAGTTATGAGATGTAAGAAGGATTCGGTATCGCCAAACCTGCGCATGCGACGGAGCACAGTTGGGCTGGCATGTTGAAAAGATAGATCAAAATAAGGCACAACTTTTGGAATCGAAATCATCGCCTGAATTAGCGATGGCCGCATTTCTGCTGGCTGTAGATAAGAGAGGCGGATTCGCTCAACGCCAGGAATATTTGAGATTTCCGGCAGCATATTTTCTAGAACCTGCATATCCCTAAAATCTTTACCGTATGACGTTGTATTTTCACTCACCAGGAAGAGTTCGGAAACTCCTTGTTCGGCAAGCCACTTAGCTTCTTCAATAATTTCTACTGGGCGCCTTGAAACAAATGAACCACGGAACATCGGAATCGCGCAGAAGGAACATCTTCGATCGCAGCCTGATGCAATCTTGAGTGGCGCAATAGGTGTGTTCTCTAAGCGTTTGCGTTGCAGTTTTTCGGGTGGGGTTACTAATTTTTGACGATCGGCTGGCGCAATTGGGAGCAAAGCTCTGCGATCCTTTGGGGCGTGGGCTGCAATAGAGCCACCGTTAATAATTGTTTGAAGACGAAGTGAAATATCTTCATAATCATCGAAGCCAAGAATTGCATCTGCTTCGGGTAAGGCTTCTGAAAGTTCGTTTCCATAACGCTCTGCCATACAACCAACTGCAACTACAGCTTTGGTGGTTCCATTCCCCTTTAGCGAGTGCGCTTCAAGCAGGGCATCTACCGAATCCTTTTTGGCGCTTTCAATAAAGCCACAAGTATTTATTAGTGCAACTTCAGCAAGTGCGGGATCGGAAACCAGTGTCCAACCATCTGTAGAAAGTCTTCCGGCAAGTTCTTCGGAGTCCACTTCATTGCGGGCGCAACCAAGAGTTACAAGCGCGACAGTTCGAGGCTTCTTCTCTATTAAATCCTCGGCGCTCATCTGCGCCATCTTACATTGGGTTAAGTTTTAAGTTGCTATTAACCGTTGGTTGACTTGCCTGGTTCGAAGGAGAGATGAACTACTTCCCCAGTTGCGCCAGGTGTGCCAATCTCTTCACCGTTGACGTTAAGGGAAACCGCCGCAGCATTTCCGATTGTTATCTGTAGAAGTTGGTCATCGGTAAATGACTTAACTTCACCCACTGAAATCGACCCACTAAATACCTGGGCACCACTTGCATCTTGGATTCCCACCCAAGATTTTCCTGAAATACCTGTAACAACTAGTGATACGCCTGATGTCTTTGTAGCTACAACAGTTGCGCTCTGATCAGTTGTTGAAGGGGCCACACCTTGACTTGACGGAGTCGATGAGGTGTTGTCATTTGGGAAGAGTGAGATAACTGCAGGAACTGCAATTAGTAGTGCAACAACTCCGGCCGCAACCGAAGCTAACGCTTTGTAAGAAACTTTTGGCTTTGCTGAGCGAACTTTAATTATGTGATTCTCTTCCAATAGATCAACCATTGGGCGATCAAAATCTCCGGTGACTTCAGCAAACTTTGCAATTAAATCATCAGCACTTAACTTGACTACCTTTGCAATTGTGCGAATATGGCCACGCGCATATGCATTTCCACCACAGCTTGAAAAATCATCAGCTTCAATATTTGCAATTACAGTTTCACGGATGCGAGTAATCTCAGCAACTTTTTTGATTGTGTAACCAGCACGTTCGCGCGCATCGCGAATCTCGGTGCCGAGAGTTAGATTATCTAAACTCATTTATTTTCCTCTTACTTGCAACATGGAAGGGGATTTCCAAGGCACTAAGGGTAAAACCTAAGAGCGCTCTAGGACAAGTCCGAAGATGGCCGAGGGGTTAATTCACCCCAAACACTGACCCCCAAAATGTGGACCCACGCTGAATTACAACTTTCGTCAGTTGCTAGAAGTTAGAGGTTGCCCTGAAGTTGCTCGAGGACATCTGGCATCTGTTCTGCACTAATCAAAACAGTTCGCGCCTTCGATCCTTCAGTTGGACCAACAATTCCACGACTCTCCATTAAATCCATTAAACGTCCAGCTTTTGCAAAACCAATTCGTAATTTACGTTGCAACATTGAAGTCGAACCAAATTGTGTTGAAACAACTAATTGAACTGCTTGCAAGAGAAGATCCATGTCATCACCGATGTCATCTTCGATTACATGTGCTTTAACCGGCGCCGTTAAATCAAGGCGATAGACCGGCTGCAGTTGTGATTTAACGTGATTAACAATTGCTTCTGTTTCACGCTCTGAAACATAGGCACCTTGAATTCGCATCGCTTTGCTTGCACCCATTGGCAAGAAGAGGCCATCGCCTTGGCCAACTAATTTCTCAGCACCTGGCGTATCTAATATAACTCTGGAGTCTGCAAGGCTTGAAGTTGCAAATGAAAGTCTGGAAGGCACATTTGCCTTGATTAATCCCGTAACGATGTCAACGCTCGGACGTTGGGTTGCGATAACTAAGTGAATACCGGCGGCTCTTGCAAGTTGAGTAATTCGAACAATCGACTCTTCAACTTCGCGAGCTGCAACCATCATCAGGTCGGCAAGCTCGTCGATGATCACAAGTAAATATGGATACGGTTCAAGAACTCGTTCGCTGCCTTCGGGCACAGTTAATTTGCCAGAGCGAACTGTCTTATTGAAATCATCGATATGTCTAAAGCCGAAAGCCGAAAGATCGTCATAACGCATATCCATCTCTCGTACTACCCATGCCAATACATCTGCGGCCTTCTTGGGATTTGTAATAATCGGCGCAATTAAATGTGGGATTCCCTCATAGCTTGTGAGCTCAACTCGCTTTGGGTCAATCATCACAAGTCGGACATCATCTGGCGTAGAACGCATAAGTATTGAAACTACAAGTGAATTAATCATTGAAGATTTACCAGCACCAGTTGCACCAGCGACTAATAAGTGCGGCATCTTGGCCAGATTTGCGCAGATAAAATTGCCCTCTACATCTTTACCGAGTGCGATGACCATTGGATGCGTGTCATTTTTAGCAACTGATGAACGCAGAACATCTCCAAGTGCAACAATCTCGCGATCAGTATTTGGGATCTCAATTCCAACCGCTGACTTACCTGGAATTGGAGAAAGAATTCGAACATCTCCGCTTGCAACTGCATAAGAAATATTCTTAGAAAGTGCAGTGATTGCCTCAACTTTTACGCCATTACCAAGCTCTACTTCATATCTGGTAACTGTTGGACCACGCATGAATCCAGTAACTCGACATTCAACTCCGAATTGATCAAAGACCTGGGTCAGGGCTGCGACAACAACATCATTAGCTTTTGATTTCGCCTTTGAAGTTGGCCCGAGTTTCAATAAATCCAGTGAAGGAAGTTCATACTTAGTGTCACCGGTAAGCAACATCTGCTTTGCATGTTTTGGAACTACTGGGGCCGGTGGAATTACCGGTGTTGGTTCGCGAGCAATCTCCACGGTGAACTCTTCATCAAAACTCTCTTCATCTAACTCTTCTTCATCTTCATCATGATGAACGAAACCTTGTACTAAAGGCGTTTCAAATGGTGGCGTATCTGAAATTTCAAAAGCTTCTTCGGCGCGGGCCGCTCTGGCATCAGAGACCTTGCCACTTCCCCAGTTGAATAGCGTCTTAATGCGTTCCATAACTTTGGAGACCGGGGTTGCTGTTATTACCAAAATACCGAATAAGAGAAGTATTACAAGTATTGGAATTGCCAGAATTGTTGTTACAAGTGCAACTAGCGGAGTTGAAACTCCGTAGCCAATCCAGCCACCACCATGTCTGATCGCAGTCTGACCAGTTCCAGTAGAACCATTAATAATGTGTAGCAATCCAGTAATAGTTATTAATAAGACAAATGTTCCAACAATGATTCGACCTGTTGCTTTTGAATCGTCGGGAGCTTTAAATAATCTAAAGGCAAAGTAGATAAAGATCAGAGGTGCGAAAATTCCAAGGCGGCCAACTAGACCAAAGATTGCGGCATATATCCCACGACCAAATATGTTATCTAAGTTAAACCAGACACCGGCGGCTGAAATTAAACCGAGGATAAATACTAGGAATGCGATTCCATCTCGCTGGTGAGCTGGATCTAAATCTTGGGCGCCACGAAAGATGAAGCGAATAGAAGAGCCGATTGTCTTTGCGATGAATCGCCAGATTGCACCAATTCCACGAGCAGCGCCATTGGCTGCCGCAGATTTCTTATTTGATGCTTTTTTTCTCGCGGCCATAATGGCTAACCTTAAAGCGTTAGATATATTCGATATCTAAGGCGCGCCGTTATACCTCGATGACTACTGGAACAATCATTGGTTTGCGACGATGCTTATCGCCTACCCAACTACCAACAGTTTTTCTAACTACTTGTTGCAGTTGATGCGTTCCGTTAATTCCATTTCCTACTGCCGTTGCCAGCGCCTTTTCAATCATGCCCTTTACTTCATTAAAGAGATCATTATCCTCAGTGAAACCACGTGCATGAATATCAGGTCCTGCAACTATTTTTCCAGTTTGGGATTCGATTACAACTACAACTGAGATAAATCCTTCTTCACCTAGAATTCGTCGATCCTTTAGCGAGCTCTCGGTAATTTCACCAATGCTTTGGCCATCTACATAAACAAAGCCCACTGGAATTGCACCAGCAACATCTGCATAACCATCAGCCATATCAACAACAATTCCATTTTCAACAACCAAGGTATTTGTACGAGCTACTCCGGTCTTAATTGCTAGTTCAGCATTTGCTCGAAGATGGCGCCATTCACCGTGGATTGGCATTACATTCTTTGGCTTAACAATGTTGTAGCAATATAGAAGTTCGCCGGCAGATGCGTGGCCTGAAACGTGAACCATGGCATTACCTTTGTGAACTACATTTGCGCCGAATCGGGTTAGCTCATTAATTACTCGGTAAACCGGATTTTCGTTTCCTGGGATTAACGATGAAGCCAAGATGACAGTGTCGCCCTTACCAACTTGAATTTCGTGATCGCCATTTGCCATTCGAGAAAGCGCAGCTAGTGGCTCGCCTTGCGACCCGGTACAAATCAATACGACTTTGTCGCCATAATCTTTTAAGTTTTTGGAATCAACAATTAAATTTGGTGGAATATGGAGATAACCTAAATCTTCAGCGAGTTTCATATTTCGCACCATGCTGCGTCCAACATATGCAACCTTGCGACCATGGCTTTCGGCAACATCAATTATTTGTTGAATTCTATGAACATGTGAAGCGAACGAGGCGACGATAACTCGGCGCTCGGTCTGACGAATTACTCGATCTAATACTGGGCTAATTTCGCGTTCTGCAGTTGTGAAACCTGGAACATCAGCATTGGTTGAGTCGACCATAAATAGATCAACGCCCTCTGCACCTAACCGGGCGAAAGTTGCGAGATCGGTAACGCGACCGTCCAATGGAAGCTGATCCATTTTGAAATCACCAGTTGCAAGAACTAGACCGGCAGGAGTACGAATTGCAATTGCTAGCGCATCTGGAATTGAGTGATTAACTGCAACAAACTCTAATTCGAATGGGCCAAACTTCTGCTTCATTCCAGCTTTAACTTCAACCATCGGCGCAGTGATTCTGCGTTCTTTTAATTTAGCTTCAGTGAAGGCAAGAGTTAATTTAGAGCCAACAATTGGAATATCGCTACGTTCGCGCAAAAGATAAGGAACTGCGCCAATATGATCTTCATGGCCATGTGTAAGCGCTACCGCTACAACATCATCTAAACGTTCTCTAATATATTCAAAGTCCGGCAAAATTAAATCAATTCCAGGTTGGCTCTCCTCTGGAAACAGCACGCCACAATCAACTACTAATAACTTTCCTTCGTATTCGAAGACGGTCATGTTGCGACCGATTTCTCCCAAGCCACCTAGTGCGACAATGCGCAGAGTTTTTGGTGCGAGTTTGGATGGATAGGGTAAATCTGGATGAGGATGATTCATTAGTTAAGTGTTACTCCGCCTTGTCGTAGGTCCTCCCGCAATTGCGCAATCTGCGCAGCGGTGGCATCGACAAGTGGCAATCTAGTAAATCCGCCAGGTAGGCCCATTTCATTTAGAGCGGCCTTAGTCAATATCGCACCTTGGGTGCGGAAGGTTCCGGTGAATACCGGTAATAATTTTTGATGAATTTCAAGTGCGATCGATGCTTTTCCAGCAAACCAAGCATCTAACATTTCTCGTAAATCTTTGCCAACTGTATGTCCGCAGACCGATACGAAGCCAACTGCGCCAACTGAAAGTAATGGCAGATTCAAAATATCGTCGCCCGAATAAACTGGAATTCCAGAACGCTTAATTACCCATGAAGTTGCGGCAACGTTTCCTTTGGCATCTTTTAGCGCTGCAATTCTTGGGTGTTCAGCTAGCGCAACAATTGTGTCAGATTCAATTTCAATTCCAGTTCGCCCAGGAATGTCGTACATCATTACTGATAAATCAGTTGCATCTGCCATAGCGCGAAAGTGAGCTGCGATTCCGGCTTGTGGTGGCTTGTTGTAATAAGGAGTAACAACCAACAGCGCATCCGCGCCAGCCTTCGCTGCGCGTTTGGCTTGTACGACTGAATGTGAAGTCTCATTATTTCCAGCACCAGCAATTACCTTGATCTTTGATCCAACTACTTTCTTTACAACTTCAACGATTTTATCTTTCTCGTCATCACTTGTTGTTGGAGCTTCTCCAGTTGTGCCATTTACAACAATTCCATCGTGCCCAGTTGATACTAAATGGGCTGCTAGCTTTTCAACACCTGCCCAATCAATCTCGCCATCCTTATTAAATGGCGTAACCATGGCGGTAATTAACCGACCAAATGGAGGTGTGATACTCATGCGCTAAGGCTACACGCTAATTACGGAGCTATGCGACCGGATTTTTGGAATGCCGCGTATGTCATCGGCATAAGTTCGGCGAAGTGCTTCTCCATTTTCTCGGCGACCATCTCTATTTCGCGTTGTGGATATGAGGGAAAATGCGATCCTTCACTTGATGTTCGAAGCGAAAGGAAATTCATTAAAGCTCTGGCATTCATAGTTACATACATCGAAGAGTAAAGAGTTACTGGAAGAACTGCGCGAGCAACTTCACGAGCTACGCCAGATGCCAATATCTTCTGATAATTTTCATAAGCCAAAGTGCAGGTCTCTTTAATTGCATTAACTGTGATATCTAGTTGCTCTGGTGTTCCGTCGATAAAGGTATAAGCGCCAGTCTTACCAACTTGCACGAGCTTGCGATCTTTATTCGGAATATAGAAAACTGGACGCAGTTCACGATAACGACCGCTCTCTTCGTTATATGAAGCAATTCGATGGCGCATAAATTCACGGAATACAAATATTGGTGCAGAGACGAAGAATGTCATCGAGGTATGTTCAAAAGGACTGCCGTGTCTCTCGCGAGCCAAATAATTAATTAAGCCAGCATCTCGCTCGCTGGACTCACCAACTTTTTCTAGCGTCGTCTCCCCTGCAGTTGAAACGCGGGCGGCCCAAATTACATCGGCATCGCTCGCACTCGACTTAACCAACTCAACGGTCATGTCATCGCGGAAAACAATCTCTTGTTTTGTATCTTCAACATCAGGAGTATCGGTATTCATAAGGCGACCCTATATAAAACTGCGCCAATCACCGTGGATTAGGGCATACTTTCGGCGTGTCAGTGAAGCGTGATTCTTTCAGCGTCTCAATAACAGTAGGCGCATATGGCAGTGCATTTGGTGCGGCGGCTGTTGCAGCACATTTCTCGGTTCTGCAAGCTTGTTTACTTTCACTCTTACTTTTCTCTGGTGCATCACAATTTGCAGTTGTAGGTGTAATCGCTGCTGGCGGATCACCATTAAATGCGATTGCAACTTCGACACTTCTTGGAACTCGAAATGGCTTATATGGACTTCGCTTGGCCCCACTTCTAAAACTACGTGGCTTCAGACGAGTTGTTGCAGCACAAATAACTATTGATGAATCGACTGGCGTTGCTCTTGCGCAAGACAATGAAAACGACATGCGAAAAGGGTTTTGGTATACCGGCTTTGGAGTTTTTATCTTCTGGAATTTGTTCACTCTTGCTGGAGCGCTTGGTGCGCAAGCAATTGGTGATCCATCAGCTTGGGGTTTAGATGCCGCAGTCCCCGCAGCATTCTTAGGACTTCTCTGGCCGCGCCTTTCAAATCGTAAATCCTGGGTCTTAGCCGGCTTTGCAATATTGCTCGCTCTTACTCTGACCCCATTTGTTCCCGCAGGAATTCCAATTATTTCTTGTACTTTACTCGCGATAATTATTGGCTGGCGCGAATGAACGCCTTCTGGATTGCAGTCATAGGTTCAAGTGCGCTGGCATTCATTACTAAATTCCTTGGCGCTTCCGTGCCAGAATCATTTTTAAGCCATCCTAGAATTTTACGTATTAACAGCCTTATTCCAATTGCGCTCCTGACTGCGCTAATTGCGGTAAATACTTTTGCCGTAAAAACCAAATTAGTTTTGGATCATCGAGCACTTGGGATAGCTGCCGCGCTAGCTCTACTCATTGCTAAAGCACCGTTCCCGGTAGTTGTTGTGGGAGCTGCTGTTACTTCGGCTCTGGCTTACCGATACTTCTAAAGTATTTTAAGCGCCGTTAACTTAGCTTGTAAATCAATATCTGAAGGTTCAGTTAGATGTGTTCCATCACTGAAAACAATTACTGGAATTGACTGGGCGCCGCCGTTTATTTCAACAACTTTATCGGCTGCACTCTTATCTGCTTCAACATCGATGTAGGTATATTCCACATTATTCGAATCTAAGAATCGCTTAGATCTGCGGCAATCTCCGCACCATTCTGCGCCATACATAACTAAGTTCGACATATCTGCTCCTTAAGTTAAATCCATGTAGTTCTCTAGCCCAAAAGTTAGACCAGGGTTTTTACCAACTTCTCTGATAGCAAGTAGAACACCAGGCATAAATCCTGTGCGATCTATTGAATCGTGTCTAATTGAAAGTGTTTCACCGGTATCGCCCAAGATAACTTCTTGGTGCGCAACTAAACCGCGAAGGCGAACTGAATGAATATGAACATCTCCTATTTTTGCACCGCGGGCGCCGGCAAGTTCTGATGTTGTTGCATCTGGCATCGGGCTTTTCTTAACACTGGCACGAGCTTGATTAATTAGCTCTGCGGTTCTTGCCGCTGTTCCGGATGGCGCATCTGCCTTTGCTGGATGGTGCAACTCAACAATTTCAGCTGATTCAAAATACTTTGAAGCTTGGGCAGCGAACTGCATCATCAAAACTGCGCCAAGACCAAAGTTAGGGGCGATTAAAGCTCCGACTTTTGGATTAGCAGATAGCCAACTCTTAACTTGTGCGAGTTTCTTCTCATCAAATCCGGTAGTTCCGACAACAACACTTATTCCATTATTAATTGCAAACTCTAAATTTTTCATAACTGCATCAGGATGAGTGAAATCAACAACAACTTGGGCAGCACTTGTAACTAATGCTTCAAGTGAGTCACCTAAATCTAATTGGGCAACCACTTCTAAATCTTTAGTGCCAGAGATTGCTTTTACGCTCTCGGCTCCCATGCGACCTTTCGCACCAAGAACTGCAACTTTGATACTCATGAAATCACCTTCTCAAATTTAGCGCTGCTTCTAAATGGTCCCACTAGTGCAAGGGTAGCGGGAGCGGTAAACAAGTCGCGTGCTAATTGATGGACTTGCTCGGGCGTCACACTTCGAACCTTGGCCAAGATGTCATCAAAGCTCATGATCTCGCCGTAAACGAGTTCGCTCTTGCCGATTCGACTCATTCTTGAACCAGTATCTTCTTGGCCCAGAATTAAGCCACCAGTTACAGCGCCTTTTGCTCTAGATATTTCTTCTGCCGTTAAACCATGTTGCGCAACAGATTCACTTATCTCGCGCATTAGCTTTATGACTTCTTCCGCTTTTTCAACTTTGCAGCCAGCATAAAATGCAAGGGTTCCGGTTCCGGCAAATTGTTGTGGGTATGAATATGTCGTGTATGCCAGACCACGTTTCTCGCGAATCTCTTGGAATAACCGGGAAGCCATTCCCCCGCCTACCGCAGAAGATAAAACGCTTAATGCAAAACGTCGTTCATCATTTCTGGCTAGACCTGGAAAACCATAAAGAATATGTGCTTGCTCAGTCTTGCGATCAATAATTCCGACCTTGCCTAAGCCCGGAGTTTTAACTGGAGTAGCAATTCGAGTTTGATGCTTCTTTGGCGGGGCATCTAAGAAATTATCACGAGCTAGCGCCTCTTCAACCAGCTTTACGACCTTCTTATGTTTCACATTTCCAGCTACCGATACAACTAAATTTTCAGGCTGGTAGTGCTTCTTATAATAATTATAAATTGAATTTCGGGGCATTTTATTAATTGAATCAACGGTGCCCAAGATTGAACGACCAATAGGTGAATCACCGTAAACGGTATCGAGATATAGCTCGTGGATGTAATCCGAAGGATCGTCATCGCGGACCGCAATTTCACTCAATACAACCGTGCGTTCTGAATCAACATCTTCGGCAGTGAAATTCGAGGAGGTAATTAAGTCAGTTACAACATCGACTGCCAAGGGCAAATCGTTATCGATAACTCTTGCATAAAAGCAGGTGTATTCCTGGCCAGTAAATGCATTCATCTCGCCACCGACAGCTTCAATTGAAGAGGAAATCTCAAGTGCAGTACGGCGTTTAGTTCCCTTAAAAAGTAAATGTTCTAGAAAGTGAGAAGCTCCCGCGACGGATTTAACTTCATCGCGAGAGCCAACATTTGCCCAAATTCCTACCGCAGCGGAGCGAGATGTACTGACTTCTTCAGTAACAATTCGTAGCCCGCTGGGCAAGATTGTTTTACTCAATTATTCGCCGGCTTCCTTACCAGGAACCGTGCCATCTGCAAGAACTGGAACCAATGAGAACTTACCCTTTGGATCAATCTCTGCAATTTCAACTTGAATCTTGTCGCCAACCTTCATAACTTCTTCAAGGTTTTCGATGCGCTTTCCACCATGCAATTTACGAATCTGCGAGATGTGTAGCAAGCCATCTTTACCTGGAACAAGTGAAATGAATGCGCCGAATGTTGCAAGCTTCACGATACTTCCGTTGAAGCGCTCTCCCACCTTAGGAACAACTGGGTTAGCGATTGCATCAATCATTGCCTTTGCGGCTTCTGCTTGTGATCCTTCAAGAGCACCGATGTAAACAGTTCCATCATCTTCGATGGTTATGTCTGCGCCAGTTTCATCTTGAATCTGGTTAATCATTTTGCCCTTAGGTCCGATGATTGCGCCGATTAGATCAACAGGAACCTTGACCGAAATGATTCGAGGAGCAAGAAGGCTCATCTCATCTGGTGCATCGATTGCTTGGTTCATGATGTCAAGAATTGTTAGACGTGCTTCTTTAGCTTGAAGCAGCGCTGATGCCAAGATTGATGCAGGAATTCCATCAAGTTTGGTATCTAGTTGTAGCGCAGTAACAAAGTCTTTTGTTCCTGCAACTTTAAAGTCCATATCTCCGAATGCATCTTCGGCACCGAGAATATCTGTAATTGCAACGTATTCAGTCTTGCCATCAACTACATCTGAGATCAGACCCATTGCAATACCTGCAACAGCGGCCTTCAGTGGAACACCAGCATTTAGCAGCGACATAGTCGATGCACATACTGAACCCATTGATGTTGAACCGTTTGATCCAAGTGCTTCTGATACTTGACGAATTGCATATGGAAATTCTTCACGTGTTGGAAGAACTGGAACCAATGCGCGCTCTGCAAGTGCACCGTGGCCTATTTCGCGACGCTTTGGTGAACCAACACGACCAGTCTCGCCCACTGAATATGGTGGGAAGTTGTAGTTGTGCATGTAACGCTTGTGGTTTTCTGGACTCAAGGTGTCTAGTTGTTGTTCCATCTTTAACATGTTCAAAGTTGTAACACCAAGGATTTGAGTCTCGCCACGTTCAAAAATTGCAGAACCGTGAACGCGAGGCATAACTTCTACCTCTGCTGTGATTGCACGGATATCGCGAATACCGCGACCATCGATACGAATTTTGTCGCGAAGTACGCGTTGACGTACAAGCTTCTTTGTTACGGAACGAATGGCTGCAGAAACTTCTTTCTCACGGCCATCGAAGGTAACTGCAAGCTTCTCTTTAACAACAGCGCTGATTTCATCTAGCTTAGTTTCGCGCTCTTGCTTTCCAGCAATTGTTAGCGCCTTAGCCATGTCATCTTTCGCTGCTGCTTCAACCGCAGCATATGTGTCATCTTGGTAATCCAAGAAGACTGGGAATTCGCCAGTTGGCTTTGCAGCAACCTTGGCAAGATCCATCTGTGCTTGGCAGAGAATGCGAATAAATGGCTTTGCAGCTTCTAAACCTTCGCCAACAATCTCTTCAGTTGGTGCTTTTGCGCCAGCCTTGATGAGATTAATTGTCTGAGTTGTGGCTTCTGCTTCAACCATAATGATTGCAACATCACCATCAATAATTGAACCAGCAACAACCATGTCGAATACTGCCTTCTCCAAATCAGAGTGATTTGGGAATGCAACCCATTGGCCTTCAATCAAAGCAACGCGAACGCCACCGATTGGACCAGAGAATGGCAAGCCAGCAAGTTGTGTTGACATTGATGCTGCGTTAATAGCAAGTACGTCGTACATGTGATCAGGGTTAAGTGCCATAACAGTTACGACAACTTGAACTTCATTACGAAGTCCCTTTACGAATGATGGACGAAGTGGGCGGTCAATTAAACGACAGGTAAGAATTGCATCTTCTGACGGACGACCTTCACGACGGAAGAAAGATCCTGGAATCTTTCCTGCGGCATACATACGTTCTTCAACATCCACAGTTAGTGGGAAGAAATCGAATTGATCCTTTGGCTGCTTTCCAGCAGTTGTTGCAGAGAGCAACATTGAATCATCATCTAAATAAACAAGCGCAGTTCCTGACGCTTGACGAGCTAGGCGGCCGGTTTCAAACCGGATTTCGCGCTTTCCATATTTGCCGTTATCAATTACTGCAACGGCGGTCTTAACATCTTGACCTTCCATAGGTCGACTCCATTTCTAATGAACACACATCAGTAACGGATCTTCGATGGAAGCCCACGGGATCTACTTCGATTAATTAATAGAAGGCCCGGAAGCCACAACCGAGGACCGATTCACTGATGAGTGAGTTTTGCTAATTTAGCGACGAATACCGAGTTTTTCGATAATCGCTCTGTAACGTGTTACATCGGTCTTTGCAAGATATTGCAAAATACGACGACGCTTACCGACAAGAAGAATTAGACCACGACGGTTGTGGTGATCGTTCTTATTTACCTTTAGGTGTTCGGTGAGTTCTTCAATTCGCTTTGATAGCAATGCGACCTGTGCTTCAGGGCTTCCTGTGTCAGTAGCGGAAGCGCCGTATTTAGCAATGATTTCTTTTTTAACTGATGGTTGTAACGCCATTTTGGTACTCCCTTTACTTTCACGAGGGCCTCGGTGTGAATCACGAAGGCTCGATTGCTCGCTTGTTGTTGGGCAAGGCTACCAGCGTGATTTGATCTAACGAAATCCGCCCGATCTGACCTTAATTTATGCGGGTAAATCCAGTTAAATCTGCGGCCTGATCGCAATCGGCCTTCATCTGCACAAGTAAGGAATCTAGTGATTCAAATTTCAAGGTATCGCGAAGTCGATGAGTGAATTCAAGCTTTGCAACTTTGTCATATAAATCTAAATCTTTCTGATCAATTGCATAAGCCTCGACTTGTCGACCACGAACACCTGGAAATGTTGGATTGGTTCCGATAGAAATTGCAGCTGCCCACTTCGTATTTTCAACAGTTAACCATCCGGCGTAAACACCATCGGCTGGAATACATGCAAGCGCATCAAGTCCAATGTTTGCAGTTGGGTAGCCAATTTCACGCCCGCGCTTTTCACCGTGTACAACTGGTCCAACCAGATAATGATTTCGAGTTAATAGTTCAGATGCTCGTTCCACATCGCCATCAAAGATTAGGCCACGAATTCTTGATGATGAAATTGGATTTCCACGATTTTGCGAGAGCTTAACTATCGTTGTTTTAAATCCTTTATCCACGCTCTGCAAATAATGTGCGGTTCCTTCTGCTTTATGTCCGAAGGTAAAGTTTTCGCCAACCACGACATGAGTTGCCGACAACTTCTTCACTAAAATCTCATCAATAAATTGATCTGGGCTAAGCGCTGCGAAATCTTTTGTGAAGTCGATAACTACAACTTCATTTGCGCCGTGAGCCTTTAATTGTGAAACTCGATCTTCAAGTGGCAGAAGCTGCATCGGAGTGCGCTCTGGCGCAAAGATTGCAGTTGGGTGCGGATAGAAAGTAAGTGCAATAACTTTGCCATGTGCTTTCGCTGCTTTAACTAATTCTTGGTGGCCAGCATGAACGCCATCGAAGATTCCGATGAGTACGCAATTTTTAAGTTCGGCCATAGCGTTATTCTTTCACGCTGACCAGGGTTGGTGTTGCAACGATTTTTCCGGCGATCTCTTTATCTAAGAGAAGGGCAACAAACTCTCCGCTCTGATCCAGAGCTGCGACAGCGCCGATTTTTTCACTTGGTGAAATGGCTCGGCCAAATGAAATTTCACTGGCCTCCATCAAATCGATGGTTCTAATTGGCAAAATTCGTGAGATGCCATCCGCTACTGAAATTGAATTATCCAAAGAAAGTTCGCTGCACTCAGCAATATCAAATGGCGATACCAACGTTCTGCGAAGTGCGGTCAGATGGCCGCCAACTTTTAACTCTTGGCCAAGATCACGGGCAATTGCTCGGATATAAGTTCCTGCGCTACAAGTTACCGTTACTACAACATCTAAAAAATCCTCGACGTGATTAAGTGAAACTACTTCTATCTCGGAGATATTTACTTCGCGGGCCGGGATATCTACTACTTCTCCATCACGTACCCGTTGGTGGGCGCGCTTGCCATCAATCTTTATTGCGGATACTGAACTCGGTTTCTGCATAATATTTCCAACAAATTTTTGCAAGGAAGAGCGCACTATTTCTTCACTGACGCCGGCTGCACTTGTTGTTGAAATAATTTCGCCTTCGCGATCATCAGTGTGGGTGCTCTGACCTAAGCGAATCGTGGCTTCATATTTCTTAGTGCCATCTGTTACATATTGAAGAAGTCTGGTGGCTGAACCAATTCCCAGAACCAATACGCCAGTAGCCATTGGATCTAACGTCCCGGCATGACCAACTCTTTTAGTCCTAAATAATTTACGCGCACTTGCTACGACATCGTGGCTTGTTACACCAGCCGATTTATCAATTAGCAAGAAGCCATTCATAAGTGTTATTCGTCAGCGTGCTTATAGGGATCAGCTTCACCAGCAGGTTTCGCACCTTCGCGTACCTTGGCAAGTTCAGCATCTTTTCTTGCAACTTCAAAGAGCAAATCATTCATAACAGATGCACTCTCCTGCAATCCATCTTGAAAGAATTCAAGCGATGGCGTAATTCGAAGTCCAAGGGTGCGACCAACTTCGGTGCGCAACATTCCGCGGGCAGAATTCAATGCAATTGCTGTTGCACTTCGCTCTGCTTCATCACCTAAAACTGTATAGAAGATTGAAGCTTGTTGTAGATCGCCAGTAACCCGAACATCAGTCAGAGTAATGAAACCCAGGCGTGGATCTTTAACCCGAGTTTCTAGCGCTTGCGCAACTATCTCTTTAATTCGGTCAGCGACCTTGAGTGCACGATTAGAGGCCATTTGTTATGCGCGCTTCTTCTCACGTAACTCGTAGGTCTGAATGATGTCGCCAACTTCAATGTCCTTGAATGAACCAAGTCCGATACCGCACTCGTATCCATCCTTAACTTCTGTTGCATCATCCTTGAAACGACGCAATGAATCTACAGTTAAGCCTTCGCCAACTAAGACGCCATTTCGAAGAGTTCTAGCCTTTGCATTTCGCTTGATAGTTCCATCTTGAACCAAGCAGCCAGAAATATTTCCGAACTTACTTGATTTGAAGATGTCGCGAACTTCAGCATTTCCAAGAACAACTTCTTCAAACTCTGGCTTAAGCAAGCCCTTGAGTGAAGCTTCAATCTCTTCAATTGCATTGTAGATAACAGTGTAGAAACGAATTTCCACGCCTTCAACTTCAGCGAAGATTGCAGTTTGTGGTTCTGGCTTAACGTTGAAACCAATAATTACTGCGGTTGATGCCGAAGCAAGAGTTACATCGCCCTTGGTAATTGCGCCAACACCACGGTGGATAACGCGAAGATCTACTTCACTACCAACATCGAGTTGTAGCAAGGCATCTTCCAGAGCTTCAACAGAACCAGAAACGTCACCCTTAAGAATGAGGTTAAGTGTGCTGATCTTGGATTGCTCCATAAAGTCTTCGAGTGAAACCTTCTTGCGAGTCTTAGCAAGTAATGCATTTCGCATTGCGAGCTGACGCTTCTCTGCAATTTGACGTGCAGTTCTGTCATCTTCAGCAACTATGAATGTGTCACCAGCACCAGGAACGGATGTGAATCCAAGAACTTGAACTGGACGTGATGGGCCAGCCTCAGTAACTGCATCGCCGTTCTCATCCAACATTGCGCGTACGCGACCAAATGCACCACCGGCGACAATTGCATCTCCGACGTGAAGTGTTCCGCGTTGAACAAGAACTGTTGCAACCGGTCCGCGACCCTTATCAAGGTTCGCTTCAATCGCAACACCACGAGCAACATCATCCGCTATTGCGCGAAGATCAATAGCTGCATCAGCAGTTAGAAGAATTGCATCGATTAGCTCATCAATACCGGCACCTGATTTCGCAGATACGTTAATGAACATGGTTGTTCCGCCATACTCTTCTGCAATCAAGTTGTACTCAGTTAATTGCTGACGAATCTTGTCTGGGTTTGCACCCTCTTTATCAACCTTGTTTACCGCAACAACAATTGGAACATCTGCTGCTTGCGCATGGTTCAAAGCTTCAATTGTCTGAGGCATAACTCCATCATCGGCAGCTACAACTAGAACCGCAATATCGGTCACCTTCGCACCACGTGCACGCATAGCGGTGAACGCTTCGTGACCAGGTGTATCAATAAATGTGATTGCGCGATTTTGGCCTTCGTGATCATGATGAATTTGGTAGGCACCAATGTGCTGCGTGATTCCACCAGCTTCGCCACGACCAACTTCAGTCTTACGGATTGCATCTAGCAAACTTGTCTTACCGTGGTCGACGTGGCCCATAACCGTAACGATTGGCGAGCGCACAACTAGATCAGCTTCATCGATATCAGCGAGTTCTTGATCAAGATTAATATCAAATTGTTCTAGAAGTTCACGATCTTCATCCTCTGGGCTAACTACTTGAATTTGATATCCAAGTTCGGCGCCAAGAAGCATGAAAGTATCTTCATCAACAGATTGAGTTGCAGTAACCATTTCACCTAAGTGGAATAGCGCTGAAACTAACGCTGCTGGATCGCCACCGATCTTCTCGGCAAAATCCATAAGTGTTGCGCCACGGCGCAAGCGAATTGCAGTCTTGCCATCACCATGCGGAATTACTGCGCCGCCAAGTGATGGTGCTGCCATATTGTCGAACTCTTCACGTAACGCTTTCTTACTCTTATGCGCTTTGCGAGATTTTCCGCCTTGCTTTCCAAATGCTCCTGCAGTTCCGCCACGTTGATGACGTCCGCCACCTTTACCTGCTGGACCACCAGTACTTGGTGCGCCGAATGAAGGTGCGCCACCAGCGTTTGGTGTGCGATACGGAGAAGACGGAGAAGAAGGTGCGCCAGTTGTTCCACCTGGTCGTGAATTATTTGTTGGTCCGCCAGTTGTTGGACGCGCTTGTTGTGGTCGCGCTGCAAAACCTGGACGAACAGATCCTGGACGAGCACCAGACATTGGTGGACGTTCACCTGGACGTAATGGTCGTTGTGCTGGTGGACGTGGCATTGCATTTGTTCCAGATCCGAAAGGATTATTTCCGGCGCGTGGTGGACGTGGCATTGCAGGGGTGCCGGTTCCACCTGGAGAACCAAAAGCGTTGTTTCCGCCACGAGCTGGTGTTGGCGCAGCAGGTGTTGTTGGTGCGGCTGGAGCAGGTGCTTCACTCTTTGGTGGTGCAACTGGAATTTCACTTTGTGCTTTAGAAAGTTGTTCGCGCGTTGATTCAGGAAGTGCTGCAAGTGCAGCTTCAATCTCTTCTGCAGTAGGTGCTGCTGCTTTCTTCGCTGCAGTCTTCTTAGCAGCTGCCTTTTTGACAGGTTTTGGTGGCGCATCTGCTGCCTTTAGATCTGGGAATTTATCCATCAACTTTCGCACAACGGGTGCTTCAACGGTTGATGATGCAGATCGAACGAACTCGCCGACTTCTTGTAACTTAGCGAGGAGCTCTTTGCTCTCTAAACCTAATTCTTTTGCTAATTCGTAAACGCGGACCTTTGCCACAGTTGCCTTCCTGTCTTGGCCCCACGTCTTAATTGGAGCCTAAATTAATGCCTTAATCATGAGCGCGCGGTGCTCATGGTTACTTGTTATCCCAGTTTGGGTTTGACTTGCTTGACATAGCTTTCGCTCCTTATGTTTTTCAACTAATTAATTAAAAACTTCTCCAACGCTTCTAGCGAAAGATTTTCATCTATTCGAAAGGCCCGTTGAAATGATCCTCGTTGCTTTGCGATATCGAAACAATTTCGATGTAGCCAAGCCCCGCGACCAAATTTCCGACGATCTTCATCAGGCAAAACCTGATTTCCGACCCGAACTACACGAAGTAGTTCACTGAAGTTCTCTCGCTTGCGACAAGCTATGCAGCTCCGAATCGGAATCGGCATCTCTAGTCCCTCGCATTTTTAAACTATCAGGGGCAAACCTTACCCGCGATATTGGGATGTTCACAATTACTGAATATCCCCCAGCTAATTACGCGGGAATTTCACCCTCTACTCCAATTTCCTCATCAACTACCGGCTTGGGCTTTTCAATTCGTTCGACTGGATTATCGGGATGGATATCGATTCGCCAACCAGTTAGCCGTGCAGCCAAACGTGCATTCTGCCCATCTTTACCAATAGCAAGTGAGAGTTGGTAATCCGGAACAATTACCTTCGCAGATTTACTCTCTAGATCTACTACTTCACAACTTGTAACTTTTGCGGGCGCAAGTGCATTAGCAACATAGACCGCAGGATTTTCGGAATAGTCAACGATGTCAATCTTCTCGCCATTTAATTCATCCATAACCGCTTTAGCTCTTGCGCCAACAGGACCAATTAGTGCGCCCTTTGGACTAACACCGGCACGGTGTGATCTAACTGAAACTTTACTTCGAAAGCCAGGCTCTCGAGAGATTCCGACAATCTCCACAATTCCATCCTTTAACTCTGGAACTTCTAACGTGAATAGCGTCTTAACTAAAAGTGGATGAGTTCTAGAAAGCGTAACTTCGGGTCCTTTTAAACCTTGCTTCACATCAACTACGAAACATTTGATTCGCTGGCCGTGAGTATAAGTTTCAGTTGGAACCTGTTCGATTGGCGGAATTTTTCCTTCAACTCTGCCAAGATCAACATAGACAAGTGTTGCATCGCGCCCTTGTTGAATTACACCAGAGATAACATCCCCGACGCTAGCTGAAAATTCTTCAACAACATCGGCATCTTTTGCCGCACGCATCCGTTGTTTAATTTCCTTGCGCGTAATCGATTGAATAATCTGCTCAAAGCCCTCGGGCATATGAGTGATAGTCTCAGTGTAAATTCCTTCTTCATCAAATTGTGGAACATGAATTAAAATTTCACCACTTACGCGATTGAGAACTGCGCGTCCTTGTGGCTTGGCATCTTCAAGTGCAACATAAGCCTCTGTTACCGCATTTTCAATTGCGCTAATCATTTTCTCAAGCGGAATTTCTTTCTCAATTGTTAACGCTATTAGCGCATCGACATCAACGCTCATTTGAATTCAATTTCTAGGACTGCGCGCTTTATATCTTCAAAAGAGACGGTGTTTTCATCAACCAAAACTGAAGTTTCGGTAGCGGCGCCAATTCGCCCTTCAATTACTTGGCCACTTGTCATTGTAATTTTCACTAGACGATCAAGGTTCTTACGCCAATGACGTGGCTTTGTAAGTGGTCGATCTAGGCCAGGTGATGTAACTTCCAGAGTAAAAGCAGTGTCACCAAGAACTGGGAGTTCTTCAATTACCAGCGAAATTTCCTTAGTAACGGCAGTTACTTGATCTAAATTTAAGTGCGCATCGCTATCAACGATTACGGTAAGAATTTTAACTTTTCCGGCCGAAGTAATTGTTAGCTCTTCTAGATAATTACCGGTTGCTTCAATGATTGGCCGAATTGCGGCGCTTATTTCCTCGTTCATTGGCATATTCATCTGCCCTCTCCATTATTAAGTTTTAGTTAGCGAGCCAATCATAACCCACTTTCAGTATGAGAATTGTCGTCACAACCAAGAAAACTTTTCGGACCAATGGAGATCCACCACGAATTGCTAACCGCGAACCAATAATTGCGCCAAATACATTTGCTACTGCAAGGGCAAGTCCGAGCTTCCACCAAATATGGCCAGTTAGTTGGAAGGAGACGATTGCTCCAAAGTTTGTTGCAATATTTACCAACTTAGCTGTGGCAGAAGCCTTAAGAAAGGCATATCCAACCAAGCCAACTAGCAAGAAGACCAGGAAAGTTCCGGTTCCAGGACCAAAGATTCCGTCATAGAAACCGATCGTTAAACCCAGCGCGACAACAATTTGGTGGCGTTGCTTGCTCGTGAATCTAAGGTTCTCATTCATACCAAGCTCTGGCTTGCGCCAGGTATAAATTGCCACGCTAATTAAAAGAAAGATGATTAGCGGGCGAAATACTGAGGTTGGAAATGAGCTTGCAAGCCTTGCACCAGCTGCTGAACCAATAAGTGCAGGTATTGCCATGTACGAGGTGAGTTTTAAATCAGGTTTTACACTTCGGAAATAATTAGTAGCAGCGCTAGAAGTTCCAAAGATCGATATGACTTTATTTGTTCCCAGAATCAGTGGAATTGGTTTATCTGATAGACCAATCAATAACGCAGGAAGTTGGATCAATCCACCCCCGCCAGCCATTGCATCAACAAAGCCGGCAAAGCCAGCAGCGATAATCAGGAATATTGCGGTTTCGACTCCCATTTAATTAGGAATTTGTAACCCGTGAAACTATTTCTGAAACCGCCTTTAATAGTTCAATCTCTGATTTCTCACCGCTCTTGCGAACTCTAAATTCAACTTTTCCTTCGGAGAGCGCTTTGCCAACGATAACAATGTATGGAATTCCGATTAATTCAGCATCCTTAAACTTTACGCCGGCGCTAGCTTCACGGCGGTCATCAAACATGATACGCAAGCCTTTCTCTTCCAGATCTTCAGCAAGAGTTTGTGCCGCTTTAAATACTTCATCTTCTTTGCCGGTTGCGACAATGTGAACATCAGCAGGGGCAATTTCACGTGGCCAGTTAAGACCAATCTCATCATGTGTCTGCTCCGCAATAGCGGCAACTGCTCGAGATACGCCAATTCCATATGAACCCATTGTTACAACTTGAGACTTACCATTTTGATCAAGCACCGTTAGATCAAGGGCCTGCGCATATTTGCGACCAAGTTGGAAGATATGACCAATTTCAATTGCCCGATCAATAATCACTGGAGTTTCACACTTTGGGCAGAGATCGCCAGCACGTACTTCGGCTGCTTCAACATACTTATCAACTTCAAAGTCGCGACCATTCGTTACAAAACGAACATGGGTATCTCTCTTGTTTGCACCAGTAATCCAATGCGATCCTGGAACAATTCTTGGATCAGCATAAACAGTTACGCCAAGTTGTTTAGCGATTTGTGGTCCGACATATCCCTTAACTAGACCAGGTATTTTTGCAAAATCTGCATCTTCAAATAACCGTAACTCACTTACACCTGGCAGATTTGCCTGTAGCCGTTTTAAATCTACTTCGCGATCGCCTGGAACTAATACTGAAATAACTTTCTCATCCGCCATTAAGAGCACATTCTTCAAAGTATCTGAAGCCTTATGGCCAGGCTCAAATTTTGTATTTAATAATTCGACAAGCGAGTCAATCGTAGGAGTATTAGGTGAATCAAATTCATCCATCGCTGCAGGTGCGCTGCCAGAATAAGGTGCAACCTTTGTAACCATTGCTTCAACATTTGCGGCATATCCACATTTTTCGCAGAGTACGTATGTGTCTTCGCCAGTTTCGCATGGCGCTAAGAACTCTTCAGAACCTGAACCGCCCATCGCACCAGAGACCGCAGAAACAATGTTGTATTTAAGGCCAAGGCGATCAAAGGTTTTAACGTAGGCATCGCGATGCTTGTTGTATGAAGCTATTAGCCCAGCATCATCAATATCAAATGAATATGAATCCTTCATTACAAATTCACGGCCACGAATAATTCCGCTGCGTGGTCTTGTTTCATCACGAAATTTAGTTTGAATCTGATAAATCGAAAGTGGTAGATCTTTATAGGATGAATATTCGCCCTTAACCATCAAGGTGAACATCTCTTCATGTGTTGGACCTAAAAGATAATCATTACCTCTTCGATCTTGCAATCTAAATAGGTCAGAACCGTATTCATCCCAACGATTAGTTTTCTCATATGGTTCGCGAGGTAAGAGCGCTGGAAAATGAACTTCCTGAAATCCTGCAGCATCCATCTCTTCGCGAATTACTCGTTCGATATTGCGATAGGTGATGTAGCCAAGTGGTAGCCAAGAATAAACACCGGCTGCGATTCGACGGACATATCCCGCCCGAACTAATAAGCGGTGGCTTGCTACCTCAGCATCTGCTGGATCATCGCGAAGGGTGCGCAGCAGCAAGGTAGACATCTTTAACATGGGCTTACCTTACCGAATTTATTTAGTAGTTACGGTTGGCATTCCGCTTTCAACGCCAGCAGCTTCCATTTCTTCGGCTAAACGCATTGCCTCTTCGATGAGAGTTTCAACAATTTGGCTCTCTGGAACAGTTTTTATTACTTCACCCTTTACAAATATCTGGCCTTTGCCATTTCCTGATGCAACCCCGAGATCAGCTTCACGAGCTTCTCCTGGTCCATTTACTACGCAACCCATTACAGCTACGCGAAGTGGAACTGTCATACCTTGCAGACCTGCTTGAACTTTTTCAGCCAAGGTATAAACATCAACTTGGGCACGACCGCATGACGGGCAAGAAACGATTTCAAGTTTGCGTTGACGTAGATTTAAAGATTCAAGAATTGAAATACCAACTTTAACTTCCTCAACCGGCGGCGCTGAAAGTGAGACACGAATAGTGTCGCCAATACCTTCAGCCAGAAGAATTCCAAATGCAGTTGCAGATTTGATTGTTCCTTGAAAGATTGGACCAGCTTCAGTAACGCCAAGATGTAGTGGGTAATCACATTTGCTTGCTAGTAAACGATAGGCCTGAACCATTGTTACTGGATCGTGATGCTTAACTGAAATTTTAATATCGCTAAAGCCATGCTCTTCAAATAGTGATGCTTCCCAGAGTGCAGATTCCGCAAGCGCCTCTGGCGTAGCTTTGCCATATTTAGCGAGCAACCTTGGATCAAGTGAACCAGCATTTACACCAATTCGAATTGGAATTCCAGCATCGCCCGCAGCCTTGGCAACTTCTTTAACTTTGTCATCGAACTGCTTAATATTTCCTGGATTGACTCGGACTGCAGCACAGCCTGCATCAATTGCAGCAAAGATATATTTTGGTTGAAAGTGAATATCAGCGATAACTGGAATCTGGGATTTCTTTGCAATCTGCGCAAGTGCATCGGCATCATCTTGACTTGGAACTGCAACTCGCACAATCTGACAACCTGAAGCAGTTAGCTCTGCAATTTGCTGAAGCGTTGCGTTCACATCAGAGGTAAGAGTTGTGCACATTGACTGCACACTTACTGGAGCATCTCCCCCGACTAATACGCTGCCAACTTTAAGTTGTCTGCTTTTGCGGCGTGGTGCCAGTGTTGGTGGTGGGGTGCTTGGCATTCCGAGATTTACCATGGCTTTATCCTAGATTATTGATTGAGATTTATTGGATTGAAAATATCCGCGGCCAGAAGAAGTAGTGAGAGAACTGCTAATACTGCGAAGACCACAAGGGTTATTGGGAGTAATTTCTCAACATCGATAGCTGCTGGTGGCGCCACTTTGCGACGACGGGCGCTTAATCTGCGAAGACCATCAACAATTGCTACCGCCATATGCCCACCATCTAGAGGTAGAAGTGGAAGTAGATTAAAGACGCCTACGAAAATATTAAGGCTTGCAATAATTATTAAGAATGATGCAATTTTTTCGCGCGACTGTAATTTAGGATCACTTGCGGTTTGAGCGCTGACGCGAGCCACACCCACAACACCGACTAGTCCTTGCGCATCTCGCTTTTCATTTCCGAAAGTTTGGCGGACGAGCGCTGGAATCTTTGTAGGAAGTGAAATCAGAGATGTAACGCTATTACCTAAAAGATCTTTGGTTAGTTTCGCGCTATTTGAAATAGCTTTGAAAGAGCCATCTTTACGAGTACCCAATTTATTGATTACTCCGAGATAGCCGATCTCTTTACCATCAAGCGTTCTTGCGGCTGGAGTAATCGGAATATCTAGTGCCTCACCATTTCGAGAAACTGAAAGTGTGATGACCTTATTTGCAGATGCCCGAATCTTGGTTGCATAATCAAACCAGGTCGAATATTTCTTGCCATCTATCGCAACGATTTCATCGTTCGCGACTAACCCAGCAGCTTTAGCGGGTGATGGATTTGAATTAGCAGTGCACTTGGTATCCGATACGCCGGTTGCGCTATTCAAAACGCAAGGAACAACTTCGCCGATTGTGTTGGTTACGGTTGTAACTCCTACGCCAGCCAAGAGCACGAATAAAATCAAAAAGCCAAGTACGAAGTGAAGAAAAGATCCAGCGCCCAGAACTATTAATCGCTTTGGCGCAGATGCCAGATAGAAGGCTCGATGTTTATCTGCTTCTGGTAACTCTTCATTTACTGACATACCAGAGATGCGACAGTATCCGCCGGCAGGAATTGCTTTAATTCCAAACTCAGTTTCACCTCGTTGGAAAGACCAAATCCGCTTGCCGAAGCCTAAGAAAAATTCAGTAACCCGCATGTGGAATTTCTTAGCGGTTAAATAGTGGCCAGCTTCATGGACCATGACCGAGAATAGAAGCGCAACGATAAAAGCCAAGACACCTAAAATACTTAAACCTGAAAAATTCACTTGCGCTCCTGAACTAATTGAGTGGCGATAATACGTGAATCATTCTCGACAGCACTGACATCAGCCAGTGAGGTAATTGAAATTGGAGAATTTCCACCCAGCTTTTGAACAGTCGCATCAACGATATCTACGATTTGTGCAAATGAAATCAAACCATTCAAAAAGGCTTCAACGGCAACTTCATTCGCTGCATTAAAGATTGCTGGCAGGCCGCCGCCAAGTTCACCGCATCTGCGTGCCAGATCTACCGCTGGGAATCTTGCGCTATCAATTGGTGAAAACTCCCAACTGTGGGACTTGCTCCAATCTATTGGCGCAGTGGCTTTGGGAATTCGATTAGTTCCAGAAATTGCATATGCAATTGGGCCTTTCATATTTGGTGGACTCGCTTGTGCCACCGTTGAGCCATCGATGAATTCCACCATTGAATGCACAACTGATTGGGGATGGATCACGGCGGTAATCTTTGAATACGGAATATCAAAGAGATAATGCGCTTCGATAATTTCCAGACCCTTATTCATCAAAGTTGCAGAATTAATAGTTACGACCGGACCCATATTCCAAGTTGGATGATTAAGGGCATCTGCGACAGATATATCTGAAAGATCAAGTCGGTCTCTAAATGGTCCACCACTAGCAGTCAAAATAACTTGCTTAACTTCTGAAGCCTTACCACTCAGGAAACATTGATAGAGCGCAGAATGTTCGGAGTCAACCGGAATAATTTGATCTCTGCCATAAGCCATTACTAAATCGCCACCAGCAACAAGTGATTCCTTATTCGCGAGCGCAACTTTATTTCCAACAGCAAGTGCTGCAAGAGTTGGGCCAAGTCCGATTGAACCGGCCATGCCATTTAGAACTACATCACATGCAATCGCTGCAATTTGCGATGCAGCTTCGGACCCATCTATAACTTGAGTATTTCCAAGTAACGAAATTAATCTTGCTCTATCCCCCGTAGTTCCAACTATCGGGACTGCAAATTTTTTTGCCTGCTCGGCTAATAGTTCAGGATTTTTGGAACCCGCGGCCAAGCCAACTATGCGGAACCGCTCGGGGTTTGCTTCAACTATTTCCAGCGCCTGAACTCCGATAGATCCCGTTGAACCAAGGATTACTAAATCGAGCGGGCTAGGCATTCCCCTATTCTAAGTAAGAATGGGCAAAACTTTTACCTCAGATAGACTTGAGTCCATGACTACTGGTCCAAATATCCCGCAAGAACTTCGCCTTGTTACTGCAATCCCGGGTCCAAAATCCCAGGAAATTATCAAGCGACGTAGCGAAGCAGTTTCGGCATCTCTCGGAATGGCATTCCCAGTAGTAGTTGAACGAGCAGGTGGCGGAGTCATCGTTGATGTTGATGGAAACTCAATCATTGATATGGGCGCCGGAATCGCAGTAGTAAATGTTGGTAATAGTGCGGATCGCGTAGTTGCAAACGTTATTGACCAAGTTAAAGCATTTACACATACCTGTTTCATGATTGCGCCATACCTTGGTTACATCGAAGTATGTGAAGCGCTAAATAGATTGACACCAGGAACCCATAAGAAGAAATCTGTACTACTTAACTCGGGCGCTGAAGCCGTTGAAAATGCCATCAAAATTGCTCGTGCATATACCAAGCGGCAAGCTGTTGTTGTATTCGAACATGGTTATCACGGCCGGACAAATTTAACTATGGCA
>JAPLAY010000037.1 GCA_026393035.1 Actinomycetota bacterium
AATGATGAACCAATGTGTTAATTGAATATTGTCTGATGCAATCGTTTCGGCTTTTGCTCCACCAATAGTGAAGTTCGCGCGAGTAGTTTCATCGGTTCCACCCTTATGCCAAATAACTTGAACATCTAAGTCAGAGATATCTGCAAAGTCCATAGCCCAAAGTGGTGCGACTGTTGAGTAAGGTCCTAGGTCGTAAAGGATTCCGCCACCGAGTTTTGGATCAAGGCGAATGTTCTCTTGATCAAGGCCATCATAAGTAAAACATGTTCTGATGTGAGTAATTTTTCCAAGTTCACCAGAAGCAACTATTTCTCTGATGCGTTGGCTGCGTGGATGCCAACGATTCCAACTAGCTTCTACGAAAATACGATTAGTCTCTTTTGAAACTGCGATAGCTTCTTCAACTTCCGCAGCGTTCATACCAAGTGGCTTCTCGCAGAGAACATGCTTACCAGCGCGCATAGCTTTGATTGCTAGCGGAAGGTGCAATGAGTTTGGAAGCGAAATATAAACAGCTTCAACTTTAGGGTCAGCTAGTAGTTCGTCATAGCTTGTGTAAACAATTCCATTAGGAGAAATCGTTAGCGCTTTAGTCTTATCGCGGGATGCAACAGCGTAAATTTCACCAACATTTGATTTTGATATTGCGGGAAACAAAGCGCGCTTTGCAATTCCACCAGCACCGATAAAGCCCCAACGTAATTTCTCTATTTTTTCCATGTGGGAATACTAGCCCAGGATTTTAATTATGGACAGACTATATATTTGATATCGCCCTCTGCAGGTGGCGCATCTAGAACGGCTTGAACACCAGCCAAATCCACAACTTTCGAAATGAGAATATCTAAGTTGAGTTTTCCACTACCTACTAATTCCGCTGCCCTGCCTTGAGTTAAGGGGTTGAGGAAAGAACCCTGAATTCGCAATTCATTTACTACGACGCTAAATGGATTAATTTCTAGATTGGTATCTGCTGCAGTTAGCCCAAGAACGATTACCGATCCACCTCTTCTGGTAATAACTTGGGATTGTTTAAATGTATCGACAGCGCCTGCGCACTCAAATGTGACATCCATTCCGGAAACAACCTCGGAAACATCTTCACTCTTTGGATCAACAACACGTGTTGCACCAATTTTTAGCGCAACATCACGACGGAATTTCTGACGTGTTACGAGAACTATCTCGCGGGCACCGGCCAATTTTGCAAGTTGGACAACGAGCAGACCAATTACGCCACCACCTAATACTGCAACGCTCTCGCCACCTTTTAGTTGTGCCAAATCCATTCCGCGGATTGAACATGCAAGTGGTTCAATGAAGGCAAGGTGTAACGGATTTAGGCCATCCTTAACTGGATAAATTTGGGTGTCAGGTGTTAAAACATATTCAGCAATTCCACCATTTATATTTACGCCAAGAGCCGTAAGTCCAGGGCAGAAAGCAGTTCGACCAGCCACGCAATCTGGGCAAGTGCCGCAGACAATATTTGGATCAATGCTAACGACTTGGCCGACTTTGAATTTTGAACCTGGCCCAACTTCTTCTATTACGCCACCAAATTCATGGCCCAAGATGACTGGCTTGCTTGAAGGATATTCACCTTTGTAAATATGTCTATCGGTTCCGCAAATTCCGCACGCTAATACTTTTATCAGGGATGATCCAGCTTCGACCTTTGGTCTTTGAACTTCGGTAACTTGCAAATCATTTACTGCATTTAGAACTACGGCCTTCACTTAAATTGAACTTCCATTGGGGGTAATAATAATTTTGCGCCCCTTGCCTGCCTTAAAGGTATTTAAAGCGCTTTCATAATCTTCGAGAGCGAAACGATCACTAATCATTACCTTTGGCTTTAAAACCCCAGAGCTAAATAGATCGACGGCACGGTCAAATGAGTGCAGAACAGCCATCGAACCAGCGATTGTTATCTCTTTGTTGTAGATCCAGAATGGTTCAATTTCAATCTTGGCTTTCTCGTTTGCTACGCCAAATTGTAGGAAAGTTCCTCCTGGCATTACATGAGTTAACGCTTCTTGGATTGCCTTGGCCACTCCAGTGCAATCAATTACAACATCCCAGCCTCGTGGTTGGTTTAAAGTTTTTACATCGCTTGTTGCAAAATCAATTCCTAAAGTACGAGCTGTCTCTAACTTGGATTCATTGATATCGACAATCGAAACACTTGCGGCGCCATTGCGTTTAGCAAGTTCGGCCATCATTAGACCCATAGTTCCTGATCCATAGATTAAATAGTGAGAGCCAGGGATTCTTGGTAGTACGTCATATCCTCGAATTGCACAAGAAAGTGGTTCGATTAGTGCGGCTTCAAATACATCAACACCGGCCGGGAGAATATGGCAATTCTTAACTGGTGTCTTAAGAAATTCTGCGGCAGCTCCTGGATAAGAAACACCAAGTGCATTCCAGTTTTCACACAGATTTCCGCGGGCGCGACGGCAGTAGAAACATTCTCCGCAATGTAGCGAAGGATCAACTGCAACTAAATCACCGATCTTTACCTCGGTTACGCCTTTACCAACTGCAATAACTTTGCCAGCCATTTCATGGCCAGGAACTATTGGCAGTGTTGGCGCGAATTCACCTTCAAGAATATGTAAATCTGTTCCGCAAATTCCAACGCTTGCTACTTTAACAATTACATCACGATCGCCAGGAGTTGGATCTGGAACGTTCTCAATCGAGACTTTACCAACACCAGTTATTACCGCAGCTTTCATGGCTACCTCGTAATTTGCTTTATGTGAGATGGGTTTAATTCAGCAAGCGAACGGGCGCCAAGTAACTTCATTGTGCGAACCATTTGGGTGCGAAGAATTTCTAAACTTCGATCTACGCCCTCTTTGCCACCGGCCATCAGACCATATAAATATGCGCGACCAATCCAAGTGAAGTTAGCGCCTGCAGCGATTGCGGCTACGACATCTGCGCCATGCATGATTCCGGTATCAACATGAATCTCAAACTTCTCGCCAACTGCTTTACGAACTTCTGGAATTAAAAGATAAGGAACTGGTGCGCGATCTAATTGTCGGCCACCGTGGTTTGAAAGTGTGATTGCATCTGCACCTGCTTTCTGGGCAAGTACCGCATCTTCAACGTTCTGAATTCCTTTTACAACAAGGTTTCCGTCCCATTGACCACGAATCCAATTCAAATCTTCAAAGGTAACTGTTGGATCAAACATTGAATCAAGCAGTTCGGCAACTGTGCCTTTCCAACTATCGAGTGAAGCAAACTTAAGTGGATCGGTGGTTAGGAAATTCATCCACCAAGCAGGACGTGGAATCGCATTTAAAATTGTCTTTGAAGTCAGAGATGGTGGGATTGTCATTCCGTTGCGAACATCGCGAAGTCTGGCACCTGCTACTGGAACATCTACAGTTAAAACTAAAGTATCGAACCCTGCCGCCTTTGCACGTTCAACAAGTGCCATTGAACGATCGCGGTCTTTCCACATATATAACTGGAACCAGTTGCGACCGTCTGGTGCAATTTTTGCAACATCTTCAATTGATCGGGTTCCCATTGTTGAAAGTGTGTAAGGAATTCCAGCATCACGTGCAGCCGTTGCACCCGCATATTCGCCTTCGGTCTGCATCATTCGAGTAAAACCAGTTGGTGCAATTCCAATTGGCATTGCCATTGTTTTGCCCAACATCGTTACTGAAGTATCAACAATTGAGACATCCCGCAGAATTCGAGGTTGAAACTCAATATTTTCAAATGTTTGTCGAGCTCTAGTCAAACTTGATTCGGTATCTGCGCCACCATCCGTGTAATCAAATGGTGCTTTCGGAGTACGACGCTTTGCAATATCTCGTAAGTCATAAATTGTTAGGGCCCGCGAAAGTCGGCGCTTGCGACCATTAAGGATCGGTTTACGAAATCGCATTAATCCGGCTAGCTCTTTGACTCCTGGAAAGCGACGACTAACTTTCAATTGACCCATAGGAGAAATACTACACATCGGAATTGGCGGAGTATGCTTCCAATCCTTATGCGCAAGGTCCTCATTCTTAACGAAATCGACAACATTGCCGTCTGCCTAGTGGACTTAGAAATTGGTGAAGTCATCGGACAAGATGGCCTTAATCTCACTATTCAAAATCACATTCCACGTGGCCATAAAATTGCAACTAAAAATATTTCAAAAGATGATGGCATTATTAAATATGGCGAACGAATGGGACATGCCACATCCGATATAAAAATTGGCGAACACGTGCATACCCATAATGTTCTTGGTGATCGACTCTCAACGGAGCAGACCAAATGAGCATGAAAGGTTTTGACCACGGTAATCGTGGAGTTGGAATTCGAAATCACCAATTAATTCTGCCTTCGGTGGTTTGTTCTACCCGAGTATCAAGTCGAATCGCACGTGAAGTTGGCGCCGTAACTTTTGCCCACCAACATGGATGTGGCTTTATAGGAAACGACGTCGGTCGCATCACTGATTACTTTGCATCGCTTGCGAACCATCCAAATGTTAGTTCCACGCTAATTGTTGGCCTTGGTTGTGAAACCCTTCAAGGTAATGAACTTGCCGATAAATTATTAACTAAGAATAAATCAACAAACTATTTAGTAACTCAAGATAGTGGTGGCGTAGCCGGAACAGTGAGTTCTGGAATTTCGGCAGCTATGCAATTGATTCGAGATTTTCCAAGTGCCGCCACAGTTTTACCTCGATTACATCTTGGCATTGATTTATCAAATGATAATTTCAAAGTTGATGAAATTGTTGCTGCACTTACCGAAGTTGGAGTCGATATTACGGTTGCAGCTTCACACAAAAATTCTGGACTTAACTTCTCTGATTTAATGGAGGCTGGCGCACATGTCATCCTCTCCTTCCCTGATCCAAATCAGCCACCATCTGGCTTCCCTTTGATTCCAACAATCAATGTTTCAAGTGGGTCACCTCTCCACTTAGCAATTTCAAAGGATTTTGATTTAGAACCTCAAGCAAGTGCTGAGGAAATAATGGAGAAGATCTACGCCGTTGTTAATGGCGAACTAACTAAAGTTGAAGCGATTGGTTCCGGCGAAATAATCGCAGCTCGTGAGGTGCGAAGTGTCTGATCAATTAAAAGCATTTGCTAGATCTGATGGCCGCTTTGGCCTTCGAAACCACGTCTTAGTTCTTCCATTGCATTCGGCTCTTTGTGCAACTGCAAGAAAGATTGCAGATGGATCCATCGGAGCCGTCGCTGTAAGCCATGACTGGTCTGGTGAAGTTGATGGCGATTTTGATCGCATTGTTAAAACTATTTCCGGTTTTGCGGCCAACCCAAATAATTTTGCAACAGTATTTCTAACTATCGGAACTCCAAATGAATTAGCAATTATTGAACTTGCTAAGAAGATTGGATTGGTTCGGGCCGAAGTATTAAATGTCGCAGAGTTTGGTTCGATGGCAAAGATTGCAGATATTGGACTACAGATGGCCAATTCTCTGGTCAAAGAGTCGAAATTACAGGACCGAGTAAGCGCACCTTGGAACGCAATTATTCTCGGCCAAGAATGTGGTGGTTCGGATGCGCTATCTGGAATAACTGCAAATCCTGCACTTGGTGTTGCAAGTGATCGCTTAGTCGAACTTGGGGCCGCATCTGTTCTAGGTGAAACAACTGAAATTCTTGGTGCTGAACATTTACTTGCGGCACGTGCGATTACCCCGGAGGTTGGCGCACAAATTATTGAGACCGTTGCCAGATATGAGCGTTCAATTAATTATGAAGGCATTGATATGCGTGGCGCCCAACCTTCCCGTGGAAATATTGAAGGTGGACTAACAACACTTGAAGAGAAGTCACTCGGCGCAGCAAAGAAAGCCGGAAGTGCACAATTTTCGGGTGTACTTGAGTACGCAGATCAAGTTCCGAATTCTGGTCTTTACTTCATGGATACGCCAGGACATGACACTGAACAACTAACTGGATTTGGCGCTGGCGGTATCAACATTATTGTTTTCACCACTGGCCGCGGAACACCAACCGGATCTGCAATTGTTCCAACAATCAAGGTCGCAACAAACAGCACGATGGCAAATGCGATTCCAGATTTAATCGATTTAAATGCCGGAACTATCGCGGATGGCCTGAAGACTTTGTCCGAAGTTGGTGGCGAATTGTTTGACTTAATTCTTGAAGTTGCGAATGGCAAAGAGACTAAGGCAGAGAAAGGTCTGCATCACGAGTTCTCACTCTCGCGGATGTATAACACCGTTATTCGTTAATTTGAGTGCTACTCCCTTGTATTTCAAGAAAAATGGGTTAATCATGGGGCTATCTCAAGGTTAGGGGTAGCGATGCAAGTTTCTAGTTTTCTCTCCGGAAAACAAGTAAAAACGATAAGTCCTGATGCAACTATTAAAGAGTTGAGTCAATCTCTTTCAGATTTAAAGATAGGTGCTCTTGTAGTTTCATCAAATGGCAAGAATATTCTTGGCATTGTTTCAGAGCGCGATATCGTTCAAGCGTTGCCGTTGCATATGCATGAAATTGCCCAAATTCATGTTCGTGACATCATGACCGTGAATGTTATGACCTGCAAAAAAGAATCGACCGTAGCTCAGCTAATGGCTCTAATGACCGAGAAAAGAATTCGCCATGTCCCTGTTATTAACGATTCGGGAGAACTTATCTCTATTATTTCTATTGGCGATGTAGTTAAATCTTATGTCTCTGAAATAGATTCAGAACGCAGCGCGCTACTCGAGTATGTTAAGTCTGCTGGCTAAGGCTGGATCAATCTGCCAATCGCTTAACATCTTCTTGTAAGTGGCTAGATCATCAGAAGTTGGCTTGGCATTTGTAAGCACTGCTCGAATCATTATATTTCGAGGCGTATGTTCGCCCCCAATGAATTCAATTATCTCGGTGCGATAACCCTTGAGCTTCAGTATTTGTGCTCGCAAAGAATCCGTCATTAAATCGCCGAGGCGTTCTTTAATTAATCCGTGCTTGGTAAGAATGTTCCACGGTTCTGGAATTTGGCTCATTTGAGTTTGTAAATCATGCTGACAGCAAGGTGCTACTAGCAATAACTTTGCTCCCCCATTAACTGCCCAAGCAATCGCATCATCAGTCGCGGTGTCGCAGGCATGAAGGGCGATCGCAATATCGCAAGATGTAAGTGAGGTTTGATCGATTGCTTCAGCCTTGAATTCAATAGATTTAGAAATCCCCAACTTTTTAGCAATTTCAGTGTTTCGTTTCAAAGATTCTGGTCTGATATCAATGCCAATTACATGGACTGGAATATTCATACTCTTTAAGTATTGATGGACCGCAAAAGTTAGATACGCATTACCGCAACCTAGATCGGCAATTACAAGTGGTTTAGAAGTAGTTGGCTTAGCTATCTGTTTTGCAGCGATTGCGGAATTAAGGGTTGGGACAAGTAAGCGAAGAAATTCTTCCACCTGTAAATACTTATCGGCGCGAGTTGGCTTAACTTTGCCATTCGCATCACTTATGCCAACTTCAATCAGGAATGGATCTGCAGAATCTAATAATCGAACCTTCTTGCGATCGTGTTCTAGGTTCTGCTCACGCGCACCTTTCTCTTCATGAACCTGAGCCTCGCCCTTCTTGGTTATTCGAATCGAAAGCGCCCCACTTGTGTGCTCGACCAAAATATTCGCGTAACCCATCTCCAAGTATTGGCGAGGATTGAATTTTTTTGGTGAAATATTTTTAGCCGTAGTAATACGGCCGTCGGTCTGCGTCACCTGATAGGTAATTTCATCTTTGATTAAGACTGGACGAATATCAATCCGTTCGAATGGAACGCTCATATTTCTCCGGCGGCCCGATAGGACAATTCGAACTAGGGTTTTAGAATCCAACGCTAATTTGGCTGCGCTATCTAGTGCGCTCTCTAATTCAGTTGCCACGTTAAATGTGTTTCAAGATGCGGTCTGCGGCATCAACAATCTGCGAATCTGTTGCAGTCATTGCGATACGAATATGTTGACGCCCAGCTTCGCCATAAAAAATTCCTGGGGTTGCCAAAATTCCCAGATCAGCAAGCCATGAAACTGAATCCCAACTATCTTCATTTCGCGTGCACCAGATATATAAACCAGCGCTAGAGAAATCTATTTTGAATCCCGCTTTAACAAGGGCGGCACTTAATACCTCACGGCGCTTGGCATAACGTCCAGCCTGCTGCGCAACATGAGATTCATCCCCAAGGGCCACAGTCATTGCTCTCTGAATTGGAAGTGGAACCATCATTCCTGCATGTTTTCTGACTTCGCGAATCTCCGAAATTATTGCAGCATCACCAACAATTAATCCAGCGCGATAACCTGCAAGGTTGGAACGCTTTGACATCGAATGTACTGCAAGCAAATTCTTATTATTTCCCGCAGCCAATTTAAGAATTGATACTGGGGCTGGGCCAGTTGCTGGAAAACTTATATAACACTCATCGCTTACAACTAGTGAGTTGTTTTTGCGAGCATAGGAAATTGCGGCAATCAATTCATCCTCGCTATGAACTCGCCCGGTTGGGTTTGATGGCGAATTGATCCAAGCTATTTCACTCTTTGGCCAAGTAGCAGCATCAATGTCAACAGCAATTGCTTCGCTGCCATGGATCATCGAACCAACTAAATATGTTGGATATGCAACTTTTGGATAGAGCACAGTTTTAGCGCGCAAGATTGAAGGCAACCAAGCGACAAGTTCTTTGGAACCGATTGTTGGAAGTACATCGAATTCACCACTAACACCTAAAGTTTTTATGGCCCAGTTTCGCATTGCTTCGCGTAACTCTGGCGTTCCAATAGTTACGGGATAACTTGGGGCATTTGAAGAATCTCGCAGCGCAGCTTGAATAAATTCTGGAGTTGCGTCTACCGGTGTTCCTTGGGACAAATTAATTAAGCCACCAGAATGTTTAGATGCACGGGAACTAAATGGCGCCAGTGCATCCCACGGAAAATCAGGAAGCTTCAGGGCGATCCACTTACTCGGCTTTTGGTGGAAGAGCTTTAACTAATGAATGATCAGTTCCAGTTGCGCCAACTTTGCCTGCGCCACCTGGTGAGCCAATCTCGACGAAGAATTCACTATTAGCTTTTCCGAATTCTTTCCATTGTGACGGCACATCATCTTCGTAGTAAATAGCTTCTACTGGGCATACTGGTTCGCAAGCGCCGCAATCTACGCACTCATCTGGCTGGATGTAGAGCATGCGCCCACCCTCGTAAATGCAATCAACAGGACATTCTTCGATACAAGATTTATCCTTAACATCTACACAAGGTTCTGCAATTATGTATGTCACTTGGTTACCTTCCTATAAGAACTAATGAGCCTAGGATAGCGAATAGTCCGAAATATTAAGTATTGAAATGAGTGAAGGAGGAGCTTTAAATATGGGAAATCCCACTCCTTCCATCAGCGAGATAGGAAAACGGGTATCAATTCGCTTGCATGACCCCGAGGGCGGATTCCGAGATTTGCTTGGTGTCTTAGAGGAGATTGATGCGGTTCGCAAGAAAGATGGCACCTTAAAAAAGTTCGATCATTCCGCTATAGCTCTCTGGAAAGTTGTTGTTGAGAAATGAACACTGGGTTATTTATCTTCGACACTAAAGCGCGAGAATTAAAAGAAGTCTGCGCCAAGAATGGGTTTGAAGTTCAGATCTACTGCTGTGGCCCGACCGTCTATCGCGATGCACATGTCGGAAATCTTCGGACCTTTCTCCTTGGTGATTTAATAACGCGAACCCTAACTTTCTCTGGCACTTCAGCAAATTTGATTCAAAACATTACTGATGTCGGACACATGGGCGAAGACTTTGATGGCAGCGAAATTGGTGAAGATAAAATGTTGGCCCAATCAAAAGCTGAAGCGATTGACCCTTTTGAAATTGCTCGGAAGTATGAAGCAACCTTTCATCGCGACTTGGCTGGATTGAATGTGATTCCAGCGGCCAAATATCCAAAGGCCAGCGAAACGATTCCTTTGATGCTCGATTTAATCTCTAATTTAATTGCAAGTAATCACGCCTACGTAGGTAGTGATGGTTGTGTGTACTTCGCTGCAAATAGTTTTGCAGGTTATGGCGATATTTCAGGCAATCGACTTGACTCACTAAAACCTGGTCATCGTTATGAATATGTAGATGATGGCGCGAAGAAATTCCACGCAGATTGGGCGCTCTGGAAAGCTGCAGAAAATAGAACTCAGATGATTTGGGATTCACCTTGGGGTCCTGGTTTTCCAGGGTGGCATATTGAATGTTCGGCCATGTCTCTGCATTTCCTCGAAGGAAACGTTGATTTACATCTAGGTGGCATTGATCTGCGTTTTCCGCATCACGAAAATGAACGAGCCCAATCAAACTCTGCAGCGGGTTATGAAGTAGTTGAAAATTGGGTACATGGCGAACATCTTCTTTTCGAAGGTCGCAAGATGTCTAAGAGCGCTGGAAATGTTGTTCTGCTTTCTGATGTGATTGCCAAAGGTTTGGATCCACTCTCTCTGCGCCTCTGTTTCTTAGAGAATAGATATCGAAGTCAGATGGATTTAACTTGGGATGCGCTAAAAGCTGCAGATACAACGCTTAACCGTTGGCGTGGTAAATATACGAATTGGTGTGAAGATGGCGACGTCGATGAGAAGTTCGTAGCTGATTTCACCGAAGGTTCGCTACAAGATATTCAAAATGATTTAGATACTCCCCGAGCCTTGCAACAACTTCGCAAACTTGAAAAAGACGAATTCTTATCTGGTGCAACAAAAGCGGCTTGCTTTGAAGTTATGGATCAAATTTATGGCTTGGACTTACAGCGCGGAGAAGCTCCTAAAGTAGAACTCACTCCTGAATTAGAAAACTTACTTGAGGCCAGAAGAGTTGCCAGATTAGATAAGGATTTTGCCAAGAGCGACGAAATCCGCGATCTGATGGCAGGTTTGGGTGTCTTAGTTAAAGATACGCCTGGCGGTCAAGAGTGGAACTGGATTTAAACTTTCTTTAGCGCAAATATTGTGGCAACAAGTAGGCCACCAAGTAAGAAAATATTTCCATTGGTATTTGAAATAATTAATATTTCATGGCTCTGGCCATAAGAACCAGCGCGGAGCGCAACTGCAATCCATGCGACTGCGGTAATTATTTTATATTTTCTAAATCCAAATAATTGGCCTGCGAAATTTATGCCAACGGCTGTAGTTAAAATAGCCAAAATTATTCCAAAAGGTGGAAAAGCGTTGTGCAGCAGTACACCAACAAATCCAATGGCTGCTCCGAGTAAAAGAGAACCGAAAGCCTTAAGCAAAGAGATCTGCCTCGCGGCCATGTGAATCAAGAGTTAAACCTTTTTCACCCTTAACTAAGGTGTAGTACTCATGGCCCCAAACTTGATTACCTAAG
>JAPLAY010000057.1 GCA_026393035.1 Actinomycetota bacterium
ATGCGATTCAGCTGTAACAAAGAAGAAGCTAAATCAATGGTATTTAAAGATTACTGATTATGCCGATCGCCTATTAGATGACATGGAACAACTCGAAGGCCAATGGCCAGAGAAAGTTCTAATGATGCAGCGCAATTGGATAGGTCGTTCTGTTGGTGCTGAAGTTAAATTTGTTATTGAAGGCCGCGACGAGCCAGTAACTATTTACACCACAAGACCAGATACTTTGTATGGCGCAACCTTTATGGTGGTAGCTGCAGATTCTGCACTTGCTGCAGAGTTAGTTTCGGGCTCAAAAGTAGAAGGTGAATTCGCTAAGTATCTCGAAGGTGTTAAAGCTGTTACTGATATTGATCGCCTAGCAACTGATCGACCAAAGACTGGAATTTTCTTAGAGCGTTATGCAATCAATCCAGTGAATGGTGCAAAGCTTCCAATTTGGGCGAGTGATTACGTTCTTGCAGATTACGGGACTGGCGCAATCATGGCGGTTCCAGCACACGACCAACGCGACTTAGATTTCGCAAAAGCAATGAAACTTCCAGTTCAGGTTGTTGTTTCCAGCGAGGAGGGCGACCCAAGTGAGACTGGAATCGCAACTACTGGTGATGGAAAACTTGTTAACTCTGGCTCACTAAATGGACTTTCAAAAGATGAAGCAATCACCAAAATTATTGCCGAACTCGCCCAGAAAGAACTTGGTAAAGCGGCAAAGAATTATCGTCTGCGTGATTGGTTGATTTCTCGTCAACGTTTCTGGGGAACACCGATTCCAATTATTCATTGCGATAAATGTGGCGAAGTTCCAGTTCCAGAAAACCAATTACCAGTAGAGCTTCCATCTGCCACTGGCTTAGATTTGAAACCAAAGGGAACATCACCACTTGGCGCCGCATCTGATTGGGTAAATGTTGATTGTCCTAAGTGCGGGGCGCCAGCAAAGCGCGATGCCGACACGATGGATACCTTCTTTGATTCATCTTGGTATTTCCTTCGTTACACCAGCACAGATCGCCATGATGTCGCCTTCGATAAAAAGGAAGTTGAAACCTGGTTACCAGTTGATCAATATGTTGGTGGCGTAACCCATGCAATTCTGCACTTGTTATATTCACGTTTCTTCACCAAGGTATTACACGACCTTGGCCATTTGAATTTTGTTGAACCTTTCACCAGGCTGCTAAATCAAGGAATGGTTTTGATGGATGGTTCTGCGATGTCCAAATCTCGTGGAAATTTAGTTCGACTTTCAGATGAACTCGCGAATCACGGTGTCGATGCGATTCGCCTTGCGATGGTCTTCGCTGGTCCGCCTGAAGATGATGTCGACTGGTCAGATGTTTCACCCTCCGGTTCAGTTAAATTCTTAAATCGTGCTTGGCGTATCTCTGGCGATGTAACAAGCCCAGCCGGTACAGATTTTTCTAAGGGTGATGTGTCGCTGCGCAAAGTAACTCACAAAGCACTTCACGATATTGGATTTGCAGTCGAATCTTTTAGATTCAATGTTGCCGTAGCCCGCGTAATGGAATTAGTTAATGCAACTCGTAAGGCAATTGATTCTGGATGTGGCCCTGCTGATCCCGCGGTCCGTGAAGCTGCCGAAGCAATTGCGATTGCACTTTCACTTGTCGCTCCATTCACCTCGGAAGAGATGTGGGAAATTCTTGGACACAAGCCAGGTGTGGCGCTTGCTGGCTGGCCAGTTGTTGATCCGAAGTTGCTTGAAGCCGATGCAGTCACCGCAATTTTGCAGGTAAATGGCAAGATCAAAGATCGAATTGAAGTTTCACCAAACATCTCTGATGCCGACCTAGAGAAACTTGCGATGGCTAATCCCGAAATAGCCGCGGCTATTGCTGGCGCAAAGATCTCGAAAGTTATTACACGCGCACCTAAATTAGTTAACATCGTTCTTTAATTCACAAGGAGATAGCCTCTCCAATATTTGAAGGTGCCGGCGAAGTTAGATTCCGGGCATGTTAAATGAACTCAAAGAAGTTATTCGAGATAAATATTTGGATTTCGGTTTTACCAATGAGCAACGCAAAGCGGTATTGATTGTATTTGGCGCATTTATTGCGGTGGGGGCAATCTTCTTCGTACTGGCGCAGGGACACGGCTCACAATCTACTGAGACGATAATTCCAACAGTAATAACTCCTACGATTCCTGCGATTGCTGAAGTATTAATCGTTGATGTTTCTGGACGAGTTCGAAAGCCTGGCGTTTACTCACTTGATAAGGGCTCGCGGGCGATTGATGCACTAAATCTTGCAGGTGGTGCTCTTCCCGGAGTTAATTTGGGCGATATTAATCTGGCTCATCTTCTATTTGATGGTGAACAAATAATTGTTGGCGCACCGAAAGTTTCTTACTCCACTAGTTCACGAAGTTCGGTAAAAGCTAAAGCTCCAACCGCATCGACGCCGCTAAGTTTGAATTCTGCGACATTGGCGCAATTAGATACCTTGCCTGGCATTGGTCCGGTCATGGCAAATCGAATCCTTGCTTATCGCAAATTAAATGGACCGTTTATATTGATTGATGATTTAAAGAAAGTTACCGGAATTGGTGATGCCAAATTCGCGGAGATCTCGAAGTTGCTTCGAATCTAAAGAGCTACGATTTTCGATTACTCGCACTTGGCCTGGCAATCTGGCTTGGCGCTGCGATTGCGGGAATCTTAAGTGCACCTTGGAGTTATCTTGCGATAGTTCTCTGTATTGCACTTGCGGGGCTAAAACGAAGTTTGGCGTTAATTCTGATCGCTGCAGTTCTAACGGGAAGTGCGGGAAGTGCAATCCGACAGGTCGGGTTAACGCATAACTTCTTAGCCAAATCACTTGTAGGAAATCCGGAAGTTGAAATTATTGGTTTTTTGAAAACTGATCCAACCTGGAGTAAGCCGAAGGTGATTGGTTCACGGCTTCGTGGCGCTTCCATGACGGCGCTGGCATCTATTTCAACTATAAGAATTGCTGGCGTAAGTAAATCAATTAGATTGCCGATTCGATTAACGAGTTCCAAAGAGATCCGGTTGATTCCTGGGGAGAAGTTCACGGTAACTGGCGTTGCGTTTCCTACCGCCGAACGCCGAGTTGCCGCACTTATTGCCACAACTGGAAATTTTAGAAAGTTATCGCAAGCAAATTATCTGCAACGGCTATCAGCGAAAATTCGAGATGCTTTTCGCAAGAGCGCGATCTCGGTTGGTGGTGCTGGTGGCGCACTAATCCCAGGGCTAGTAATCGGAGATACCTCGCTTGAAGAACCAACCTTTGCGGTAAATATGCGAAGAGTTGGGCTCTCACATTTAACTGCAGTAAGTGGCGCAAACTTTGCGATTATTGCGGCGTTTTTACTCTGGCTTTCACAATGGGTTTTTAAACGAGTTAGATCAAGGTTAATTCTTACCAGTTTGGTATTAATTGGTTTCATCTTTCTGGTTCGACCATCGCCATCTGTTTTGCGGGCGAGTGTCATGAGCGCCGTTATTTTGATTGCAAAGGCTCGTGGAATTAAAGCAGATTCAATTCCTTCGCTCGGTCTTGCCATCGCCTTTCTAATCTTGATGGATCCTTTTCAAGCAATAGATCCAGGATTCGCACTTTCGGTAGCGGCTACTGCGGGCATTTTATTGTTGGCGCCAAAGCTTGAGATTTATCTCGGCGAGAAGTTCGGGCACGAAAAATTTGCCCAGTTAATTGCGATTCCACTCTCGGCAACAATTATGTGCACTCCCGTTATTCTCGCTATTTCTGGTCTATTTTCGCTGGTTTCAATTCCCGCAAATATTCTGGCTGAACCGGTTGTAGCACCGATAACTGTAATTGGATTTATTGCTGCAATCGTTTCGCCAATAATTCCTGGAATTTCGCATCTGCTTCTCGTGCTTATCAAACCACTCGCACAATTGATTGTTTGGATTTCAAACTTCGCATCAGGCCTTCCAGTATTGATGTTGCCCAAGAGCTATTTAGGTGCGGCAATCGCGCTCTTGATAATTGCGCTAATCAAGTTTAGAAAGTGGCTTGCGCTATCTCTTCTCTTGGTGGCAGCAATTCTGGTTATAGCGCTTCCAGGGCGCTGGCCTGGCACAAATTGGAGCGTTGCAAATTGCAATGTGGGACAGGGCGATGGCTTAGCTATTAACTTAGGCAACCATGAAGCGCTAGTAATTGATGTTGGGCCAGACCCGAAACTTATGGATAAGTGCCTTAATGATTTAAACATCGAGAGAATTCCCTTGCTAGTACTTTCACATTTTCATGCCGATCACGTTCATGGTTTAGATGGTGTTCTGTCGGGACGAAAAGTTTCAAGTGTTTGGGTATCAAACTTTGATCAACCTAAGAGCGAGCGAGATTCCGCGGTGTTGCTGCTTGGAAATATCCCAATCCACCAAGCGACTACGGGAGAGGTTGTTAGATTTCAAAGTTCAAAAGGTCAGGTAGAAATTCAAGTTCTCTGGCCAAGTAAAGTGCAATCAAATTTCGATGTTCTGCCTGGTGATGGCTCTGCAATAAATAATTCGAGTATTGCCCTACTTATAACTGTGGGAAATTTACGGATATTTTCGGCCGGGGATTTAGAACCACAAGCACAGGAAGCGATGCTCGCACTTACCAAGATTGCCCCAGTTGATATCTATAAAGTTTCACACCACGGCTCTTCATTTCAATACCCACCATTGCTGTCGGCACTGCATCCTAAAATCGCCTTAATCAGCGTTGGCGCGGGAAATAGTTATGGTCATCCAGCAGCTAGCACCGTGAACGCGCTGCAATCAATAGGAGCAAAGGTCCTACGCACCGATCAAGATGGTGCCCTATCGGTTGACGGGGCCCTTAAGATCAGAACTAAGAGAAATGATTGGTGGAATATTTCGTGGGGATAACGCTATTGCAAGGCGGAGAATCACTCCTTGCCGACCGCGCAATCTCGGATGTAGTCGCAAAATTTAAAGGCGCTACGGTAACTATTCTAGAAGCAGGCGAATTAGAACTTGGCGGAATCACAGATGCACTTGCACCATCCCTCTTTGGCGATGCCCGAGTCATAGTTATAAAAGAGATTCAAGACTTGGCCGCTGAACTCGGCGAGGAAATTACTGCATATTTAGAAGCGCAAGATGAGAGCGTGGAGCTAGTTCTCTGGCACAAAGGTGGAGTTAAAGGAAAAGCTCTCCTTGAAAAAATTAAGAAAGTTAAACCAACTGTCGTAGCTTGCGATGTAATAAAAAAGGATGGCGAGAAATCTGATTTCATTCGCGCAGAATTCAAACGTCTTGGTCGCACGATTTCCACCGAAGCGGTTCAAGCGCTCTTAGATGCGTTGGGAAGTGATCTTCGCGAATTAGGCGCAGCCTGTTCGCAACTTGCTGCTGATGTTGTGGGCGGAAAAATGATTGACGATACTGATGTTTTAAAATTTCAAAACGGTCGCATCGAAACAACTGGTTTTGATGTTGCTGATGCCGCTCTCGATGGCAAACGCGATATTGCGTTAATTGCACTTAGAAATGCCCTAGCAACCGGAACTGATCCAGTATTAATCACGAGCGCATTGGCAGGTTCACTTCGGACTTTGGCAAAAGTTTCTGGTGCGTCTAGGGGAGTTAAATCATTTGAGTTAGCAGGCCCACTTGGACTTGCACCTTGGCAGATTGATAAGGCTCGGCGCCAACTTTCGAAGTGGACTCCTGCAACCTTGGCCGGGGCTGTAGTGGCAGTCGCCCAAGCAGATGCGGATATCAAGGGCGCGGCAGTCGATCCGATTCACTCGTTAGAGCGTGCGATTATTGCTATTACTTCCCGAGTTTGAGTGATTGGGTCCTTCGCTGGTAATCTGCGCGTCTGCCCAGCACAAGCTAGGGCTTAGATTTCAAGAGATTAGAAGGTAGTTCGAAGTGGCAAATATCAAGTCGCAGATCAAGAGAATTCGTACAAACGAAAAGGCTCAACTACGTAACAAGTCTGCTCGTTCAGCGATCAAGACCGCGATCCGTCGCTTCCGTGACGCAGTAACTTCTGGCGATAGCAAGGTAATTGCTGAAGAACTTCGTCTAGCTTCAAAGACACTTGATGTTGCAGTAAGCAGCGGCGTACTTCACGCAAATGCAGCAGCAAACAGAAAGTCAGCGATGGCTAAGCAAGCAAACAAAGCTGGCACCAAGTAATTTTTGTTTTACCCAAAAATTTTTTCAATTAAGAAACGGCTAGTAATCTCGGGGGATAAATGCCTGCCATTGATTTAGCCAAAGCGCCGCAACCGGCATCTACTAATCCCGCGCAGATTCGTAATTTCTGCATCATTGCCCATATTGATCACGGTAAATCAACTCTTGCCGATCGTATGCTCGGAATCACCGAAGTTGTTGAACAACGAAATATGCGTGCCCAATATTTAGATCGCATGGATATTGAACGCGAACGCGGAATCACAATTAAGAGCCAAGCAGTTCGCCTGCCATGGCGTTCTGGCATTGATGGCCAGGAATACATCCTCAACATGATCGATACCCCTGGACACGTTGACTTTACTTATGAAGTTTCAAGATCCCTCGCTGCTTGCGAAGGCGCCGTACTACTTGTCGATTGTGCGCAAGGAATCGAAGCGCAAACTCTTGCAAATTTATATCTTGCAATGGAGAACAATCTAACAATCATTCCAGTGCTAAATAAAATCGATTTACCTGCAGCACAACCTGAAAAATTCGCAGAAGAACTTGCAAAGTTAATTGGCTGCCAACCAGAAGATTGCCTTCGTGTTTCTGGAAAAACTGGCGAAGGTGTTACTGAATTACTAGACCAGATTGTTAAGCAAATTCCGGCACCAGTTGGCGATGCAAACGCACCAGCTCGCGCACTTATCTTTGACTCGGTTTATGACACATACCGCGGCGTTGTTACCTATGTTCGTGTTGTTGATGGCCATTTATCTACTCGCGATCAAATTCAAATGTTCTCAACCGGCGTGCGCCACGAAATGCTTGAAGTTGGCGTTATCTCGCCCGAACCAGTTGTCAGTAAGGGCCTTGGTGTTGGTGAAGTAGGTTATGTAATTACTGGTGTTAAAGATGTTCGCCAATCAAGAGTTGGTGACACGATCACTACTTATCACAACCCAACTACAAAAGCGCTTGCCGGATATAAAGATCCAAAGCCGATGGTTTTCTCAGGCCTATTCCCATTAGATGGCGCCGAATATCCGATGCTCCGTGAAGCACTTGATAAATTGCAATTGAATGATGCGGCACTTGTCTACGAACCAGAAACTTCGGCTGCACTTGGTTTTGGTTTCCGTTGTGGTTTCCTAGGTTTGCTTCACATGGAAATTGTTCGCGAACGCCTGGAACGTGAAGCTGGTCTCTCACTTATATCGACAGCACCAAGCGTGGTCTATCGCGTTGTTAAGGGCGATGGCAAAGAACTTATTGTTACAAATCCATCAGAATTTCCAAACGATAAAATTGAAGCTGTATTCGAACCAATCGTTCGTGCAACAGTTCTGGCACCTGCCGAATTCATTGGTGCAATCATGGAACTCTGCCAAGAACGTCGTGGAACTCTGCTCGGTATGGATTATCTCTCAGAAGATCGTGTAGAGATTCGCTACACCTTGCCACTTGCCGAAATTGTCTTCGACTTCTTCGACCAACTTAAATCAAAGACTCGTGGTTATGCCTCCCTTGATTACGAACCAATTGGCGAGGCTGAAGGCGACTTAGTAAAGGTTGATATCTTGCTGCAGAGCGAAGGCGTAGATGCATTTAGCGCAATTGTTCACAAAGATAAGGCTTATGCCTATGGCGTAATGATGACGACAAAGCTTCGCGAATTAATCCCAAGACAACAATTCGAAGTTCCAATTCAGGCTGCTATTGGATCTCGAATTATTGCCCGCGAAAGTATTCGCGCGATTCGAAAAGACGTACTTGCTAAGTGTTATGGCGGAGATATTTCTCGTAAGCGCAAACTCCTCGAAAAGCAGAAAGAGGGAAAGAAGCGCATGAAGATGGTTGGTCGAGTTGAAGTCCCACAAGAGGCATTCATCGCGGCACTCACAACTGATGCCGATGTTGATAAGGCTAAGGCGAAGGCCAAGGGTTAATTCCCATGAGTCGCCCACTTACTTTCTACATCCACATTCCGTATTGCCTTAAGCGCTGTGGCTACTGCGACTTTAATACTTACACACCTGGTGAATTAAAAGCTGGCAGCGACATTGCTGAAGTATCAACTGGATATATCGATCTACTAATTGCAGAAAGCAAGATTGCAAAGGGTAAATTGCAGGCAAGCAAGCCAATCGAAACCATATTTTTTGGCGGCGGAACCCCGACCCTTATGGAGCCAGCTGACTTAGGTCGAGTTCTAGATTCACTTAAATCAGATTTTGGTTTTGCGACGAATATTGAAATCACTATTGAAGCAAACCCTGACACTGTTTCTAAAGAAAAGTTGGCCGCGCTTCGCGGAGTAGGAATTAATCGAATTTCATTTGGAATGCAATCTGCAGCTACACATGTCTTAGCTGTTTTGGATCGCACTCATAACCCAGAGAATGTTATTAAAGCTACTAACTGGGCGAGAGAAGTGGGCTTTGAGCAAGTTAGCGTTGATCTTATTTATGGAACTCCAGGTGAGACTATTGAAGATTGGCGCGCAACAATTAAATCTGCCTTAGCACTACCGATTACTCATATCTCTGCATATGCCTTGATTGTTGAAGATGGTACAAAACTGGCTGCGCAAGTAAAACGTGGCGAGATTGTTATTCCGGATGATGATCAAACTGCGGATAAGTATTTAATTGCAGATGAAGAGTTTTCAAAGGCAGGATTCAATTGGTATGAACTCTCTAACTGGGCAAAAGCTGGCGGAGAATGTCGCCACAACATTGCATATTGGCAAGGTGATAATTGGTGGGGACTTGGGCCGGGCGCGCATTCACATATAGATGGTGTCCGATTTTGGAATGTTAAACATCCAACTACATATAAGAAACTTCTTGAGAGTAATGACTCACCAGTTTTGGATAGCGAAACTCTTGTTGCCGAACAGATTGAGAGTGAGCGAATAATGCTTGCAATCAGACTTCCATCTGGAATTTCGAAGGCGAGTTTGTCTGGTGAAAGTTTGGCCCGAATCGAGAGTTATGTCACCGCTGGTCAGTTATCTGCACAGAGCTGGGAGGCGGGAGTTGTTTCGCTAACCCGTTCTGGGCGTTTGATGGCAGATCGAATCGTGCGCGAAATCTTGTTGTAGTAGCGTTTGACCATGCATTTAGCCCACAACGCTCTGCTCGGCCTCTTGGCTCTAGTTTTCCTAGCTTCTGGCGCAATGAAACTTAGCGGAAGCGAGAAGGGGTTAGCCGGTACTCGTGATGTAAACATCGGCGATCGGATTGCTCGATTAATTGGTTTAGTAGAAGCAGTTGCTGCTGTTGGACTTATTTACGCAATCAGATATCCAGAAGAGTTAATCGGTTGGCTTGCAAATCTAGTACTTTGGATTGCAATGGGCGTCGCAATTTATTCACATTCCAAGGCAAATAAAATGAAGAGCGCAGTTCCTGCAGTGGTTCTTTTGATCCTGCTCTCTGCAACTCTTGTAATAATTTAAGTAGGAAATTTCATGCAATTAGGTATGCAAAATCGGCAATTGGAAATTCTTCGTGCAATCGTTGATGAATACGTTGCTACCGAAGAGCCGGTTGGCTCAAAAGTTATTGCCGAGCGACATGGCCTTGGGGTTTCACCAGCAACAATTAGAAACGATATGGCGATCTTGGAAGATGCGGGGCTGATAAAGCAACCACATACAAGTGCTGGGCGAATCCCAACAAATAGTGGGTATCGAATGTTCGTCGATAAAATTGCTGAGATAAAGCCACTTTCCACAGCTGAGCGACGAGCGATTGAAAATTTCTTAGATGGTGCAAATAATCTTGATGATGTCTTAGGTCGAACTGCAAAGTTGCTTGCGCAGATAACTAAGCAAGTAGCCGTAATTCAATACCCCGATGAAGATCGAGTAGTACTTGCTGGAACTGCGAATTTAGCGAGATCAACTCAGGAAATGTCGATGGCAATTCACCCAATATTGGAAGCGTTAGAAGAACAAGTAGTTTTACTACGTTTGCTTTCTGATGCTGGTTCATCACTTCAAGTAAAAATCGGGGATGAACAGGGCGAACGTTCATTAAAGACAACAAGTTTGGTTTCAATGAGTTATGGAACTGGTAGTGCCAACCATGGCGCACTTGGAATTTTGGGACCAACGCGAATGGATTACGCCAGCTCTATGGCTGCAGTAAATACTGTTGCGCGTTATATCGGTCATTTCTTGGGAGAAAAGGCGTAGATGGCTGATTATTACGCAACCCTTGGCGTCGATCGTGATACTTCTTTTGATGAAATCAAAAAGGTTTACCGCAAACTAGCCCGGGAATATCATCCTGATGTAAATCCAGATCCAAGTGCGGCTGAAAAATTTAAAGAAATTACAACTGCTTATGAAATATTGAGCGATCCCGAGAAGCGTCAACGCTATGACTTAGGCGGCGATCCATTTTCACAATTTGGCGGTGGACAAAACTTTGGCTTCGGCGACATCATGGATGCTTTCTTCGGTGGTGGCGCTTCTAATCGCGGACCGCGTGCACGAATGCGTGCTGGGCAGGACGCACTTATTAGAGTGGAATTAGATTTGGCTGAAGCATGTTTTGGAGCAGAGCGTGAATTAAATCTTGAGACTGCAGTAAATTGCGAGAAATGTTCTGGATCTGGCTGCGCGAATGGTTCTAAGCCAAACATGTGTGCAATTTGTAAAGGACGCGGTGAAACTCAACAAGTTACCCGTTCAATTATTGGTCAAGTAATGACAAGTCGCCCATGTGCGGCATGCCAGGGATATGGCAGCGTAATTTCAGATCCCTGCGGTGAATGTGCTGGTGATGGACGAGTACGTTCGCGAAAAGTAATTCCAATTAAAATTCCAGCAGGAGTTGAAACTGGAAATCGAATTCAAATGAGCGGCGCGGGCGAAGTTGGTCCTGGTGGCGGCCCTGCTGGTGATTTATATGTTGAAATTGTTGAAACCCAACATGAGTTTTTAGTGCGTGATGGGAATAATCTGCATATCTCGATAATCATTCCAATGACATCAGCAGCGCTTGGCTGTAAGGTAAAAATTGAAACCCTGGATGGACCACATGAAGTTCAAATTAAGCCAGGTTTTGTTAGTGGCGGGACAGTTATCTTAAAAGATTTGGGAATGAATAAATTGCGCGGACATGGCCGTGGAGATTTAATCGTTCACGTCAAGTAAATTGAATAAAGAACAAGAAGAGCTAATGAAATCACTTGCAAAATCTCGTGGTGAAAGCGGCGAAGATGTGGAGATTCATACTCGGGGAAATCAACACTCAGCTGGCTTCTTTGGGCGCTTTAGAGATGCGTTTAACCGATAGATGTTGACGCTCTTTCTTGTCGAAAAACTCGGGGATTCGGCGGCAATAGAAGTTGATGGGGATGAAGCCCACCATGCAATTAAAGTTCTGCGAATAAAAACCGGTGAAGAGATTCTGGTTTCTGATGGCGCTGGAAATTGGGTACGCGCCAGCGTTGAAAATATTGATAAGAAGTCATTTAGCGCAAAAGTCTTAGAACGTGGATCTCAACAAATGAAGTCGCCAAAATTGGTAGTTGTACAAGGGCTTCCTAAATCTGATCGAGTTAAGGAAGCAATTGAAATCTTGGTTGAATCCGGTGTGGATTTGATTATTCCCTGGCAGGCAGAGCGCAGCATTTCAAAGTGGCAGAAAGATTCGCTTTCAAAGTGGCAGAGCGCTGCGATAGCCGCAACGAAACAATCACGTAGGTTTAGAACACCTGAGATAATTGAAGAGCTATCGCTCTCAGAACTTCTTGAAATTGAAAGTGAAACTGGTGCAATACTCGTGATGCATGAGTCGGCCACGACGAAATTGTCGGAAGTAGTGACCTCTAAGTTTTCAGAGCTAACAGAAATCATCATTGTTATCGGGCCAGAGGGCGGAATAAGCGAAAGCGAACTTGCGCTTCTCCAGAGCTCTAGAGCCCACATAGTTGGACTCGGACCTGAAGTTTTTCGCAGCGCCCATGCTGGAGGCGCGGCTTTAAGTGCAGTATCTGCTTTGATTGGGCGATGGTGATTTCAAGATGAGTTGCTTATTCTGCAAAATGGTTGCAGGTGAAATTCCGGTGGAGTTCGTATTTGAATCCGATGACGTATTCGCAATCAATGACATTTCGCCACAAGCTCCAACGCATGTCCTAATAATCCCAAAGGCGCACTATGAAAACGCTGCGGATGTAGCAAAGGGTGCACCAGATATCTCAGCCAAGTTGCATGCAGCAGCGGCAAAGATCGCGGCGGATCGCGGTTTAGATGGTTACCGAAGTGTGTTCAACACCGGAGCTAGCGCCGGACAAAGTGTCTTTCACGCTCACTTACATCTTCTTGGCGGGCGTCCATTCGCCTGGCCACCAGGTTAAAAGTAGTATTTCGCCTAATGGATTCGATTAAAACCGCACTTATAACCGTGCCTACCGCCATTCCTATGGTTTCACTTATTGGCGCCCAAGATGCACATCTTCGAATATTTGAAAAGACTTTTCCTGATATTTCAATAACTGTTCGCGGCAATGAAATTTTCGCGGGCGGCGATCTTACGCAATTAGCTAAGTTTGAAGGGTTAGTGCGCGAACTTTTAGTTTTATTGCGCGCGGGTCAACATTTAAATAGCGATGCAATTTTGCGTTCGATTGAGATGTTTAATCACGAGCCTGCAGATCATCCAGCAGAAGTTCTCTCTCTAAATATCCTAAGCAACCGTGGAAAAACTATTCGCCCAAAAACTGCGAATCAGAAGCGATATGTCGAAGCAATTGATGAAAACACAATTACCTTTGGAATTGGTCCAGCTGGAACTGGAAAGACTTACTTAGCAATGGCGAAGGCGATTCAAGCGCTGCAATCAAAGCAAGTGAATCGAATTATTCTTACTAGACCAGCGGTTGAAGCAGGAGAGCGCCTTGGATTTTTACCAGGAACTCTGCAAGAGAAGATCGACCCATATTTAAGACCGCTCTTCGATGCGTTGCACGACATGATTGATCAAGATTCAATTCCACGTCTAATGCAATCTGGAATTATTGAAATTGCGCCTCTCGCATATATGCGCGGGCGTACGTTAAATGACGCTTTTATTATTTTGGATGAGGCTCAAAATACCTCTGCCGAACAGATGAAGATGTTTTTAACTCGTCTCGGTTTTGGTTCAAAGATGGTTATCACTGGTGACACCACGCAGATTGATTTACCTCATGGTGCGCAATCTGGTTTGAAAATTGTTGGCGAAATCCTTGATGGCGTTGAAGATATTTCTTTCATCACACTTGATTCAGAGGATGTAGTTCGAAACCGACTTGTAGGCGATATCGTGAATGCTTACGGTCGCCATGATGCTGGCAAAGTAGTTTCGCCAAACGTAACAAGATCAATTCGATCTGGAAGCGGTGATCGCTAATTCCCATGGGAATAGAAATTGCTAATAACAGCGGTATTGCTTGCAGTGAAGATGAAATTGTTGAGGTAGCAGAATTTGCCTTAGACAAAATGGGGATTCATCCCGATTCTGATCTAGGAATAACCCTGGTCGATGAAGATGAAATTACAAAGTTGCATGTGCAATGGATGGATCTACCCGGTCCAACTGATGTGCTCTCATTTCCAATGGATGAGCTGAAACCATTTTCTGCAAGCGATGGCCCGGGAATTATTGGCGATATTGTCATCTGTCCACAGTTCGCAGCTAAGCAAGCTACGAATCACTCGGTTTCCGATGAAATTTCTTTGCTAACAGTTCATGGCGTTCTACACTTATTGGGATTCGACCATGTGGAACCAGATGAACATAAAATAATGTTCGACCTTCAAGAAAAAACCCTAGCGGATTGGCGTAACCAACGATGAAGACCCTGAGGTTTTTACTTGATGGGATTATCTGGTTAGTAATTGGATTTTACGTTGGCCGTACCTTCGGCAAGTCCCACAACTTAGATTTTGCAAGAGTTGTCGCACTACTTCCACAATCGCTTGTAAAAACCTTGCGCAGAGCGGGCTTCAAACTGCGCACTGGTCAATTCTCAAATGAGGAAGAACTTCGCGATGCAGTTGATCAAGCCAGCCAGCATGGCTTAGTAGAAGAATCCGAACGCGAAATGATTCAATCAGTTTTTGAACTAGGCGACACCTTGGTTCGTGAATTAATGGTTCCACGAACAGAGATAGTTTGGATAGAAGGAAATAAGACGTTGCGCCAAGGTCTCTCGCTTGCGCTTCGTTCTGGGTTTACGAGAATTCCGGTGATCGATGAAAATCTCGATAACGTAATCGGTATTGCATATGTAAAGGATTTAGCACGGCGCACCCACGAGCACCGCGAATCAGAATTGAATGAAAACGTTGTAGAACTCGTTCGTAAAGCAACATTTGTGCCAGAAACTAAGACAGCTGCCGAACTTCTGAAAGAGATGCAGCGCGATCAAATACACATGGCGGTAGTTGTTGACGAGTATGGCGGTACTGCTGGCTTGATAACAATTGAAGACATTTTGGAGGAAATCGTTGGCGAAATTGCTGATGAATATGATGATGACGAGCTAGAAATTGAGTGGCTCTCTGAAAATAGTGCGCGTCTTTCAGCAAGGTTGCATATCGAAGATTTTGCTTCAACTTTTAAGATTGAAATTTTAGAATCCGAACGTGAAGATGTGGACAGCATCGGGGGACTGTTAGCGAAAACGCTAGGTCGAGTACCGATTCCGGGAAGCACAATTTCTATTGCTGGCGTTAAATTAACAGCAGAGCGACCAGTTGGCCGTCGTCACCGAATCGCAACCGTTCTCGCTGAACGAATCATTGATGAAGCCGAGGCAGTCCTTGAGCAATAATTCTGAAGACCTAAAGTTACAAACTCTCGCCAAAGCTACGATGGTGCGAAGCAATTCAAATTCTGCCGCCGCACTTAGAGATAACACTGGTCGAACTTATGTCGCGATTCCAGTAAAAAGTGGTGGTTTCGAGATTGATTCACTGCTTGCGGTTTTAGTTGTTGCAAAAGCTAGTTCTATCAATGGAATTGAAGCGATTGTTATTTGTGGGCAGGCTCCTTCACCCTCAAGCATCTCGGTTATTAAAAGCGAAGATCTAGGCGCAAAAATTTATTTGGTAAGCGATAAGGATGAACTGCTTTCGCTTTGAGTAACAAGCAACGGGTAGAATTACCGCATGCGAATCGTCAGATTTTCTCCAAATGCCAGCGCGGGTTTAGGCACTGATCCACTTTTTGGTGTACTTAACGATCAAGATCAAATTTTAGTTTTACGAGGCGATCCACTTTATAGCGGAATAGTTCCAACTGAATCTAAAGTCGCTCTTGCCGATGTTCGGTTACTTGCACCAGTAATCCCTAGAAGCAAAGTAGTTTGTGTTGGCAAAAATTATGCGGATCACGCAGCAGAAATGGGTTCGCAAGTTCCAAAAGAGCCAGTAATTTTCTTGAAGCCAAATACCTCAGTTATCGGACCAAATGACACGATCCAATGGCCACGCATGAGTGAGCGCGTAGATTTCGAAGGTGAACTCGCAATTGTTATAAGCCGAATTTGCAAAGATGTTCCTGCTGCAAAATTTGCTGATGTGATTTTCGGTTACACAATTGCAAATGATGTAACTGCACGGGATTTACAGAAAGTCGATGGCCAATGGAATCGCGCAAAAGGATTCGATACCTTCTGTCCACTTGGTCCGTGGATCGAAACTGAATTTGAGCCAGCTTCGCAGAAAATCATCACCACGTTAAATGGCGAAGTTAAGCAATCTGAACCGCTCTCATCAATGATGTTTAAGATCCCACAAATTATCGAATTTATCTCCTCGGTTATGACGCTGCTTCCAGGCGATGTAATTCTGACCGGCACACCTGCAGGAATCGGCCCAATGCCAGAGGGAGCAGAAGTTATTGTGACGATTGAAGGAATCGGCTCACTTTCTAATAAGGTATCGCCTCGTGCCAACTAATACTTCTGACAAACCAGTTCGAGTTCGCTTCGCGCCATCTCCAACCGGCGATCTGCATGTTGGAAACATTAGAACTGCGCTCTTTGATTGGGCATATGCCCGTCACACAGGTGGCCAATTTATTTTTAGAATTGAAGATACTGATCGCGAACGTGTAACTGATGAATATATCCAAGCGGCGCAAGATACTTTGAAGTGGCTGGGTTTGAATTGGGATGAGGGTCCAGAAGTTGGCGGACCATACGGCCCATATTTACAGAGTCAACGTTTAGATATTTATGCGCAATGGGCTGCAAAATTTCTGGCTCAAGGCGATGCTTATCATTGCTATTGCTCCTCCGAAGAGCTTGAAGCGCGTCGCGAAGCACAGAAAGCCGCGAACGTTGCGCCAGGTTATGACGGAAAATGCCGAAAAATAAGTCAAGACGATTTAGCTAAATATAAGAGCGAGGGAAGATTGCCGGTATTGCGGATGCGCATGCCTGATGGATCAACAACGTTTACCGATTCAATTCGCGGAGATGTGACCTTCGATCACAACTTCGTTCCAGACTTTGTTTTAGTCCGTGGCGATGGGTCACCGCTTTACACATTGGCTGTTGCAGTTGATGACATCATGATGAAAGTAACCCACGTCTTACGCGGAGAAGATTTACTTTCGTCTACACCACGTCAGATCCGGGTCTATCAAGCAATGGGAGTTAGCGAATCTGACTATCCAACTTTTGCCCACCTGCCATTTGTAATGGGTCAAGACAATGCCAAACTTTCAAAGCGCAATGGCGAAGTTTCAATTGCTTGGTATCGCGAACGAGGCTTTCTGCCAGAAGCAATCTGTAATTATTTAGCACTTCTCGGTTGGTCACCTGGTGAAGATCGGGAGAATGTAACAATGAAAGAGTTGACCGAACTCTTTACAGTTGAGCGAGTTCATTCAAGTCCTGCGCGATTTGATATGAAGAAACTCGAAGCGATCAATGGCGATAAAATTCGTGAACTCACAATTGATGAATTGTTAAAGCGGACCACACCATTCCTGGTTAAAGATGGCGTAATCACCGGAACTCCAGACGAACTAGAAGTTGTGAAGAGCGCGCTGCCAATAATTCAGGAACGAATTGCCACATTGGCTGAGGTTTCACAGATGCTTAAGTTCCTATTCATGGCTAAATTCGCAGTAGATAGCGAAGAACTTCCAAAGATCCAAGATGAGCAATCTCAAGTTGTTTTGAAGAAGACCGATGAAGTTCTCAAAGGCCTTGCTAGTTGGGATCATGAAACTATTCACGAAGCGTTAAAGACCGCGTTAATTGAAGGTTTGGGGCTCAAGCCGCGTATCGCCTTTAGTGCGATTCGAATTGCCGTAACCGGTAGCCACATTTCACCACCACTGTTTGAATCTCTAGAGCTCCTCGGTCGTGAGCGCTCACTCGAGCGGATTGCAGCTTCAATAAAGTAATCGGGTATCCTTGCGCAGTCGAAAATTAAAGTTTGGGGTATGGGGTAATTGGCAGCCCTGCTGATTCTGGTTCAGTAAGTCTAGGTTCGAGTCCTGGTACCCCAGCTCACTAGGAAGCAGTAAAAGTTAAAAGAAAAACTTAATAGAAGTAAATCTCGGCCCCGTCGTCTAGTGGCCTAGGACTCTGGCTTCTCAAGCCAGCTACGCGGGTTCGAATCCCGTCGGGGCTACAACACCTAGGAAAAATTGGAAAAATTTATTTTTTTGCGAGATGTTCAGTAAGTCTTGCTGCAGTTGCAACAACCGCTGCGGCATGAATGCGCCCAGGTTGACGACCAAGGCGTTCAACTGGTCCGCTAATACTTACAGCCGCGATAACTTTATTGTTTGGTCCACGCACTGGCGCAGATACTGAAGCAACTCCGGCTTCGCGTTCGCCAACTGATTGCGCCCAACCTCGACGCCGGACTGCAGCAAGTGATGCAGCCGTAAATTTTGAATTGGTAAGTGCGCGATGAAGTTTGTCAGCATCTTCCCAAGCTAGAAGTATTTGGGCGCCAGATCCGGCCTGCATTGTTAGAACTGTTCCAGTTGGTACTGAATCTCTAAGTCCAGATAACCGCTCTGCAGTTGCAACACAGATACGTTGATCGCCTTGACGTCGGTAAAGCTGGGAGCTTTCGCCAGTGGCATCACGAAGCGCAGTAAGTGCAGCGCCAGCAACGGCTAAGAGGCGATCTTCGCCAGCGGCTGATGCGAGTTCAGATGATCTAAGTCCAAGAATAAATCGGCCGGCATAATCGCGAGAGACCATGCGATGAAATTCCAGGGCAACGGCCAAGCGATGTGCAGTTGGACGTGCGATTCCGGTTGCGGCGACAAGTTCAGAGAGTGAATGTGGTCCAGCTTCTAAGCAAGCCAAGATTTTTACGGCTTTATCTAAAACGCCAACTCCGCTATTCTTTCTGTCCACGATGTAATACTGGCATCTCACCATTTGAAATGCAAGTATTTAGGGAAAAAATTAAGGGGCAGTAATGGGAAAGACGCTAGCCGAAAAGATTTGGGCTGATCACATTGTTAGGCAGCATGAAGGTGAACCAGATCTTATTTATATTGATCTGCACCTAATCCATGAAGTTACAAGCCCACAAGCATTTGATGGTCTCCGTCTAGCAAATCGTAAAGTTCGCCGCCCCGACTTAACTATTGCAACTGAAGATCACAACGTTCCAACTCTCAATATCGATAAGCCAATCGCTGATCCAGTTTCAAAGCTTCAAGTCGATACCTTGCGCAGAAATTGTGAAGAATTCGGAGTTCGTCTTCACTCACTTGGCGATGTTGAGCAAGGAATTGTTCACGTAGTAGGACCACAGCTCGGAATTACGCAACCTGGCATGACAATCGTTTGCGGTGATTCACATACCTCAACACATGGCGCATTTGGTGCACTTGCATTCGGTATCGGAACTTCAGAAGTAGAACACGTTCTTGCAACCCAGACCTTGCCACTGGTTCGCCCTAAAACGATGGCGATCAATGTTGAAGGAAAACTAAAGCCCGGTGTTACTAGCAAAGATATTATTTTGGCAATCATCGCGAAGATTGGAACCGGCGGTGGTCAAGGTTATGTTCTTGAATATCGTGGCTCTGCAATTCGCGCACTATCTATGGAATCTCGAATGACAGTTTGCAACATGTCTATTGAGGCCGGAGCTCGCGCTGGATTAATTGCGCCAGATGGAATTACCTTTGAATATTTGAAGGCAAAGCCGCACGCACCGAAGGGCGCTGATTGGGATGCTGCAGTTTCATATTGGAACACACTCCAATCTGACCCAGATGCGAAGTTCGATGTGGAAATTTCGCTAAATGCCGATGATCTAGAACCATTCGTAACTTGGGGAACTAACCCAGGGCAAGGACTTCCACTTAATTCAAAGGTCCCAAACCCAGCGGAAATCACTGATGTTGAAGAGCGTGGAGCTGCAGAACGAGCCCTTACATATATGGGACTTATTGCTGGCACACCGCTAAAAGATATTAAGGTAGACACAATCTTTTTAGGTTCTTGTACAAATGGCCGAATTGAAGATTTACGTTCTGCTGCAGATGTTCTAAAAGGTAAGAGGATTTCAAAAGAAGTTCGCATGTTAGTTGTTCCAGGTTCTGCCCGCGTTAGATTGCAGGCCGAGAGCGAAGGTCTAGATAAAGTATTTCTAGATGCCGGCGCAGAATGGCGCACTGCTGGATGTTCAATGTGCTTAGGAATGAATCCAGATCAACTCGCAGTTGGTGAGCGATCTGCTTCAACTTCAAATAGAAACTTCGAGGGCCGTCAAGGCAAGGGTGGTCGCACCCACTTAGTAAGTCCACTCGTAGCAGCAGCCACAGCAATCCGTGGCACGCTCTCATCACCGGCAGATTTGTAAGGAGTAAAAAATGGAGAAATATTTTAGCCACACTGGAAGCGTTCTTCCACTTCGTCGAAGCAATGTTGATACTGACCAAATTATTCCTGCGGTCTATTTGAAGCGCGTAACCAAGAGCGGCTTTGAAGATGGTCTATTCGGCGCTTGGCGCAACGATCCAGAGTTTGTTTTGAATAAGGCGGAATTTGCTGGCGCAACGATTTTGGTTGCCGGCGTTGATTTCGGTACTGGCTCTTCTCGCGAGCACGCAGTCTGGGCACTTCAGAACTATGGATTCAAGGTTGTTCTATCAAGTCGCTTCGCAGATATCTTCCGTGGCAATTCGCAGAAGGCTGGACTGCTTACAGTTGTTATCGACCAAGCTGAAATTGAAGCAATCTGGGGCGCGGTTGAGGCTGACCCTAAAACCCAAGTAACAGTGGATCTTGAGGCCAAGACCGTTAACTACGGTTCAAAGTCACTTCCATTTGTTATCGATGATTACACCAGATGGCGTTTGATGGAAGGGCTGGATGACATCGGTCTTACGCTCAAAAACATTGATTCTGTAAGCTCTTTTGAGCAATCACGTCCAAGTTATAAGCCTAAAACACTTCCTGCGCTCTCTTAATTGCGAATTAAATTAAAACTCTAAAGTAATTATTTAGAGTTTTTCTCGCATAAAAAGTGGATTTTTTGCGGTGTTGTAGAAAATTATAAATTCCGACACGCCACCAGATATGCAACGTGTTATTTGTTTAGACGCGTAGATTTCTAACCAACTTAGGCGAACGCCTAAATTTTACGCGTAATAAGGGGATTAATATGAACAAGGCCCAGTTCATCGCAGCATTGGCTCCGCACTTCGGCGATAGCAAGAAGGAAGCGGCTCGTGCAGTAGATGTAGTTTTTGACACCATCGTTCGCAACATTTCAAAGGGCGAAGATGTAATGATCAATGATTTCGGTAAGTTTAAGAAAGTTGATCGTCCAGCACGTAAGGGTCGTAACCCTTTCACTGGTGAAACAATTCAAATTAAGGCAAGCAAGAAAGTACGTTTCTTGCCAGCTAAGGCGCTAAAGGAAGTTATCTCAGGCGCACGTAAGCTAGAAGCTGCACCAAAGCCACCTGCAAAGGTTGTTGCAAAGCCAGCAGCTAAGAAAGCTGCTCCTAAGAAGGCTGCAAAGAAGAAGCCAGCTAAGAAGGCTCCTGCAAAGAAGAAGACTGCAGCAAAGAAGAAGCCAGCGAAGAAGGCTGTAAAGCGTCGCTAGTTTTAAAAATTTAAAAGAGGGAGCCAGAAATGGTTCCCTCTTTTTTAATGGGAATTAGGATAGAGACATGCAATTTGAGGCACCCAAGGGAAAGCCACTTGGAACAAATGCAACTTTTAAATTTGCAGCGGCAATTTTAATTCCAGTACTGAGTCTTCTTACTAAGCGCGAATGGCGTGGAGTTAGCAATATTCCAAAGAGCGGCCCAGTAATTATTATTTCAAATCATATTTCCTATGCCGATGCGCTAGTTCTTGCACACTTTCTTTATGCAAATGGCAGAGCACCTAGATATCTTGGTAAAGATTCGGTCTTTAAAATTCCAGTTATCGGTTGGATCATTAAGAGCTCGGGTCAGATTCCAGTTGCCCGTGAAAGTGATAAGGCGTCACATGCTTTAGATAGCGCACTTGGATTATTGAAAGCCGGTCATTGCGTAGGCGTATATCCCGAAGGAACTCTGACTCGGGATGAGAACCTCTGGCCGATGGTCGCAAAGACAGGGATTGCTCGTTTGGCAATTATGAGTAAGGCACCAGTAATTCCGGTTGCACAATGGGGCGATCAGAATTTATTAGCGCCATATTCAAAGAAGATTGTTCTTTGGAAGCGGACGAAAATCACATATTTGGCCGGCGCTCCTCTAGATTTCAGCAAATGGGCAGGTAAAGAGGATGATCAGGCTGCACTGGTTGAAGCCACCGCTTATGCGATGGCAGGAATTACCAAATTGTTGGAAGAAATTAGGGGAGAATTAGCGCCTGCGGAAATCTTCGATCCACACAAATCGGATCTACCTCGAATCGGAAACTTTAAGAAAGCAAAAAGAAAAGGGATTAAGTAAATGTCGAAAGTTACAGTTCTTGGTTCTGGTGCTTGGGGAACAACCCTGGCGCAAGTTCTATGTGATTCTGGGCAAGATGTTTTAATCTGGGGACGTAATTCTGATGTAGTGAATGAAATTAATAACAATAAGACAAATGGTAAGTATTTACCGGGGATAAGCCTTCCATCCCAACTTCGCGCAACTGTAGATATTCAAGAGGCCTTTAACTTTGGTGACTCACTTGTTCTAGCTATTCCAGCACAATCCTTGCGAGAAAATTTATCAGGATGGGTTTCTACTTTCCCAAGTGATAAACCGGTAATAAGTACGCTTAAAGGTATTGAAGCAAAAACCCAACTTCGAATGACTGAAGTTGTCACAGAAATTTTAGGAATTCCGCCAGCAAGACTTGGTTTGATTACTGGACCAAACTTGGCCGGCGAACTTTCATTGCGGCAGCCAGCCGGAGCGGTAGCTGCATCATCGAATACTGGAATTTCGCAATTGATGATCGATGCCTTCACAACACCTTATTTCCGAATTTATCCATCTGAAGATTTAGTTGGTTGCGAATTAGCCGGCGCCGCAAAGAGTGTTATTGCACTTGCAGTTGGTATGGCGATTGGACTTGAACTTGGCGAAAATACCCAAGCGATGATTATTACTCGTGGCCTTAGCGAAGTTGCAAGATTTGGAAATGGTTACGGCGCTAATCCACTTACAAACCTTGGGCTTGCTGGAATGGGTGATCTAGTTGCATCTTGTGGTTCTGGTTTATCTCGAAATAGAACTTTCGGTGAAGCTCTCGGTCGTAGCGGAACAATGGCGCAGGCGCGATTAGAAGTAGCTAAGACTGTAGAAGGCGTTGCGTCAGCTCCTGCGATTCTCGAGCTTGCACACCGCGTCGGCGTTGAAGTTCCAATTATCGAAGTTGTAGCAGATGTTGTTGGAGATCGAATCTCACCAAGTGCCGCAATGACACGGTTAATGACTGTAAGCATGGCTGCCGAGTTGTAATGAGCAAAATAAAGGTAGGAATAGTTTGTGGTGGAAAATCAAGCGAACACGAAATTTCATGTATCTCTGCCGCAGGTGTTCTCTCCGCAATAGACCGAGATAGATTTGAACCAATTCTTATCGGTATAACAAAAGCTGGGGAATGGGTTCTTCCGCCATCCGATTATCCGTTATCAATTTCAGGTGAAGTGTTACCAGAAATCAAAGGCGATCTACCTAAAACAAATATTTCACAGTTAAACGTTGATTTACTCTTTCCAGTTTTGCACGGTCCATATGGTGAAGATGGAACCTTTCAAGGGCAATGCGAGATGGCTGGACTCAAATATGTTGGCTCTGGCGTACTAGCAAGTGCTGCCGGAATGGATAAATCTTTTGCTAAGCCAATCTTTCAGGCGCATGGTCTTGAAGTTGCACCCGGAATGGTTATTCACGAACGAGATTGGCAGATTGATGAAGTTCGAATTCTTGCAAGTGCAACTGAATTTGGAAATCCACTCTTCGTAAAGCCAGCGCGAAGTGGTTCAAGTCGCGGCACAAGTAAAGTTAAAAACGTTAAAGAGTTAAAAACTGCGATTAATTTCGCCCTGCAATTTGATACCAAGGTATTGGTTGAAAGCGCAATTGTTGGCCGTGAAATTGAATGTGCAGTTCTGCAGGTAAATGGGGTTGCCTTGTCATCACCAGTAGGCGAGATCAAGATTCTGGGTAACCACGAGTTTTATGACTTTGAAGCAAAGTATCTAGATGATTCGACCGAGGTATTAGTTCCAGCGAAGCTGCCATTTGGCGTACAGGAAGAGATTCAAAATTATGCAACAAGAGCATTTGATGCACTTGGTTGTGAAGGGCTAGCCCGTGTTGATTTCTTTTATACCGGTTCTGAAATAATTATCAATGAAATTAATACGATGCCTGGATTTACTGCAACATCGGTCTTTCCAAAACTTTGGGCCGCTGGTGGAATTGGTTACACCGAATTAATTACAAATTTGATTGAAGCTGCAATAGCGCGCCCATTGAATGTGACGCGCTAGAAGTAATTATTAGTAAGAAGTAACTGGGCAAGTCAACGTACGGGTAATTCCTGGGACGCCTTGAACCTTTGAAAGAATTGCGCGACCTAGCTCTTCCATACTTGGAGATTCAGCTCGCATGATTACATCGTAAGGACCAGTTACGCCCTCAGCCAAAGTAACGCCAGGAATCTTTGAAATGCTTGCAGCAACGCTAGAAGCCTTACCGACTTCTGTTTGAATCAGAATGTATGCCTGAACAGTCATTTGAATTACTCCTAAATATTTCTGCTATCCACAGCGCCGTGATTGCAGAGTTGAAGGCTACCGCCTCTAGAGTTGGATTGGTAGATAGTTTATTTCAGAATCGCTACGGAAGGAAAGGTGCGAGATGGCTTCGGAGTCAGAGTTAATAGGAGCCCTTTCCGAGGTATTTTCACTTTCTGATCCAAACCTGATTATCGGAATTGGCGATGATGGCGCAGTTATAAAGGCCAGTGCAAAGAATTTAGTAGCAGCAACAGATATGGCCGTAGAAGGAGTTCACTTCAAACGCGAGTGGTCTAGCCTCTTTGAAATTGGCGGCAAGGTAACCGCAGCAAACCTTGCAGACATTTATGCGATGGGTGGAGCTCCAAAATATTTATTAGTTAGCGCTGGGCTTACGCCCGATTTTGGGATTGCTGAAATTACCGAGCTCGCAACGGGAATAGCAGCAGAGGCAGCTCTTGTAGGTGCATCCGTAATCGGTGGTGATATTTCCAAGGCAGATCAATTAGTTATTTCAATTTCAGTATTTGGTGAGGTTGAAAAACCAATTACCCGTTCTGGGGCAAAGATTGGCGATCAAGTAATTATTTCAAGTTTGCCCGGAAAATCTGCGGCAGGTCTATTTCAATTACAAAATGGCGAGAATGATTCTAAATTTATTCAAGCCCATAAGAAACCAACGCTTGATTACCGCCTTGCTGAAGCTTTTCGCAACGTAAATTCAATGTGTGATGTGAGCGATGGCTTACTTTCCGAGCTAACTCATATTGCGCAGGCTTCTGGTGTGGGAATTGAATTAGATTCAGAGCTAATTTCTGCTAATCGAGATTTTAAAGAACTTTCAGATTTAGATTCTTCGCAAGTATGGCGATGGGTTCTCGGTGGCGGAGAAGATCATGTATTCGTTGCAACAACTAACTCAAAAGTTCCGGACGGCGCAGTGGTTATTGGAAAAGTTGTGAGTGGAATAGAAGTAAAAGTTTTAGGAATCTCAGAATTTCCGGATGTTGGCTTTCGCCATTTCTAATACCTGTGAGAGTATTTGCAAATGTCTAGAGCCAAACTTGAATCGTTTCCAAGAGAAAAACTAACTTTTGGTAAATCTCCACTACAACGCCTTGATCGCTTATCTGAACACCTAGGCGGAACGGTCGAGATTTGGGCAAAGCGTGAAGATGTTAATTCTGGCCTTGCTTATGGCGGGAATAAAACTCGCAAACTCGAATATTTAGCAGCGGAAGCACTCGCACAGGGTTGTGACACTTTGGTTTCAATTGGCGGTGTTCAATCAAATCATACGAGGCAAGTTGCTGCAGTCGCCGCGCATCTTGGACTTAAGTGCGTTCTAGTACAAGAGCACTGGGTTGATTGGGATGAAGTTAATTATGAGAAGACAGGAAATATTTTACTTAGTCGAATCATGGGAGCAGAAGTTCGACTAGACCCAGCTGGATTTGATATTGGTTTTAGAAAATCATGGGAAGAAGCCATCGCTGATGTAATTGCAAGAGGCGGAAAGCCTTATGCAATTCCAGCCGGCGCTTCAGATCACCCGCTCGGTGGACATGGTTTTGCTGGCTGGGCTTTTGAAGTTGAAGACCAAGAGAAAGAACTTGGTTTTAAATTTGATAACTTTATTGTTTGCTCTGTTACAGGTTCATCACAAGGCGGAATGATTGCGGGATTCGCACATTCAAACCGAGCTGAATCAGTAATTGGAATTGATGCTTCGGCAACAGTGGAAAAGACTTGGGAGCAAATTAAGCGAATCGCTTCGCGCACTGCAGCAGCTATTGATTTGGGGCGCGAGCTTCGAGACTCTGAAATAGTTCTTCTCGATCGCTGGCATGATGGAATTTATGGCGTCGCCGGAGCAAGAACAATTGAAGCAATAAAATTGGTGGGCCAACTTGAAGGAATGATTACTGATCCAGTTTATGAAGGTAAATCAATGGCAGGAATGATTGATCTAATTAAAGAGGGTTATTTTAAAGAAGGTTCAAAAGTTTGTTACGTTCACCTTGGCGGCCAACCGGCCATCAATGGTTATACAACCGCTTTTTAGCGAGTAACTTTTCCAGCCTTAAGGCATGAAGCACAAACGTTTTGACGCTTTGGAGTTCCGCCAACAAGAGTGCGAACGCGTTGGATATTTGGATTCCAGCGACGACGGGTCTTGCGCATTGAGTGGGAGACCTTATTGCCGAAGCTAGGACCCTTGCCGCAGATATCGCAGTTTGAGGACACGGTGTTACTCCCTTGAATCAAGTTAAATTACGGGTTTCGCAATAAGTCTCAAAGATTACCCCGTCTACACGGGGATTGGCTAATCCGCGCGAGAAGATAGGGCAATGGCAACCTCCCTTCTACTCACAGATCGCCTCAAAGGCGTAATCGGCGACCGCACCGCCGATGCCTTGGCGAAATCTTTTGGGATGTCCACGGTTGAAGACCTACTTCGCCACTACCCACGTCGATATGTAGTTCGAGGCGAATTCTCGGATATCGCAGAATTGCTTGAAGGCGATGAAGTAACAGTTTTGGCTGAAATTGCCGCGGTAAAAACTCGTCGCGCAAATGGTCGCAATATTTTAGAGGTCAATGTCACTGATGGCAGCGCAGTTATGTCGTTAACTTTCTTCAATCAACCGTGGCGCGAGAAAGAGCTAAAAGTCGGCAAGACCGGAATGTTCGCTGGCAAAGTTGGATCATTCAATGGCAAACGCCAACTCTCACATCCAGATTATCAATTGATTCCAGATGGCGATGATGTCGATTCCGCGCTCGCAGGTTTTGCCGGAAAATTCTTACCGGTTTATCCCGCTGGCGGAAAGATGCCATCTTGGAAAATTTCTCAATGTCTTGAGATAGTTTTAGATTCGTTAGGTGAAATTGAAGATTATCTTCCGGAAAGTGTCAGAAATGAGTTTGGCTATCCAGATTTAAAACAAGCGTTAGTTTCAATTCACAAACCAGAATCGTTAGAAGCGGCGGAACTTGCACGCTTGCGCCTGACTTTTGATGAAGCAATTTTGTTGCAATTACTCTTGGCACAGCGCCGCGCTGAATTGAAAGAATTGGACGCAACACCTAGAAAAATTAAGACCGATGGCCTGGTGAGCGTATTTGAGGCGAAGTTACCTTTTAAATATACCGACGGCCAACTCGAAGTTAATAAGGAAATTGCGGAAGATATGCAGCAACCACATCCGATGCATCGCTTACTTCAAGGTGAAGTTGGTTCGGGAAAAACAGTTGTTGCACTTCGCGCCATGCTCTCAGTTATTGAATCTGGCGGCCAAGCCGCACTCCTTGCACCGACTGAAGTATTAGCGGGTCAACACTTTAAAACTATTTCTAAATTGCTTGGTGATTTAGCGCTGGCCGGCACGCTTCAGGGAAGTGGTGAAGGAACCCAGTTGGCGCTGCTTACTGGATCACTTAGCGCACCAGCAAAACGTGAAGCTCTCGGAAAGATTAAAAGTGGAGAGGCCGGAATTGTTATTGGAACTCATGCGCTAATTAGCGAAGGTGTTGAATTTGATGACCTTGCCCTTGTTGTAGTCGATGAACAACATAGATTCGGTGTAGAACAACGCGATGCACTGCGCATGAAAGCTGCGAAGCCGCCTCATGTCTTAGTTATGACGGCGACGCCGATTCCACGAACTGTTGCCATGACAATCTTTGGCGATTTGGATGTATCAACTTTGCGCCAATTACCAAGTGGCCGTATTCCAATTCAAACTCATGTTATTCCAGTGTTGGAGAAGCCACATTATCTGGAACGCGCATGGGAGAGAGTGAAAGAAGAAATTGCTAAGGGTCATCAGGCTTACATAGTTGCACCTCGGATTAGCGCTGGCGAAGAGGATGAAACCAAAGCGAAGATTTCACAAGCAGATATCGAAATGGCAAAGTTAATGGGCGATGAAATTTCTAGCGAAGAGATTGCTGGAACTAAAGATATGGCAAGCGTTGAAGAGTTGGCTCCGAAGTTGGCTACTGGTGCGCTAAAAGGCGTAAAACTAGCCCCACTACATGGGCGACAAAGTTCTGAGTTGAAAGATGAAACTATGGCTGCTTTTGCTAGTGGCGCACTCGATGTTCTAGTTGCAACAACTGTTATTGAAGTTGGTGTGGATGTTCCAAATGCATCTGTGATGGTAATTATGGATGCCGATCGATTTGGTGTGTCACAACTACATCAGCTGCGAGGTCGCGTTGGTCGTGGAACAATACCCGGCCTTTGCTTATTGGTCTCAGGTTCGAGTGAAGAATCACCAGCAATGGCTCGTTTAACTGCAGTTGCCGGAACGCTAGATGGCTTCGAGCTTTCAAGAATTGATTTAGATCAACGGCGTGAAGGAGATGTACTTGGACGTGCGCAATCAGGAACGAAATCTCATCTGCGTTTACTTAGAGTTCTACGCGATGAAGAGTTAATAGAACAAGCCAGAAGAGTTGCAACTGATTTGATATCAACGGACCCAAAACTTGCGAAATATTCAGTTTTAGCTGCGCAAGTTAATCTTTTGCGCGAGGAAGAACGTTCGACTTTCTTAGATAAGGGGTAGCGCGTTACGGTTTGCCCATGAGAATTATCGCGGGAAGCAGTAAAGGCAAAACTTTATTCTCGCCCACTGAAAAAACTCGGCCTACCTCAGATCGCGCTAGAGAAGGACTTTTCTCATCGTTAGAATCGGAATTTGGGTCGATGCAGGAGTTAAATTTCCTAGATTTGTATTCTGGCTCCGGAGCTGTTGGAGTCGAAGCGCTTTCTCGTGGCGCTACAAATGTTTATTCGGTTGAAGATCACTCACCAACTGCTGGTATAGCAACCAAGAATTTTGAGTTGGTTAATAACACTTCTGGAAAATTCCAAGTTATTTCAACCACAGCCGAAAGATTTGTTGGCTCTGCCCACCAAGTTTCATTTGACATTATTTTCATGGATCCGCCATACGATGTAACGAATGATGTAATTGAGAAATTATTAGTGGATATACATTCAAATAATTTACTGAAGCGCAATGGAATTGTTGCTATCGAGCGCGAAACGAAGAAGACACCATTTGCCTGGCCCCAACCATTTATCGCCGAGAAAGTCCGTTCATACGGGCAGGGAAGTATCTTCTACGGCGGTTATTCTGCTAGCGTTTTGCCGTGAAACGCGTCGTATGTCCTGGGTCTTTTGATCCCATCACCTTTGGGCACCTAGATATCATCGAGCGCGCTAGTTCAATTTTCGATGAAGTTGTAATCGCTGTAATGGTTAACCAGGTTAAGAAAACACTTTTTACCGTTGAAGAGCGCATGGCAATGACAGAAGAAGTAACTGCTAAATATCCAAATGTTAAAGTAGATTCTTGGTCCGGACTTTTAGTTGATTACTGTAAGAAAAACGATATTTCAATAATTTTAAAGGGCCTACGCGCGGTCACAGACTTTGACTACGAACTTCAGATGTCGCAGGTGAATTTACAACTGCAAGGTGTTGAAACACTTTTCCTTTCTACCGCCCCGGCTCACTCATTCCTTTCATCTTCATTGGTTAAAGAGATTGCTAGCTATGGCGGGGATGTATCAAGTTATATCCCAGCACCACTTTTAGCGCGATTGAAAGATCGCTTGGCTGGAAATTAAAGGAGAGATCAATGGAAGTTGTTGAACGAATTGAGACCGCAATTGCGATGGTTGAAGAGGCAAGAGGCGTTCCACTTTCCGCAAGCTGTGTTCTCCATCGTGGAGAAATGCTTGAACTATTAGATAGCGCCCGTGCTGCATTTCCATCTGACCTCGCACATGCCCAAAAATTATTAAGTGATCAAGATGCGGTTATCGAAGAAGCACGAGTTGCTGCTGATCAAATAATTGCCCATGCTCGCGAAGAGGTTGAGTCAATGATTTCGCAGACTGAAATTGTTGCCGCCGCTAAGAAAGAGGCGCGTAAAATTTTAGATGAAGTTGCAGATGAAGCTAAAGCTCAACAAGATGAAATTGATGCATATGTAGATTCTCGTCTTGCAACCCTTGAAGTAATACTTCATAAGACGATGGAGGTTGTTAATCGTGGTCGCGATCAACTCGCAGGAGTAGATGCTAAATCTGCACTCTCTGAGTTGGGCGATAAGAAATAATTAATGAGCAAAAACCCCTTCCTCTTTAATACTCATGATCTGCCGCGCCGACCTGGCGAAATGCGGGAGTATGAATTAACAATTGATTCGCATGAAACCCTTGGCTTTGAAGTTCTTGCGATTGCCGCAGATGAACCAATTGATATCGATCTCCGTATTGAATCGGTAGCAGAGGGCGTTCTAGCAACCGCAACTGTTCGCACAGAAGCAAGTGGTGAATGCGGGCGTTGTTTAGACCCAGTTTTCTATGACGTCGATGAAACCTTTCAAGAACTTTATGAATATGTTGAAGATCCAAGACAGGCGCGGAAGAAAAACAAACCTGGTAAAGCTGGACATAAGCGGGCACAGAAGAGCGATGACGATGATTTAGATGAAGATTTAATTCGCCAGATGGATGGCGAATTAATCGATCTAGATGGCCCAATTCGTGATGCGATAATTTTGAACCTCCCAATTAATCCGCTCTGCGATGCAGATTGCCCTGGCCTCTGCCCAGATTGTGGAATTAAGTGGATCGAGCTTCCGGAAGAACACGAGCATGCCCCCGCCGATATTCGCTGGGCCGGGCTGGAAAATTGGAATACCGGGAAGGGCGAGGCGGGTCCCGCAGGGGAGTAATCGCGGTTTTTGAATATCGCGGGGTTTGGGGGATACTTACCCCCTTCGTAGAATTCATCTTTAAGTTATGAATTTATTAGTAAAAAGGGGTGCCTAAAGTGCCAGTACCAAAGCGAAAGATGTCTCGCTCTCGCACTCGTCATCGTCGTAGCGCATGGAAGACAACACCAGCAGCAATTGCTAATTGCGCGCAGTGCCAACAACCAAAGTTGCAACACACAGCTTGCCCAACTTGCGGAACTTATAACTCACGCCAAGTAGTAGAGGTTTAATCTGTACGATCGTTTAATTGCATCACTTGGGACTTCGGTTTCAAGTGAATTGCTTGAACTTGCACTTACGCATCGCTCATATGCCTACGAATTCGGTGGGCTTCCAACAAATGAACGCCTTGAATTTCTAGGCGACAGTGTTCTTGGTTTAGTTGTAACGCAAGAGCTTTATACAAAGTTTCCAGATTTAGATGAATCAAAACTCTCACCACTCCGTTCTGGCGTCGTAAACATGCGCGCGCTTGCACAGATAGCCCGAGATTTAGATTTGGGTCAATATTTAAGAATCGGTAAAGGCGAAGAGACAACTGGTGGTCGCGATAAGAATTCAATCTTGGCTGATTCACTTGAAGCGCTAGTAGGGGCGATTTATCTTGATCTTGGATTTGCTCAAACTCAAGAGATTCTTCTTAAATGGTTTAGGCCAACAATCGAATCTGCGAATGCGCAAGGACTTGGTCTAGATGGAAAAACTGCGCTTCAAGAATTATGTGCCGCAAAAGGTCTCAGCGCTCCCGAGTATTTAATAACTGAATCTGGACCTGATCACGATAAAAGCTTTACCGCTGTTGCAGTTGTATCAAATGAAAAGTTTGATCTAGGCGAAGGTAAGTCAAAGCGCGAAGCCGAACAGGCAGCTGCAAAGTTGGCTTATGACAAATTGAATGCCCGAACTTCCTGAAGTTGAAACCGTTAGGCGTGGCTTAGCCGAAAATATTATTGGCAAAAAGTTTAAAGAGATAGAAGTTCTCCACTCAAGAGCTACCTCACCTAAATCGATTGCTCCCTTAAAGTCGCTCAAAGGTGCACGGATCAAGAGCGTCAATCGCCGCGGAAAATTCCTTTGGTTTGAATTAGATCGCCCAGAAGTATTAGTTGGCCACCTTGGCATGAGCGGGCAATTCTTAATTCAGCCGAAAGCCGCGCTAGATGAGCGTCATTTAAGAGCCCGGTTTAACTTAGGGGGCAATGATTTACGATTTATAGATCAACGAACTTTTGGCTGGGTCGGAGTGGAAGAGCGCATCAATAATCGTCCTACTTGTGTTCAACATATCGCAGCCGATCCCTTTGATTCGGAATTTGATTTGCAAGAAACTATTTCCAGATTTCTAAAGAAAAAAACTGAGATAAAACGCGCGCTCTTGGATCAGAGCGTTATGAGTGGTGTCGGAAACATTTATGCAGATGAAGCGTTGTGGCGAAGTAAAATGCATCCCGAAACTCGGACCGAAAAACTGGATACAAAACGAATTTCCCAATTAATTTCTAGCGCTACAGAAGTAATGTCGGAAGCTTTGGCTGTTGGTGGCACATCGTTTGATGACCTTTATATAAATGTAAATGGCGAAAGTGGATATTTTGAAAGGTCCTTGGCGGTCTATGGCCAGGAAGGTGAAGGGTGTCCGCGCTGTGGCCGAGAAATAAGAAGGATCACTTTTACCAATAGATCTTCACATTTTTGCCCAAAATGCCAGCCCACACCGCGTGCTAACGGAAATCGGTAAGCCCTTTTCCGATAGGTTGCGCCTGTGTATTTAAAGAGCATGACCCTCAAAGGATTCAAGTCCTTTGCCTCCTCGACCTCGCTCAATTTCGAGCCAGGAATCACCTGCGTGGTTGGTCCTAACGGCTCTGGAAAATCAAACGTTGTCGATGCCCTCTCTTGGGTTATGGGTGAGCAAGGCGCAAAATCTTTGCGTGGCGGAAAGATGGAAGATGTTATTTTCGCCGGAACTTCAGGCCGTGCACCACTCGGACGCGCTGAAGTATCAGTAACCATTGATAACACTGATGGCGTACTTCCAATTGATTTTACTGAAGTAACAATCTCCAGAATACTTTTTCGAAATGGCGCAAGTGAATACCAATTAAATGGTGAGACAACAAGACTTTTAGATATTCAAGAACTTTTAAGCGATTCTGGAATTGGCCGCGAGATGCACGTGATCGTTGGACAGGGTCAGCTTGATGCAATCTTGCTAGCAAACCCAGAAGAGCGTCGAGCATTTATCGAAGAAGCTGCCGGAGTTTTGAAGCACCGCAAACGCAAAGAGAAGGCGCTTCGCAAATTAGATTCGATGACTGCCAACCTGGCACGTATTCAAGATTTAACAGTTGAACTTAGACGTCAACTAAAACCACTTGGCAAACAGGCCGAAGTTGCAAGAAAAGCTTCGACCATTCAATCTGACGTTAGAGATTCCAGACTTCGCCTGCTCGCTGATGATCTACTCAAGCTCCGTTCAACGGTTGATGCGGAAGTTGCAGATGAATCAGCGCTGCGCGCAAGACGCGATGAAGTCGAGGCCTCACTTAATAAGGCGAGATTACGCGAAGAAGAGATTGATGCAACCACGCTAATTGAAAATCCACTTCTAGTTAAAGCACAAGAAAATTACTATCAACTAACTGCGCAACGTGAAAAATTCCGTGGTATTCAGAATCTTGCTTCAGAACGCGCACGTTTCTTATCTGAAGAGGCCGATGAAGCTCGGGCAAGTGGTCGAGATCCAGAGAGCATGGATGCCGAAGCTACAGGTTTACGTATCGAAGAGACCCAACTTCGAAATGAAGTTACAACCGCTGCGCAAAGCCTGACGAAATTATCTGAAGAACTTAAATCACTTGAAGCTAATTTAACAACAGAAGAGAACAGTGTTTCCGCAGCGCTACGAGCTATCGCAGATCAACGCGAAGGAACTGCGCGCCAAGAAGGTCATATCAATGGACTTAAATCTCGCATTGATGCAACTAATGCCGAAATTTCACGTTTAACTAAGAGTAAAGACGAAGCAAGTCGTCGACTTCAAAGTTTCCAAGAAGAGTTTGCACTTCTTGAAACTCAAATTGCTTCAGTCGATGCCAATGAACCTGGTCTGGATTCCGAGTTTGAATCCGCAAAGAGCGCGTTAGCAAATGCGCAAAGTGAATTAGATGCACTGCAAGATAAAGAGAGCGAAGCGCAACGAACACGATCTGGCCTTGAAGGAAGATTGCGTGCGCTACAAGAGAGTTTGGTTCATCGCGATGGTTCTGGTGTCGTTCTTTCAAGTGGAACTAGAACTCGCGGCCGGTTATCTTCGCTAATAACTGTTACTCCAGGTTGGGAAGCGGCGGTGGCAGCAGCACTTGGACCACTTGCAGATTCAGTAGTTGTATCAGATATTTCTTCAGCGGTTTCGGCGCTAACAATGTTAAAGCGAGAGAGCGCTGGACAATCTGAACTTCTGGTTGTCGATGGCGAGAATGGATTCACATCTTCAAATCGAGCGGTACCAAATGGCTTCACCTCGCTGGCGAGCTTGGTTAGTTCAAAGGAAGTTTCAAGCGCAATCTCCTCACTGCTTTCAGGATTTGTGGCTGTTGAAGATTTAGCTGAAGCAGAGAGCGCGCTACGGGCCGATCCATCAGTTATTGCAATTACTCGAGATGGCGATGTTCTAAGCCGAATTCGAGTTCGCGGTGGTTCTAGCGCAAAGAACTCTGCGATTGAAATTTCAGCGTTAATTGAGAAGACCGAAAGTTCATTACAAGAAGTTACAAATAATTGTGATCGCATTAAGTTCGATGTTGTGCGCGCTACTGAAACTTTGGCATCTCGAAAGAATATTTATGAACTCGCTCTTGGAAAACTAAATGAGTCTGATGCAAAAATGTCCGGCCTGGCTGAACAGATGGCAGTTGCAGGTCAGAATGTTAAGAGCGCTCAAGCTGAACTAGAACGAGTATTAGCAACGCTGGTTGAAGCTAACTCACAACGCGAATCTGATGATGCAGATTTATCAGCAGCAATTTCCCAATTTGAATCACATCAAACACCTACTGACCCTGACTTAACTCACCTAGAAGATTTACGTTCTAGAGTTTCAGCATCTAGATCGAGTGAAGTTGAAGCGCGATTAAATCTTCGTACGCTAGAAGAGCGCGTAACAGCCCTTGCTGCTCGAGCATCTGCGTTAGAAGTTGCAGCACAAACTGAACGTGATTCAGCAACACGTGCGGTCAGCCGACGCGAACAACGTGGTGTTGCTGCACTTACTGCCCAAGGCGTTGCAGATGCAGCATACGAAGCCTTAATTCAAATCGAATCATCAATCGCAAAAGCTTCGACAGAGCGCGAACGGTTAGAAATTTCAAGATCTGAACGCGAAAGTGAAATTCTGGCCCTTCGAGTTAAGAGTCGTGAGTTAACAACTGAGTTAGATGCCCTTACATCAAGCGTTCATAGAGATGAAATTGCCCGTGCTGAACAACGACTTCGCATCGAAGCGTTGGAATCAAAAGCGATCGAAGAACTTGGAGTAGATGTAACGACTCTGGTTAATGAGTATGGCCCAGCTAATGATGTGCCAACATTTGTTGAAGACAGTGAAGGCAACTTTGTTCCGGGAGATCTGATTCCTTATCGCCGAGATCAACAAGAGAAGCGGTTAGCCCAAGCCGAACGCTCATTGGTTCTACTTGGAAAAATTAACCCACTTGCTTTGGAAGAGTATTCATCTCTCGAAGAGCGCTTGCGTTATCTAGCTGAACAACTTGAAGATCTTAAGAAGACTAAGCGCGACTTGTTAGACATCATCAAGGAAGTTGATGACAAGGTTCAACAAATCTTCAAAGAGGCATATGACGATACTGCTCGTGAATTTGAAATAATCTTTGCCCGCCTATTCCCAGGTGGTGATGGTCGTTTAATTCTTACCGATGCCGAAGATATGACAACTGCTGGAGTAGATGTTGAGGCACGGCCGCCAGGAAAACGCATCAAGCGACTTTCACTCCTATCTGGTGGTGAGCGTTCATTGGTTGCTGTGGCACTTTTGGTTGCGATCTTTAAAGCACGCCCTAGTCCGTTCTACGTATTGGATGAAGTTGAAGCAGCTCTTGATGACACAAACCTTGGTCGACTTCTTGGTGTCTTCGAAGAACTTCGTGGAAAATCACAATTAATTATCATTACTCACCAGAAGCGCACGATGGAAATTGCAGATGCGCTTTATGGCGTGACCATGCGCGGCGATGGCGTCTCTGAAGTTATCTCGCAGCGTATTCGGGAATCTGAAAGTGCAAACTAGTTAGCTAGTTGAAAGTAATGGCTCTCTTCAGCAAATTATTCGCAAAGATTCGTGGCGGTGCTAATTTCGCAAGTGATTGGGCAGAAATTGAAGAATCTTTAATCGAGGCAGATTTAGGCGCAAGCAGTGCTGCGGAGATAATAGAGATTGCAAAGAGAGTTAAGGGAGACGAGATCTCTGATGCAATTTTTGCCGCGCTTAGCTCTTGGCTAAGTAAGAGCGAGCGAAACCTGGCAACAAATTCGAATCGTCCAACAACGGTGATGATTGTTGGTGTAAATGGAACGGGTAAAACTACTTCTACTGCCAAATTAGTCTCCTATTTAAAGCAGAAAGATCAAAGTGTTTTACTTGCTGCTGCTGACACATTTCGTGCTGCCGCTGTTGAACAACTTCAAACTTGGGCTAAGAGATTAAGTGTCGAAGTTGTAACAGGACCGGTTAATGGCGATCCGGCATCAGTTGCCTTTGAAGCAGCGACTAAAGCAAAGAGCGATGACACTAATTATTTAATAATTGATACTGCTGGAAGATTGCATACAAAATCTGGCTTGATGGATGAGCTAGGAAAAGTTCGTAGAGTTGTTGAGAAAGTTCTACCAATTGATGAAGTTCTTCTCGTAGTTGATGCGACAACTGGTCAAAATGGAATTGTTCAAGCAAAGATATTTATGGCGAGCGTTGAAGTAACAGGTTTAATTCTGACCAAGATGGATGGTTCGGCTAAGGGTGGAATCGCGCTGGCAATCGAACGTGAAACCGGAATCCCAGTTAAATTCATCGGCACCGGTGAGGCGGCCGAGGACCTGCAAGCCTTTGAAGCTGAAAGCTATTTGAACGGGCTTTTCGCCTAAAAACTTGGCTCTGTAACCAGATGTAACCAATTTGTAACACAAGGGCTCAAGCATTCACCATTTTGTAATCTGCAAAGCCATCCAATGTAACGCCGACAGGCGAATCTACGGCCATCTCAATGGCGAGGCTTTTTTAGAAATTCTTGAAATTTGCGAAGGAAGTTAAAAATGGATGTAGTTCTTAACTCAGGTGACACCGCTTGGATGTTAGCAAGTACAGCTCTTGTACTTCTAATGACTCCCGGTCTTGCCTTCTTCTATGGCGGAATGGTTAGAAGTAAAAGCGTTCTAAACATGATGATGATGTCCATGGTGACAATTGGAATCGTTAGTGTGTTGTGGGTTTTCTATGGTTATGAATTAGCTTTTGGATATTCATCGGATTCACCTTGGTATGGTGGGTTTTCACTTTCAGGTCTGGGCTCTCAAGTAAATGATTTCGCCAATAACGGTGGAACATATCCGATCCCACTTCTTGTCTTTGCAGCATTTCAATTGATGTTCGCAATAATCACTCCCGCACTCATCTCTGGTGCGATTGCTGATCGTGCAAAATTTTCGGCATGGGCAGTGTTCGTAACAATTTGGGTAACAGTTGTTTACTTCCCAGTTGCACACTGGGTCTTTGCCTTTGGCCATAAAGTTGGCGATACCGTAACTGGTGTTGGTTATTTAGCGGGCAAGGGGCTAGAAGATTTTGCTGGTGGAACTGCAGTTCACA
>JAPLAY010000011.1 GCA_026393035.1 Actinomycetota bacterium
AAAAACCTGTGAGCGGAATCTTCGACATCGGTGGACCGGCAGTCCTTTCATATGCCGACATGATGCAAATGTTTGCCAAAATTTCTGGCCTTCGTCGACGCTGGATTATTAAAGTTCCAGTTCTTTCGCCAGCACTTTCTAGTTTATGGATTGGTTTTGTTACACCAGTCCCAACCTCACTTGCTAGACCACTTGTTCATTCATTAATTAGTGAAGTTGTTGCGGATCCAAATAAAAGTATTGCAGGATTAATTCCGCCACCTCCCGAAGGCTTACTACAAGTAGATCAAGCAATTGAACTCGCACTTTCACTTACAACTCAGAACCAAGTTGAATCTCGTTGGTCAGATGCAACACAACCAACTGCGCCTTGGCAGAAAGCACAGAGCGATCCAGATTGGGCAGGTGAAACGATTTATCGCGATCACCGCGAAAAAATTGTTGAGACATCAGCCAAGAATTTATGGAAGAGCGTTGAACAAATCGGTGGCCAGCATGGTTGGTACGGCGCAGATTTTCTTTGGTGGGCACGTGGAGTTGCTGATCGAGCATTTGGTGGCGTTGGACTTCGTCGCGGCCGTCGCAATCCAGATACTTTACGAATTGGCGATAGTTTAGATTTTTGGCGGGTAGAGAACTTAGTATCTGGCGTTACATTAAAACTTTATGCTGAAATGATTCTTCCTGGAAAAGCTTGGCTTGAATTTACAATTGAAGAGGTTGAAGTTGGTGGGAAAAAAATGCGAAAGATTTCCCAAGATGCGACATTTTCACCACGCGGCCTTGGTGGCCAACTTTATTGGTTTGCAGTTTCGCCATTCCATGTCTTGATTTTCCCAAGAATGCTTATGAATTTGGTCCGAAGTTCTAATCGAAAAGATTATGCAGATTCCCAAATTAAAGGGTAAATATTTTCGCTAAATCCAAGAAATTGTCAGTCCCTTCTCCTATAATTCTGGAATGGAAAACTTAGAGATCGCATCGCAGTTATCAGCGACATCTCTGACCGAGCTAGAAACCAAGATCTTGGATTTCGAAGCCCAGTGGTGGAAATTTGCGGGCGCCAAAGAGAGTGCGATCAAAGAGCTTTTCGACATGACGCCACCTGCTTATTACCAACTTCTCAATAACTTGATCGATCGCGACGATGCGCTACTTGCATCACCAATGCTCGTAAAGCGCCTTCGCCGTCTGCGCGAAGCTCGCACAAACGCCCGCTCGCTTTAGGGGAATTTGGGGCGGCCCACCGCTCGCGCCGCAACAATCAGTTACTCGCCGGCGGGCACGCCCCAAATCCCAACACCGATTTGCCGAGGCTTCGCCCCTGCTCTAGATTTGGCATTAGCACTCGGCAGGTTAGAGTGATAATCGTTAAAGGTTAGAGAGAGAAATACACATATGGCAAAGATGATTGCTTTTAATGAAGAGGCCCGTCGCGGTCTCGAGCGCGGAATGAACGCACTCGCAGATGCTGTGAAGGTCACCCTTGGACCTCGTGGACGCAATGTTGTCCTTGAGAAAAAATGGGGCGCACCAACTATTACTAATGACGGTGTTTCAATCGCTAAGGAGATCGAACTCGATGATCCTTGGGAAAAGATTGGTGCAGAGTTAGTTAAGGAAGTTGCTAAGAAGACAGATGATGTCGCGGGCGACGGAACAACTACTGCAACCGTTCTGGCACAAGCACTTGTACGCGAAGGTCTGCGTAACGTTGCGGCCGGATCGAATCCAATGGCGCTAAAGCGTGGCATTGAAAAAGCTGTTGATGCGATTTCCGCAGAACTGCTAACAATGTCGAATCCAGTAAAGACCAAGGAACAGATTGCAGCTACTGCATCTATCTCTGCGGCTGACACAACTATCGGCGACATGATTGCTGAAGCGATGGATAAGGTCGGCAAAGAGGGCGTTATTACTGTTGAAGAGTCAAATACTTTTGGCCTAGAACTCGAACTTACAGAAGGTATGCGTTTTGATAAGGGTTACATCTCGCCTTACTTCACAACCGATACCGATCGTATGGAAGCAGTTCTTGAAGATCCATATATCTTGATTGCAAATTCCAAGATTACAAATATCAAGGATTTGCTACCTATTCTCGAGAAGGTAATGCAGACCGGAAAGACACTCGTTATTTTGGCTGAAGATGTTGAAGGCGAAGCACTTGCAACACTTGTTGTTAACAAGATTCGTGGAACTTTCAAATCTGTAGCAGTTAAAGCTCCAGGATTCGGTGATCGTCGTAAGGCAATGTTGCAAGATATTGCAATCCTTACTGGCGCAACTGTTATCTCGGAAGAAGTTGGTCTAAAGCTAGATGCAACAACAATGGATCTTCTCGGCCGCGCTCGCAAGGTTGTAGTAGCGAAGGAAGAGACCACAATTGTTGAAGGCGCTGGCGATGCGGAACAAATTAAGGGCCGCGTAAACCAAATTCGTGCCGAAATTGAAAAGTCAGATTCAGATTATGACCGCGAGAAGTTGCAAGAACGCCTGGCAAAGCTTGCTGGCGGCGTTGCAGTTATCAAGGCTGGCGCAGCTACTGAAGTTGAACTTAAAGAACGTAAGCACCGCATTGAAGATGCTGTTCGTAACGCAAAAGCTGCAGTTGAAGAAGGAATCGTCGCCGGTGGTGGCGTTGCACTTCTACAAGCCGCAAAGGTTGCATTCGAAAAGTTGAAGCTCTCTGGTGATGAAGCAACAGGCGCTCGAATTGTTGAAGTTGCAATCGAAGCACCTCTTAAGCAGATTGCAATTAACGCAGGACTTGAAGGTGGCGTAATTGTTGAAGCAGTTCGCAACAAGCCAGTTGGTACTGGATTGAATGCCGCAACTGGTGAATACGTTGACATGATCAAAGCCGGAATTATTGATCCAGTTAAGGTGACACGTTCTGCACTTCAAAACGCAGCATCAATCGCTGCACTATTCCTGACAACCGAAGCTGTTATTGCGGATAAGCCAGAGCCAAAGGCTGCGGCGATGCCACAAGGCGGCGGGGATATGGATTTCTAAATCCATATTAAGATAGCCCAATGAGTTCTGCAAAGATTGAAGATAAGTTCAACGCCCTTGAACTTGCGCGGGCTGCTGCGTTAGAAGATGCGCCAAAGCCAGAACAAGTTGGCGAATTAGTTTCAATTTCTTATGATGAAACTGCAGATTCTGATGAAGCTAGAATTGCAACTTATCTCTTTGAAGCATCACTTCCAGCATATGTTGGTTGGCGTTGGGCAGTAACAGTTGCGAAAGTTGAAGATTCAAGTTCAGCAACAATCTGCGATGTTGTTTTACTTCCAGGCGTGGAATCACTTCTTGCACCAGAATGGATTGCATATAAAGATCGTCTACTACCTGGCGATGTTGGCCCTGGCGATATCGTTCCAACTTCTGCAGATGATGCACGTTTAGTTCCAGGTTATGCAGCTCTACCTGGCGATGAAGAATTAGATTTAGCGCAACACTTTGAATTCGGACTTGGTCGCGCACGAGTACTTTCAATAACTGGTCGCGATCTTGCAGCCCAACGTTGGTATGCCGGTGACCGCGGACCAAACAATCCAATTTCGCAACAAGCACCAAAGCCATGTAACTCTTGCGGTTTCTTTATTCCTATCGCAGGTTCGCTACGTTCGGCCTTCGGTGTCTGCGCAAATATCTTGTCGCCTGATGACGCTCGCGTCGTCTCGGTTGATCACGGCTGCGGAGCGCACTCAGAGGCTCTCGTCGTCACCGATTAACCGCGCTTTACCTATTTAAGTTAAACTAACCCTCTTGTAAAAACGGCAAAACCAGATGTAATGAAAAAGGAGTTCCCCAATGCCTCTAGGTCGTGTGAAGTGGTACAGCCTTGAAAAGGGTTTTGGATTTATTGAATCCGAAGAAGGAGCAGATGTTTATTTAGCATCTTCAGCTCTTCCTGCCGGTATTGCAACTGTTAAGCCAGGAACCAAACTTGAATTCGGAGTTATCGAAGGCAAAAAAGGTCCACAAGCAATGACTGTTCGGTTAATTGATGAACCGGCATCTGTTGTTGCAAACAATCGTATTAATCATGACGATCTCGCAACGATGATTGAAGACACAATTAAGATTTTGGATAAGGTCGGAAACGGTCTTCGCCATGGTCGCCATCCATCAGGACCAGATGCAGAACGCTTAGCTAAAGTGCTTCGCGGTATTGCTGGGCAGTTCGAGAGCTAAGTTTTACTTAACTTCGCGCTTTGCTCGTCTAATTGTGTAACGCAATCCAATAACACCTAAAGCAATTCCTGCTCCGCAAATCCATTTCGAATCTGCGCTGGCATCGATTCCGAAGGCCACGATTAGAGCGACAAACCAGAGCGCTATTCCAATGATTATTACGGTGATTGCACTGCGCAGATGAATCATGTGCTTAACCCCTAAAGATAACTACAAAGAGCGTCACGCTAAACAAGACTGCAAGTGTTACTAGTCTGCGAACCTTGTAGCTCACCGAAACCTATTTCTTTAATTCAGCAACAATGTAATCGATGCAAGCAGTTAGCTTTTCAACATCACTTGGGTCAACCGCAGGGAACATACCAACGCGCAATTGGTTCTTACCAAGTTTGCGATATGGGTCTGTATCGACAATGCCATTCGCGCGAAGAATCTTTGCGATTTCAAGGGCGTCGATTGCATCATCAAAGTTAATTGTTCCAACAACTTTTGAGCGCATTGCAGGATCAACTACGAATGGTGTTGTGTAATCGTTCTTCTCGGCCCATTCGTAAAGATGTGCAGAAGATTGTGCGCTTCGACCAGCGGCAAACTTAAGGCCACCGTTTGAGTTCATCCATTCAATCTGTTCTGCAAGCAAGATAAGTGTTGCAAGTGCTGGAGTGTTATATGTCTGATCAAGGCGTGAATTATCAATTGCAATTGTTAGATCGAAGAATGCTGGAATAAATCGGCCACTCTCTTTGATCTTTGCCACGCGAGCAATAGCAGCTGGGCTCATGATTGCGATCCAGAGGCCACCATCAGATGCGAAAGATTTCTGCGGTGCAAAGTAATAAACATCGCACTGTGACATATCAACATCGAGGCCACCTGCGGCTGAAGTCGCATCAACTAATACGAGTGCGCCCTCGGTGCCGGCTGGGCGAGTGATTGGCATTGAAACACCAGTGCTAGTTTCGTTGTGAGTCAGTGCGTAAACATCAACGCCAGCTTCGGCAACGGCAACTGGGTGTGCACCTGGTTCAACCTTAATAACTGTTGGATCATCTAGGAATGGTGCATCTTTTGCAGCAGCTGCAAACTTTGATGAGAACTCACCGAAGACAAGGTGCTGTGATTTCTTTTCAATTAAACCAAATGTCGCGATATCCCAGAATGCAGTTGATCCGCCGTTACCTAAAACAACTTCGTAACCTTCAGGGAGATTAAATAGTGATGTAAGTCCAGTGCGAACTCGGTTAACTACGTTCTTAACTGGCTTCTGGCGATGCGATGTTCCAAGAATTGAAGTTCCACCATTTGCTAACGCAGCAAGTGCTTCAGGACGAATCTTTGATGGGCCACAACCAAAACGACCATCAACCGGCTTTAAATTATCTGGAATTTTAATATCGCTCATGGGTAGAGCCTAAGGGTTGAGGCGTTTAACTCGCCAATCGGTTTTCTGTGAATCCGAACGCACGTATCGCAAGCGATCATGCAATCTGGAGTAGCGCCCTTGCCAAAACTCAATGCTCTCTGGTCGAACTAAATATCCGCCCCAATAATCTGGCCTTGGAACCGAAGTGCCTTGCGGATACTTCGCAGCGGTTTCGGCATATTTAGCTTCGAGAACTTCACGTGATTCCAATTCATCTGATTGAGCGCTTGCGATGGCACCGATCTGACTGCCCCACGGGCGGCTTGCAAAATAACCATCGCTCGCTTGCGCGCTAACTTTTTCGGCGCTGCCAATAATTATTACTTGGCGCTCCATTGGGTACCACGGAAATAGAAGTGAAACTTTTGGGGTTTCAGATATAGCTTTCGCTTTGCGCGATAAATAATTTGTGAAGAATGTAAAGCCTTCCGTTGAAACGTCTTTCAATAACACGGTTCGCGAAACTGGTGTGCCATCTGTAATTGTTGAAAGCACCATCGCATTTGCTTCGACCACCATAATATTTTCAACTGCCTCGCCCAGCCATTTTTTGAATTGTTCGATTGGATCGGCAGCAAGGTCAGAATCGGCTAAGCCAGCCTGGCCATATGAAAGGCGCATCGCCCGAATGGACTCCTGATTGATTTCGCTCATGGTTGTATCTAACTTCACTTTTGCCCCGCCTGCATCTTGCGGCGATACCAGCTTGCCGAGTTTGGCTTCACCCGTAAAAGTGTGGAGAATATGCATAACTAATTGAAGGAGCCCGTCGTGCCAGAAAGTTTCAAACCCGGTCTTGAAGGTGTAATTGCATTTGAATCTGAAATTGCCGAGCCGGATAAAGAAGGTAGCGCGCTTCGCTATCGCGGAGTAGATATTGAAGATCTAGTTGGCCGCGTAACTTTCGGAAACGTCTGGGGCTTATTGGTTGATAACGAATTTAACCCAGGACTTCCTGCAGCAGAACCATTCCCAATCCCAGTTCACTCTGGTGATGTGCGCGTTGATGTGCAATCTGCAATTGCAATGTTGGCACCAGCTTGGGGATTCAAACCACTTTTAGATACAACTGATGACGAAGCTCGTATTCAACTCGCCCGCACTTCGGTGATGGTTCTTTCATATGTTGCACAAGCAGCACGTGGAACCGCGCCAATGGTTCCGCAAGCAGAAGTTGATAAGGCGCACACTGTCGTCGAACGAATGATGATCAGATGGCGCGGTGAACCAGATCCACGTCACGTTCGCGCTGTTGATGCATATTTCGTATCGGCTGCAGAACATGGAATGAATGCATCTACATTTACAGCTCGCGTAATTGCATCTACTGGCGCAGATGTTGCAGCAGCAATCTCTGGCGCAATCGGTGCAATGTCAGGACCGCTACATGGTGGCGCACCTGCTCGAGTTCTAAGCATGATTGAAGGCGTTGAAAAAACTGGTGATGCAGTTGCATATGTAAAGGGTGTTCTAGATCGTAAAGAACGCTTGATGGGATTTGGACACCGCGTTTATCGTGCCGAAGATCCACGTGCTCGCACACTTCGTCGAATTGCAAAAGAGCTAAATGCGCCACGTTATGAAGTTGCACTTGCACTTGAAAAGGCTGCACTTGCTGAACTCCACGAACGTCAACCAGATCGCGTTCTCGAAACTAACGTTGAGTTCTGGGCTGCAATCGTTCTAGATTTCGCAGAAATTCCAGCGCATATGTTTACCTCAATGTTTACAGCAGCTCGCACTGCGGGTTGGTCTGCACATATTCTGGAACAAAAGCGCACCGGTCGAATCATTCGCCCATCAGCCCGTTACGTGGGTCCAGCACCGCGCAAGGTAAGTGAAGTTCAGGGCTGGGATGAGTCAGTCCACTCGCTCCACAACTAAACGCAACATCTTCTGGTTCAGAAGAGATCTGCGTTTATCGGATAACCCTGCACTTATTGCTGCGCTAGAAAATTGCGATGAACTTATTGCAGTTTTTATTCTCGATGAAAAGTTAATTAATCAGAGCGGAAGCAAACGCCTGGCCTACTTAGGTAATTCACTTCGAGCTTTAGATGAATCACTAGGCAATAAGTTGCATGTGATGGTCGGAGATCAAGTTGAGGTTCTGAACTCATTAATAAAAAGATATGACGCAAGTGAAGTGCACATCAGCCAAGAATTTGAACCATATGGCGCCGCACGCGATTTGCGAGTTGAAGGTGCAGGAATTAATTTAGTCAGAACTGGAAGTCCATATGCGGTCGCACCTGGCCGAGTTCTAAAACCAAGTGATGCAACTCCGTATCGGGTTTACACCCCGTTCTATAAAGCCTGGTGTCTGCATGGTTGGCGCAAACCCGTCAACAAACCCACAAAAATAAATTTAGTTACTCCAGAAGCTGGTGATCGCAATTTCGTGGACTGGAAAGTTCCAGAAGGTTGTGAAATTCCAAAGGCTGGTGAAGTTGCTGCACTTGCAAGGTGGGAAGTATTTAAGAAGCAGGCTTTGGCTAGTTATGACACCGAGCGAAATAATGCCGGCGTAGATGGAACAAGTAAATTAAGTGCGCATCTCAAGTGGGGCGAAATTCATCCCCGCACGTTGCTCGCTGATCTTGGTTCTAGTAACGCACATGATGTTTACCGCAAAGAGATTGCATGGCGCGAATTTTATGCTGATGTGCTTTTTAACAATCCGCATACCGAGAACGATTATTACGCACCAAGATTTAAGAATATGAGATATGACAAGCCTGGCGAAAAGTTCAAAGCTTGGTGTGAAGGCAGAACCGGTTACCCATTTGTAGATGCCGCAATGCGTCAGATTGTTAAAGAGGGTTGGATGCACAATCGCACCCGAATGGTTGTTGCATCATTCCTAGTTAAGGATCTGCATTTGGAATGGCAACTTGGTGCCGACTTCTTTATGGAACACCTTGTTGATTTTGATGTTGCATCTAACTCACATGGTTGGCAGTGGACTGCGGGGTGCGGCACTGACGCCTCGCCTTATTACCGAGTATTTAATCCCATCGAACAAGGAAAACGTTTCGATGTGAATGGTGATTACATCCGTAAATATGTGCCAGAACTTGCACATTTAACTGCCGATCAAATTCATGAACCATGGGAATTCTTAGATAGTTATTCCAAGGGTTATGCCGAGCGCATCGTCAACCATGCAACAGAGCGCATCGAATCACTTGCGCGTTTGGAAGAAATCAAACCTAATTAATCGGTGCTTGCACATATCCGGCGCCACTTCGCTTTGCTTCATACATCGCGGTATCAGCTCGCTTCAGTAACGCTTCCTTTGTTGTAGTTGGCCCTTCAGTCGTAACACTTCCAATGCTTACACCAACTTTTACATCGCCAACTGAAAGCGTGAATGGATAAGTACAAGTCGCGCGCAATGCCAGCGCCACATCATTTCCGATATTACGTTCGCCATAAACGATTACCCCAAACTCGTCACCACCAAGTCGGGCTAGCAAAATGCCCTCGGCTAGAACTCTATTAAATCTAGTTGTTATCTGCTTCAACAATTGATCGCCAATTTCGTGGCCATAATTATCGTTCACTGCTTTGAACCCATCGAGATCGAGAAGAAGTAGCGTGCCATTCTTGCGTCTTAGTAATTCGAGCTCTGAAATAAACCTTCTTCGATTTGGTAATCCAGTTAATTCATCAGTTCTAGCATGTTCGCGATCATCACTAATTAATTTGGCATCACGCAAGGCAATCGCCATTCGGATAAAAGCCAGCGAGATTGTCACGAAGGCGAGAACCAGAACAAAGATTGGAAAGTAGTTTGCTCGCATCGCACCATAAGCAAGAATGCTTGCACTCAGAATTAGCGATGATGTAGTCGCCCAAGTATTTATGTGCGGTTCTTTGATCTCGGTTTCTCCACCATGAAACCAGAGCGCACTAGCAATTAACGCTAGGCCCAAAAGCCAACCATCATCAGTCAGCGCGGCAAATTCATAACCAGATGTGGCAGATAGAAGAAGAAATAGCAGATCTGTTATGGCGAAGATTGCGACACCGGTGAACATAGTCAAACTACGCAAATTCCTATGTTGTAGAACAACTAGCGAAAGAGTTGCGGCCACAAGTATTAAATCTCCGATGGGATAAAGAATTGAGAGAAAGACTTCATACTTTGGGCCAGTAAAAGCAAGCAGGGCGGGTCGCAAAAGCAAGCTAGCAATTAAACTCGAAGTTCCAAGTGCGATAATTGCAGTATCTAAAATTTCGAGTGCAGAAATTTTCTTAGTTACAGCAAGAGCCCGAATAATTCCGAGAAAAACTAGGGGATAGAATGCGGTGTAACAAATATCAATAATTCGTTCAGATATTCCAAATTCATAAAAAGAGTTCCAAGTTGAGAAAGTTGAACCTAAGCCCCAGATAAATATTGCGAGAGTTATTGAATTGCGAGCAAGGCGATCATTTACTTTTGGCGATTTCCAAGCAACATATGCCGCCGCAAAGGCAATCAGATTAAAAATAATTAAATCGGGGACAATCGAAGGCAAATGAAAAGCCACCCGAATAATCAGGTGGCTAATCAATAAGAGAAATACTCCTACTCTCGCCATTTAGCGAGCGTAGAGGTAAAACTAGGTCTTACTTACAGGATGAAGTAACGCTCGCCTGGATTGCAGCCAGACCATCTGCATTCTTTGCATCTTGTGCAGTTGCAGCTGCAACCTGTGCTTGCAGACTTGTAATGTTGGCTTGCGCATCAGCAACACGTTGCTTATTGCGATCAATACCCTCTTGAACCGTAGCAATCTGCTTCTTCTCGGTATCAGTTGGGCTCTTTGGATAAGCGAGCATGTGCTTAGTCCAGGTATCAACGTTCTTCTGAGCCGAAGCCATCTGGCGCTCGTTCGTTGTAATTGAACGCTTTGCTGCATTTACAGCTGCAGTTGTTGTTGCGGTATTCGAAGCTGTGATTGAAAGTGCGCTCTTGTAATTGGCACTTGCATCTAAGCAAGGCTTAGAAACCCAGACTAATTTAGTTGAGGTGCTGGCTGGATTCTTTGCGCAGGTGTATGACAATTTTCCGATTGTGGCTTTTGCCTTCGCAGGCTTGCAAGTTTTATATGGTGTTGCCGCAGCCGCACCTGAAACATTTACAAACGTTCCTGCAAGTACAAGGACTGCAATCGATAGCGCTGAAATTCTTTTTGACACTTTGACCCCCAACAAATTGATGAATCGGCCGCCAAATGGAGCGGCGCGAATATGGCAATTCTATCTTTCACCTTGCGATTTGCTAGGGAGAAAGTAGAAGTGTGGCGGTGAAAATACTGTGAATTTCAACGTTGGCGCGCTCGTACCTTGATGCCAAGTTTTCGCACGAGGGGACGAGGGCCAAATCTTGCAATGGTGCTGAGAATTTTATATTGCCAACCTGGTATGCAGATCGCCTTGCCGTTTCGAGCCGCGCGCCAAGATTTCGCAACAACGTCATCGGCTTCTAGCCACATGAAATTGGGTAGCCCAGACATCTTCATTTTTCCGCGTTGATGAAACTCGGTGTGAGTAAAGCCAGGGCAGAGCGCCGAAATTTTGATATTCGTTTTGGAGAGTTCGGTGTGAAGTGATTCAGTATGAACTGTTAAATACGATTTAGCAGCGCTATATGTTCCTCCGGCGATAAAACTTGCAACACTTGAAACATTAATTATTGTTCCAGAATCACGATTTAGCATTTGGGGCAGAACTGAATGCATCAGTTGCATTGGTGCCCTAGCCAAAACATCAATTAGTGCAAGTTCCGCTTCGATATCACTCTTCAAAAAACTATCTTTAATCCCAAAGCCCGCATTATTGATCAAAACTTCAATCGGCCTCTTTGGACTTGAAAGTCGCTTCTCTACTCTGGCTAATTGCGCAGGAACTGATAGATCTGCTTGCAAGACTTCAACTTGAACTTTGTATTTCTTTGATAGTGAGGTTGCCCGCTCTTGCAAGCGTTTCTTATCGCGAGCTACAAGAACTAAATCGAAGCCTTTTCCCGCAAGCAATCTAGTAAAAGATTCGCCAATACCTGCGGTTGCTCCAGTTACTAGCGCAGTGCTCATCTAGTTACTTTACAATCCCAGCTGTTGATTCTTCGCGAATATGCCAAGAAGTTCCGTACTCTTCAAGTTTCGCAAGGAATGGCTTTGCATCAAACCATTCAGGACCATTTACCCCAGGTACTGGCTTCCAAACACCATCGTGAATAAGTTCCATTGCTATAACTGGATTGATTGCGGTCTGCCATACAACGGCTTGATCGCCGTAATTTTCCATTGACCAGGCATTATCAACAACGTTGTAGAGATACACCGCCTTTGGTTCGCCACTCTTATCCAAACCTTTAACAAGTGAACCAGCGCAAGTTTTACCGGTCATTCGTGAGCCAAGAGTTGCTGGATCAGGAAGTGATGCCGCCAAAAGATCGCGAGGTGAAACTTGAATACCTTGAACATCAACAGTTTCAGTGCGATCCATTCCAAGCATATGAATTGTCTTCAAGATAGAAATGAACTGCGCACCAAGACCGTATTTGAAATTAACTTTCTTAGCTTCAATTTTCTGTGGAATTAAAACGACTTCTTCGTGCTCAACATTTACACATTCGACCGGCCCGATTCCGTCAGGAAAATCAAAGACTTCTAGTTCTGAGAAAGGTTCAGTTGTGTACCAACCACGACCATCTTCCCAAACTAATGGCGGATTCAAACACTCTTCAATCGTTGTCCAAATTGAGAATGATGGTGCAAATTCTGAACCTGCGACAACTAAGTTCGAACCATCGAGAACAGTCACTGAATCGATGCGAGAGAACAATTCGTCGCTTGCATACTTTGCAAAGACATCACTTAAACCAGGTTCAACGCCCATTCCAATTAAGGCATAGATTCCGCGTTCGCTCCAATTCCAGTCACGTGCAAATTGTTCGTCACCACACTTCACACCGGTTTCGGTATATGGATAATGCGGGTGTGGTCTAGATAGTGACATCGCCATATCTAGATAATTTTTATTTTCAATTTCGCAGGCAAGAAATATCGGCATTACAAAACGTGGATCAACCGCGTTAATGACAATGTCTGGATTTGCTTTGCGAATTAATTCGCGGATATCTTCAAGTTCTGCTGCATTTACTTGTGCGGCGGAGAAGCGGGAATCCTTCAAGCGATTTACGGCATCTTCAGCGCGAGATAAATTGCGATCTGCGATTACTAATTCTGTAATGAATGAACGACGGGAAGCAATATTAGCTATTGCTCTACCAACTCCACCGGCGCCTAAAACTAGGGCCTTCATTAAAACCAACTCCAAACGAGTATTTTGCTATTTTTACCAGCCTAGCCCAGCAGGTGAGCGATAGGCAAACCCCGTTAGAGTTAAGTAAACTTACTCTCAATAAAAGTCTAATAATTTTTATTTCTTTAGATTAATAGGTCCTAGTAGCTCAGTGGATAGAGCAACCGCCTCCTAAGCGGTAGGTCGCAGGTTCAACTCCCGCCTAGGACACAAGTTAATAACCGCTCAATTATTAATTATGGAATACAACTGTTTTATCACCAACGATAAAGATTCTATCTTCAGCGAAATCGCGAACAGCGCGCGATAAGACTCGGCGTTCAATATCGCGACCAGTTGCAATTAAGTCTTCAGGTGTAGAAGCGTGCGTTACATGGGCAACATCTTGGTCAATGATTGGGCCTTCATCTAAATCAGGTGTAACAAAGTGTGCTGTTGCACCGATGATTTTTACACCACGGGCATGAGCTTGGTGGTAAGGCTTTGCGCCTTTAAATCCAGGCAAGAATGAGTGGTGGATATTAATGATGCGACCGTTCATCTTTTCGCAGAACTCTTTAGTAAGAATTTGCATGTAACGGGCAAGAACTACGAGATCAATCTCAAGTTCGGTCACTAGCTTTGCAATCTCGGCTTCTGCCGCTGACTTATCTAGTTTGCTCTGGTCAAGAAATTTAATTCCGTGTGATTCAACAAGTGTTTTTAAATCACTATGGTTTGAAACGACTGCCGGAATTTCAATTGGAAGCTCGCCCAACTCTTGAAGATAAAGCAGATCGCGAAGGCAGTGTGACTCTTTAGTTACGAGGATTAGCGCCTTCTTCTGCTTTGCAACTGAACGGAGTGAAAGCTTTGGGAGTGAAAGCTTTGGCTTAAATTGGCCAAGTCCACTCTCTAAAATTTCGCGCACCTTGGCTATATCTAGATCACTTTCAAAGCGAGTACGCATTACAAAATCTTGAGTTGTGGGATCAGTGAATTGTTGATTCTCAATAATATTTCCACGTGCAGCAAGTACCGCGGTGGTCATCGCGTGAACGATGCCAGGTTGGTCTTTGCATTGGAGGGTGACTATTAAATCCACCCCCAAATATTAGTGGCTAATTGTGAATCGCTTTAACGCCTTTGGCGCCCACCAGTTACGTTCACCAAATAAGCGCATGAGTGCAGGAACAAGCAAGGCTCGAACCAAGGTTGCATCTAGAAGAATCGCAAATGCGACACCAAATCCCATGGTCTTGATTGATGTGACACCGCTTGTTACGAAGATCGCGAATACGACCGCAAGGATTACCGCAGCTGCTGTAATAATTCGGGCAGATTTTTGAAGACCAAGTGCAACTGATTCGATGTTTGAATGACCAGCATCGTGCTCTTCTTTAATACGAGAGAGTAGAAATACTTCGTAGTCCATTGATAAACCAAATGCCACAACTGCAATCAGAATAACCATTGAGGTATCGATGCTTCCGGTGTTGGTAAATGAACCTACAAGCCAATTCAAATGGCCACCGATAAAGATCCAAGTAAGAACTCCCAGAGTTGCAGACAATGAAAGTAAATTCAAGATGACGGCTTTAATCGGCAGGATTATTGAGCCGGTAAACATAAAGAGCAGAAGCAATGTGCCAATCGCGATCCAAAGAAGTGCAAGTGGTAATTTCTTAGCGATACCAATCTGGCTATCTGCATAGTCAGCGGCAACACCACCAACCAACGTTCCTTCCGGAACTTTCAGTGCACGGATTTCAGTAATCATTTTCTCAGCTGCTGGTGACCGTGAACTCATGCTGTGGATTGCGCTAATTCGAATATCGTTTCCAACCGTTTCAGGTGCACCAACTGTAATTACTCCTGGAACATTTGCCAGATTACTTACAAAATTATTGATCTCAACCATCTTCGTTGTTCCATTTGGAATCACAATCTCAATTGGGTTTCCTTGTTCGCCAGGGAATTTGTCTAAGCTGACTTGGGCCGCAATTGCAGCTTTGTCCGATGCGGGTAGAACTCTGGTATCAACTTGTGAAAAGACAATATCTTTAATCGGTGAAGCTAGAGTTCCAAGAATTAATAGCGACAGCACAACAACTGCGACCGGTCGTCTCATGACGTAACGCGCGGTATGTGCCCAACGGCCATCTTCCTTTGGCGTGATTGCACTTTTGCGTACAACAAATTTATCTATTTTGGTTCCAAGTAAAGCCAAGATTGCTGGAAGTGGAATTAGGGCGCCGAGGATTGCAACTGCAACTACAGAAACACCTGCATAACCAAATGACTTTAAGAACATCTGCGGGAAGAACATAAGTGAAGCAAGACTGATCATTACCGTGATGCCAGAGAAGAAAACAGTTTTTCCAGCCGTCTTAACGGTCTGTGCTACTGATTCTTCAACACTCTTTCCAGCGTGTAGCTCTTCACGAAAACGGTTAACCATCAAAAGCGAGTAATCGATTCCAAGACCCATGCCCATACCGGTGACTAAGTTAAGAGCGAAGATACTTACGCCCGTGAAAAGGCTTATTAAATAGAGAATTAGAAATGCGCCAAGAATTGCACTCACGCCAACAACAACCGGCATTGCAGATGCAATTAAGCCACCGAAGACAAAGAGCAAGAAGAGGAATGTAAGTGGGATTGAAATTGATTCAGCTAGTGCTAGATCATTTGAAATTTTATGATTCACCGCTTGATTAAACGTTGAGAAACCACCAACATAAATTCTTAGGTTTCCAACTTTGCCATCATATTTCTTCTGTAAATCTGAAGCCAAGCCAGCTAGAAGAGTAGGGTCTGCTTCATGGCCATAGATAAATAGGTAAGCAGAATTTCCATCAGCGCTCATTAATTGCTTTGCGCCACCTGCACTCCAATAGGAAAGCGTCTTTGCAATATCTGGCATTTTGCGAAGGTCAGCTTCAATCGGTGCGACTTCAGCAGCAACTGCAGGATCAGCAACGCTCTTGCCCGCATCGATAATAAAAATAATTGCTGGGTCTTGAACTTTAAAGGTGTCTGTTAAATAGGTTGCAGCCTTTGATGAGTCGCTACCGGGATCGGAGTAGCCGCCACCTTCGAGTCGGGCAAATACAAGTGAACCAATGACGCCTGCTGCAATAGCCACGACAATGAATCCCGCCAATACAGATTTACGACGTCTAACTAGTAAGTGACCCAACTTCTCAAACATGACTTCTATTCCTTCTATTAGTTGATTAGTATTTAGTTATGAGCGATCCAAATATCTTGCCGAAAATAACGCAGGATGAGATTGATCCGCGTGAAGACGATGATTCAAAACGTGATTCTGAAATTGAAGGCGATCGCCCACCACATCACGGTTAATCATTTTTAGTAACCGGTGGCGGTGGCGGAGTTGAAGCCGCTGGAGTTGATGGTGATTTTGAAGTTCTTGAATCAGTTTTATAAAACCCAGATCCTTTAAAAACTACGCCAACATTTGAATAAACCTTCTGCACTTCACCTTTGCATTCTGGGCATTCGGTAAGGGCATCGTCGCTAAATGATTGAAAAGCCTCGAATTGATGGCCGCACTTGGTGCAGGCATATTCATATGTAGGCATGGTGAGTATTGTAAAGAAGTGAGAGACTTACATCTAATCGAGATGCAATTAGAGGGGCAATCATGGTGGCCGGCCGAGTAATTCGAAGCGTTATAGCTGGAGCAATAATTCTGCTGTCAATATTTTCAACCCCGGCCTTCGCGAACAGCATTACCGCTGCGGTTCCACAAGCTGGTTCGGTTTTAACTACTTCACCAAATTCAATTTCAATTTCTACTGCCGCCGCGCTATCTGAACAAGGTAGCTTGATTGTTGTTAATGATCCAAATGGCGTTGCAGTAGATGATGGATCTATAACTATTAATGGAAATAGCGCAGAAGTTGGTTTAACAGAGCTAACTAAAACTGGGGTCTACACCGTTAACTACACACTGCTTTCAGATACCGAAGATCCGCTAACTGGTTCTTATACCTTTATGTTTAACGCATCTTCGAGTGTGGGCAGTCCATCACCTGCACCCACTCAACCAACTACGGGGACCACTTCCGGTAATAAGAATTTAAATGCGGGATCTAATGCATTTGTTTACACCTTGCTTGTACTTGCCGCTTTCGTTTTCATTTTTCTAATTTGGTATGCCAAGCAGAGCTTCGGTGGACCAAAGCGTTCGCCCCAAAATAAGCGCAAATAGTCGAAATTGAGTTATGCGCTTTTCTGCTGAGACCCACATACCAAGTTCCTCTGGCGCCCTTAGTTTTCTAACACCGCTTGTTAAGGATTTACAATTACTTTCGGTCGTTACCTTAATTGGTTTATTACTTGGAATCGCCTTTCTAATTACTGAAGAACGTTCAAAACTTCTGCCGGAAGCAATTCGAATTCGCAATCTTGCAGTCATACCTGCCGCCGCTTGGCTAATGTCGAGCCTCGGTGTTCTATTTGTTGAGTTAGCAAATTTATTGGCTACACCTATTTCGGATTCTTTTGATCCGGTTGTGATCCGATCATTTATATCGCAGACCGCACTTGGTAAAAGCTACGGAATAAATATTTTGGCGGCGTTAATAGTTCTGGTTTTTGTACCAAGAATTAAGCGAACAACTGGTGCGATATTTGCGTTGGGATTTACTTTTAGCGGAGTTCTAGCTCCAGTCTTTCAAAGCCACTCAAGTAGTTCGGGAAACCACAGTTTAGCTATTGGCTCGCTCTTAATTCACGTGGTTTTTATCTCGCTCTGGGTCGGTGGAATTATTGCGCTAATTCTTATTAGTAAGTCAGAACGCGCACTTGCGTTGCCTCGGTTTAGCGTTCTCGCTCTCTGGTCTGCAATCGCGGTGTGCGTAAGCGGCGCAGTTAATGCCTGGACTAGATTGAACTTTCGGGATGCTTGGAATTCGCAGTATGGAAACCTTGTTATTTACAAAATACTTTTGAGTGCAATTCTTATTTTTATTGGCGCAACACATCGCAGATATCTAATCAAGAAATTGGAGTCAACCAAGCAGGTTTACCAACTTCTAGTTGTTGAAGTAATCGTGATGGTTCTTGCGATCAGTGTTGGTGCTTGGCTTTCAACTAGCGCCCCACCTGTGCCAAAAGTGCCAAGAACTATTGATGCGGCGGAAAGTATTGCTGGAAGTCCGATGCTCCCAGCGCCAAGCCTTAGAAATATTCTCTTTGCATATGTTCCAGATGCGGCATTTATTGGAATTTTAATTTTGATCACTGCGCTATATATAAGAGGTGTAGTAATTCTTTCTAGGCGCGGAGATAAATGGCCGGTCGGGCGAACAGTTGCTTTTGCATTGGCGGTTTCTGCAACTGATTTCGCAACCAGCGGTGGCCTTGGCGCATATGCCCACTTTGCATTTTCGTATCACATGGTCGCGCACATGGTTCTAGGAATGATTGCACCAATCGGTTTCGTATTGAGTGCTCCGATAACTCTTGCGTTGCGGACCCTGCCAATAGGTAGAACACCAAGTGAACGTGGAATTCGCGGAACACTTATAGCGCTACTAAATTCAAAGTATTTTCAAGTCATTTCAAATCCAGTAGTCGCACTAGCTATCTTTGATGGTTCACTCTTCCTTCTTTACATGACACCGCTATTTGGCAACTTAATGCAGAGCCATAGCGGCCATCTCTTTATGAATATTCATTTTCTTCTTGCAGGTGCGCTCTTCTTCCATGTAATTGTCGGAATTGATCCATCACCAAAGCGCGTGCCACATATTGTTCGCATTATTGTTTTATTCGCAGCAATGAGCATTCATGCCTTCTTCTCTATTGCTCTTCTTTCAGCGACAACTCTCTTGGATGGTGGATATTTCGCAAGCTTGCAACGTCCTTGGGCAACGAATCTTTTAGCCGATCAGAACGCGGGTGGCGCAGTTGGTTGGGCCATGGGAGAGATTCCGATTTTGATTGCGTTAGTCGCAACCTTTATTCAATGGGTTCGCGAAGATCGCAAGGAGACTAAACGAATTGATCGCGCGGAAGATCGCGCTGCTGCGATGGGCGCCGATGATGATTTAGCTAAATACAATAAATATCTAGCGAGTTTGCAGCGACTAGACGAACCACCGAAAAGTTGAGTTAATTAGCACATGGAGCCGTTGATCAGCGAAGAGTACGACGCTCTACGCGAAAGCGTGCGCGCACTGGCTACCAAGAAAATCGCACCATTCGCTAAAGATGTTGATGAGAATTCTAGATTTCCGCAAGAGGCATACGAAGCACTTCAAGCCGCAGATCTCGCTGCCGCTCATGTTGATTCAAAGTTCGGCGGTCAAGGTGCTGATGCACTTGCGACAGTAATAATTATTGAAGAAGTTGCACGCGCATGTGCCGCTTCATCGCTTATCCCAGCAGTAAATAAATTAGGTTCACTTCCGCTAATTCTTGCGGGCAGCGAAGAACAGAAAAATAAATATTTGCCACAACTAGTTGCCGGGAAAGGCTTCTCTTACTGTCTATCGGAATCAGAAGCCGGATCAGATGCAGCTGCTATGAAAACCAGAGCAACTAAAAGTGGTAGCGATTGGGTAATTAACGGAAGCAAAAAATGGATTTCTAATGCCGGCTTCTCAGATTTTTATACCGTATTAGCTCAAACCGACCCAGCACTTGGTGCAAAAGGCATTTCGGCATTTATCATTGAGAAGAGCGATACCGGTGTTTCATTTGGCGCACATGAAAAGAAAATGGGATTTAGAGGATCGCCAACTCGCGAAGTTTATTTTGATTCCGTAACAATTCCTGATGACCGCAGAATAGGTGCAATAGGTTCTGGCTTTGCACTTGCAATGCAGACTCTAGATCACACCAGAATTACGATTGCAGCGCAGGCACTTGGAATAGCACAAGGAGCTTTCGAGGTTGCAACACAATATTCACATGAACGAAAGCAATTTGGCAAAGAGATATTCGATTTTCAAGGTGTGCAATTTATGTTGGCAGATATGGCCATGAATATTGCTGCGGCACGACAACTAACCTACGCAGCAGCTGTTAAGAGTGAGCGTGGCGAGAAAGATTTAACTTTCTTCTCGGCGGCGGCGAAATGTTTTGCAACTGATGTGGCCATGAAAGTCACTACCGATGCGGTTCAAGTACTGGGTGGTTATGGGTATGTTTCTGATTATCCGGTTGAACGGATGATGCGCGATGCGAAGTTAACGCAAATTTACGAAGGAACAAATCAGGTGCAAAGGGTTGTTATTGCCCGCCATCTTGCTGATCTAAATTAATTTGTAAATCGAACAATTAAATCTGGGGTAGCAATGGCATCTAATTTCATGTCATGTGCCTCAACTGGGAATGGTTCCACAGTTAATTCACCCGAATAGATAAGTCCAAGGCGCCATGCTGAAATATCAGCAAGTGCGCGATCATAAGATCCACCACCTTGTCCTAAGCGGTGACCTTCGCGAGTTGCATGAAGAGTCGGAACAATCACGATATCGATATCAGTGCCAGAAATAGGATTGCCTTTTGGTTCAAGTATTTTTCCACTTTTGACTAACGTAGCAACATCACCATTCCAAGCAATCCATTCCAAACTCTTATCTTTGAGCATCCTTGGAAGTAGCAAATTTTTGCCACTCTTTAAGATGGCTAAATTCAAATCTTTAGTCTGTGGCTCATCGCCATATGAGATGTAACTCGCAATCGTTTTCGCTGCAGAAAATTCCTGAGAATTAATTATGTGTGTCCAGGTTTCAGATAAATCACGGAGTGATCGTTCAGCACGAAAACGCTTTCGTAATTCTTGTTTTTTCGAGTTACTGATATCCACGGAAATACTCTAATTAACAAGTAGGGTTTAGTCATGGAACAACAGCCGAGCGTCGAAGAGCTTCTTGCGAAGTTACTCGAAATTTCAGCACCACTCACGCCTTTCGATATGCCGCTATTAGATGCGCATGGTGCAACTCTGGCTTCAGATATTTATGCAGGAGAGCGCCTAGTTTTGCGAAGTGGTACCCGAATTCGCTCTACCCAGATCGGGCTTGCGGCATCTATCGGTTTAAATCGATTGCCGACTTTGCCACATCCCAGAGTTGTAGTTATCTCTGCTGGCGATGACTTAGTAGAACCTGGTCAGGTTTTAGCTAACTCAGAAGATGAGTTCGAAACAAATTCTTGGATGCTCACGACTGCGGTTCGCGAAGCGGGCGCAAATGGTTTTCGGGTTCACACAATCCCGGAGAATCATCAACAATTAAAAGAGGTAATCGAAGATCAATTGGTCCGCGCCGATTTAATTGTAATTAGCGGCGAACGCCACGATGAATCTTTTGAATTGATAACCGCGGTACTAAAAGAGATGGGCGAAATAACAACGGTTCGACCAAAGATGAGTGAAAGCGGATTACATAACTTTGGACTAATCGGCCCAGACCAAACACCAGTTATTACCCTTCCGGGCGACCCTGTTGTTGCAGGTATTGCTGCGGAGATCTTTGTTCGCCCAATGATTAGAAAGATGTTGGGAGCGCCAAATATTTTCCGCAATCAATTAAAGGCAAAGTTAAAGAGCTCAATCTCTGCAGTTCCTGGTGAGAGCGGTTTTGTTAGAGCAATTCTAAGTTCAGAAAATGGCGTTGTTGTTACCGCGCTGGAAGAGCAGAGCGACTTAGTTTCACTTTCAGATGCAACTGCCTTGATTATTGTTCCCGAAAAATCTGCCGGGATTAAATCCGGAGAGATTGTTGATGTAATGGTGCTAGAGCGGAGTTCAAATTAATTGGGCGCCACAAGTGAATGGCCGATAAAGCTTAAGAGTGGCGAGATTTTGCTGCGCCCACTTCGATTCCGAGATAAAAGTGCATGGGATTCTTGCCGGGCGAAAAATAGAGAATGGCTTGTACCTTGGGAGGCAACTCGCCCCGAAATAGATTCCCACCTGCCACTCCCATCATTTATGGGGATGGTTCTGCAGTATCGCAAAGATGGAATGAGCCTTCGATCTATTTCACTAGGAATCTGGCTCTTAGAAAATGACAGTGAAAAATTTATTGGCCAGATAACTTTGGGCGGTATCGTTTTTGGAGCAATGCGCGGTGCCCATATTGGTTATTGGATAGACCAGCGATATGCCAATCGAGGGTTCACAACCAAGGCCGTCTCTTTGCTTACCGATTTCGGCTTGAGCGATTTAGCGCTGCATAGAATTGAAATTAATTTGCGGCCAGAGAATGAAGCTTCTAAGCGGGTAGCTGAAAAATCGGGCTATATTTTTGAGGGAATGCGCCCTAGATATTTACACATTGACGGGGCATGGCGAGATCATGCAACCTATGTAAAAGAAAATCCAAGAATTAAGTAATACCTTTGAGTAAAGACATACCGCCTAAATCCCCGAGATTTACCCCGCCTAGAATTATCGTTCTACTCCATGGCGTCCGGTTTTATCTACCTAATCATCCTCGGGATGTGGGCGGCCTACTTTTTGCCAAAATGGATAACAAGCCACGATGAAGCTTCGGGAAAATCTGCCGAAAGATATAAGAGTGCAATGCGAGTTGTCGGTGAAACTGGCTCGGTAAATCCCGCCCAGAACGCAACAGATAATTTTAAGAAACAGAATCAAATTGCCAATCGTCGAATTATTTTTAGTTCACTAACTTTTTCATTTTTAATTATCGGAGCACTATGCGCGGTTGGAATAATTTCAACTTCAATTTTGGCAATACCAACAACTGCGCTCGCAATTTATGTCGTTCATGTGCGTCGACAGATTGTTGCAGCACAACTCAAGCAACGTCGTATTAATGCTTTCCAAAAAATTTCATCTGCAACAGTTATCACCGAACCAATTGAACGCTTAACTTTCTCATCGCGAATTGATTTTGTTGAAGAGAATAAGGAACATTGGATTCCATTAATCGAGAGAATTGATACTGCGGGGGTTGTAGTAATTCCTAAAGATGGTCCGACCTGGCAACCAACAAGTGTTCCAAAACCAACTTATGTAACTGCAGCAAAAGCAATTCCAACAAACCGTGTTATAGATCTAACCGTTCCGGGCGCCTGGAGCGCATCACAACAAGCGCAGGATGAATCAATCTTGCCATCACGTGATGATTTGTTCGATCAAGAACTTGAAGAGAACGCGGCAACTAAGAGATTTGACGCAGTTAACGAATAATTAGTTTCAACTTATATCCAGCTTATATCCAACTGGGCAGCCACATATGGTCATGCCATGAGTTGTATGAGATTGGTATTCCAAGATAGAGCGGTAAGAAGTAGAGAAAATTTGCCAGAACTGTCGCACCGAATATAAAGGTTAGCTGTCGCTGATTTCGTGGAATCTTGTCGAAGATATAGACAATTGTTAATAACAAAAATGGTTCAAAAGCAATCGCATAAAAACTAAACATTGTGCGTTGTTGGAATGCAAACCATGGCAAATAACTTGAGGCAACGATTACTAGAAGTATTTCAGCCTGCCATTCGCGTTTGCTAATCCAATAACCAATCGTGATTGTAAGAGTAAGAGTTGCAGTCCACCACAAAATTGGGGTTCCAAGAGCTATAACTTCCTGGGCACAACTAGAAGCGCCACAATTTTTTGGTGATGCATAGAAGAGAGATGTCGGCCGACCTTGGATCAACCAACTCCAGGGATTAGCTTCATATGGATGTGACTCAGTTAGATGCGCATGAAAGTTTAAAATTTCAGAGTGATAATGCCAGAAAGATTTAAGAACGCTTGGTGACCAATTTCGATCCCAACCAGTTTTACTTGCAAACCAACCAGCCCAAGTTGCGATGTATGTGACTATAGGAAGAACACCAAATTGTAGAAATCTTAAGGCCAATTTACTTTCGATAACGCTTCGCAATGAAGTACTAGAACCTAAGAACTTAAATCTGCGGTAATCCGAAATTAAGGAAAAGAGCGCTAGAGCTAATAATAGATAGAGCCCACTCCACTTAGTTGAAATTGCAAGGCCCAGGGCAAATGAAGTAATCCAATACTTGTTATGCAGAAATGCTAAAACTGCAATTTGAATAAATAAAAGTAAGAAGATATCTAAAAGTGCTACCCGAGAATGAACCAGGTGAAGACCATCTAAAAGAATTAGAGAGGCTGCGAAAGCACTTAAGAAAGGCTTATTAAAAAGTGCTTTTGCGGTGAAATACATCAGCACAATTGAGATTGAGCCAACTAGGGCGGCTGAAAATCGCCAACCAAATTCGTTATAACCAAATAACTTTATGCCACCAGCTATCAACCACTTTCCGGTAGGTGGATGAACTATGAATTCACTCTGGCCAGTTTTTGCATTCACCTCGACGCCATTTAATAGCAGTGAATGTGCATTCGTCGCATAATAAACTTCATCAAAGATCTTTCCCTTAGGGCTTCCCAGATTCCATAATCGAAGCGCTAATCCCAGTGCAGCGAAACCCAAAGCTGTGGCCCAATCGCGTGTAATGCGAAGCCGGGATGTCATGGGGTAAGCCTAAAGCCTGCGAGAATTGCCCAATGCTCATCCTCGCCGCGATTCCACTAGGTAATCCTTTGGATGCCTCTGCAAATTTGCGAGAAGCAATAACGACTGCAAAATATATTGCTGCTGAGGATTCCCGAAAATTCACCAGACTCTGTTCTGATTTAGGTATTACTTATTCTGCAAAAATTATTTCCTTTTTTGAAGGAAATGAAATAGAACGTCTAGATGAACTTGTAAAGATTATGGAAACTGGTGCGGATCTATTAGTTGTAACAGATGCCGGAATGCCAGGAATTAGTGATCCTGGTTATCGCTTAGCCCGTGCTGCTGTTGAAAAGAATATTCAAATAAAAGTTCTACCAGGTCCAAGTGCTGTGACAACTGCGCTTCTACTTTCTGGACTTCCAAGTGATCGTTTCTGTTTTGATGGTTTCCCGCCTCGCACAAGTGGTGCACGCCAAACTTGGTTTGAAAATCTAGCTAATGAACCGCGAACAATAATTCTCTTCGAAGCTCCACATCGCTTATTGGAATGTCTCGCAGATGCTAAAACAGTTCTTGGCCCAAATCGCCTTGGTGCCATTTGTCGCGAGATGACTAAGACTTATGAAGAGGTAATTCGTGGGGATTTAGCGACGCTTCATCAATGGGCGAGCGACCGCGAAATTTTAGGTGAAATAACACTTGTCATCGCTGGCTTCGATCCTGATTCAAGGCAGTTCACAACTCAAGATTTAATTGCTGAAGTATTGAAGCAAGAGGCGGCAGGGATTTCACGCAAAGAGGCGATTAGCGAAGTTGCCCGAATAACAGGAACCCCAAAGCGCGAAGTCTTTGATGCGATGGTTAGCTACAAATCGCTCGATAGGATAGAGCCATGAGCGCCGAAAAATCTTTCTACTTAACGACGCCGATTTACTATGTAAATGATGCGCCACATATTGGCCATGCTTACACAACTGTTGCTGGCGATGTTTTAACTAGATGGCATAGACAGCGCGGCGAAAGCGTCTGGTTCTTAACAGGAACTGATGAACATGGCGAGAAAGTTATGAATACCGCAGCGTCAAATAACGTTTCACCGCAAGATTGGTGTGATCGTTTAGTCGAAGATGCTTGGAAACCAAACTGGACCGCACTAAATATTGCTAATGATGATTTCATCCGCACAACTGAACCTCGCCACGAAGAACGTGTTCAACGTTTCATGACGCTGTTAAAAGATAATGGGTATATCTACGCTGGAAAATTCGAAGGTCCATATTGCATTGGCTGCGAAGAATTTAAACTTCCTGGCGATTTAGATGAAGGTAAGTGCAAGATTCACGGCAAGCCAGTCGAGATGCTCTCTGAGGATAACTGGTTCTTTAAACTTTCAGCATTTGTTCCACAATTACTTGAACATTACAAAAACAATCCAGAGGCTTGCGAACCGGCCAGTGCAAGAAATGAAGTAATCGCATTCCTCGAAAGTGGAGTTCGTGATTTATCAATTTCGAGATCTACCTTTGATTGGGGTATTCCAGTCCCGTGGGATACCGCCCAAGTTATTTATGTCTGGTTTGATGCACTTTTAAATTATGCGACTGCAGTTGGACTTGGAGATGATCCTGCTTCAGAAGGTGGCAAGAAGTTTGCGCAAACTTGGCCAGCAGATGTTCACTTAGTTGGAAAAGATATTCTGCGCTTCCACGCAGTTATTTGGCCAGCAATGCTTATGGCGGCAAATGTCGCAATTCCTAAGAAAGTATTTGCACATGGTTGGTTATTAGTTGGCGGCGAGAAGATGAGTAAGTCGAAGCTGACGGGAATCGCACCTAGTGACATCACTGATCACTTTGGCGTAGATGCCTTTAGATATTACTTCTTGCGCGCAATCCCATTTGGTACTGATGGCTCTTTCTCTTGGGAAGATATGTCGGCTAGATACACAAGTGAACTTGCAAATGATTTTGGAAACCTAGCTTCACGTCTAATTGCAATGATTGAAAAATATTGCGGTGGCGTTATTCCTGCAGTAGCAAAGGATGCTGGTTTGGCCGCGCTTCTTGAGACAACGGTTCAAACAGCTGACAAGGCAATGGTGGCACTTGATTTCCAAGGTGGAATTAATGCGATTATGGATTTCTGCAAACGTGTAAATGGTTATGTCACAGAGAGGGAACCTTGGGCTATTGCCAAAGATGAATCTCGCACCGCCGAACTAAATGAAGTTCTCTACAACACCGCTGATGCAATTCGCGCACTTGCAGTTCTATTGCATCCAGTTATGCCAGCAACTACGCAGACACTTTGGGAATCAATCGGCGCCGAAGCAACTCTTGGAAAGATTAGTGAACAGAAAATCTCCGGTGTTTCGACTTGGGGAGTTTTACCTGCTGGCTGCAAAGTAACAAAGGGCGCAGTCCTATTCCCAAGATTGGAATAGCAAATGGCAGATCGTCACAACCGCGACATTGATCGCCAACCAGCACCACTTCCAGAACCGCTAAACGTTAAATGCGTTGATGCACATGCTCATATTGAAATTGTCACAAATACCGAACCAGATGCACCTGAAGTCGGCAGAGTGTTAGAAGAAGCGCGCAGCGTTGGAATCGATCGCATCGTGCAAGTTGGATATTCCGCAGAACAATCTAAGTGGTGTGTAAAGATGGCCGAGAGTTGGCCCAACGTTTTAGCAGCTGTTGCACTTCATCCAAATGAAGCACCGGTTGTTGCCGACCTTGAAGCGGATTTAGCAATAATCGAAGAACTTGCAAAGCACCCAAGAGTTCGAGCAATTGGCGAAACTGGATTGGATTACTTTAGAACTGAGCCCGCGCTTCAAGAACGTCAGAAGTATTCCTTCCGCAGACATATTGCGTTAGCTAAATCAGTTGATAAAGCGCTGGTAATTCATGACCGTGATGCACATCGAGATGTATTAGATGTTCTGGAATCCGAAGGGGCACCAGCTAAAACCATTTTCCATTGCTATTCCGGTGATGCTGAGATGGCCCGAGAATGCATTGAAAAGGGCTACATACTTTCATTTGCTGGCACGCTAACTTTCAAGAACGCACCAGCACTTCGCGAAGCGGTGAAACTTGTACCGCTTGATCAATTGTTAGTTGAAACAGATTCCCCATTCTTGGCACCAATGCCACATCGCGGTGCGCTAAATACCCCCGCACAAATTCCAAATATTCTGCGATTCATGGCCGAAGAACGTGGCGAAGATTTAGATTTACTAGCCACCGCAATTTCAAATAATTGTGAACGTCTATTCGGATCCTTCGCTTAAATGAGTGGCTTACTAGGCGCGGCTGAAATTCGGGAGATTGCGGAACGAATCGGAGTCCGGCCAACAAAGAAACTTGGCCAGAACTTTGTTGTTGATGCTAATACTTGTCGCAAGATTGTTAAGAGCGCAGATGTTGGCCAAGATGATGTTGCACTTGAAATCGGCCCAGGTTTAGGTTCACTTACTCTTGCCATGCTGGAAACAGCAAAATCGGTAATTGCAATTGAGATTGATGATCGACTCGCACTCGAACTTCCAATAACTGCAGACCGACATGGCTTTGATTCCACAAAGCTAACAATTATCACCGCAGATGCAATGCAAATTTCAGAACTCCCTGCTAATCCAACTGTCTTGGTAGCAAATCTTCCTTACAATGTTTCAGTTCCAGTCTTACTTAGATTTCTAGAATTATTTCCAACTCTGCGATCTGGAGTTGTTATGGTTCAAAGCGAAGTAGCAGATCGCTTAGTAGCAAAACCAGATAGCAAAACTTATGGAAGTCCATCTGTAAAAGCAGCTTGGTGGGCAGATTTAACTTCTGCCGGAACCGTAAGTCGTTCTATTTTTTGGCCAGTCCCCAATGTTGATTCCTCGCTGGTCCGCTTTGTTCGACATGAAAGTGCGGGCGATGAAGTACTTAGAAAGGCTACCTTTAAAATAATTGATGCCGCCTTTGCCCAGCGCCGCAAAATGATGCGGGCTGCACTTAGCGATATATGTGGTGGTAGCGCACAGGCCAGCGCAATTATTGAGCAGAGCGGAATAGATCCAACCATCCGAGGTGAAGCGTTAGAACTTGCCGATTTTATAAAGATTGCGATTACGCTTTCTAAATGAGCACTCGCGGAGTAGTTGTTCGGACCCCAGCAAAGGTTAATTTGCAATTGGCTGTGGGACCACTTGGTGAAGATGGATTTCACGAAGTTACAACAGTCTTTCAAGCTATTTCGTTATTTGATGATGTGAGTATAAAACTTGCAAAGCAAGGATCCGGAACTTCTCTAACTCTCTCGGGCGCAACTTCAGGTGGTGTTCCGATAGATGATGAGAATTTGGCAATTCGTGCCGCAAAGTTAATGGCAGAGAAATTTGATCTGAGTACAGATTTAGAAATACATTTAAAGAAAGAAATTCCAGTTGCTGGTGGCATGGCTGGTGGTAGCGCTGATGCTGCAGGTGTAATTGTCGCGATGGATTCGTTATTTGAAGTTGGACTTTCGCGAGATGAAATGGAAGCAATTGCCGCACAACTAGGCAGCGATGTGCCATTTGGAATTTCAGGTGGCGTAGCAATCGGCCGCGGACGGGGCGATCAATTAACTCCTGCACTTAGCCGTGGAAATTATCACTGGGTCTTAGCGCTTTCCGGACAAGGACTTTCAACACCAGCGGTTTATCAAGAGTGCGATCGCTTGCGCGAAGGTTTGGATATCGCGCGACCACAGGTAAGTGATTCCATGATGCAAGCACTTCGCGCCGGTGATGCTGTTGCGCTAGGACAAGCACTTTCAAATGATTTACAAGCAGCTGCATGTTCACTTCGACCAGCGCTTCGATTGGTTTTAGATGTTGGTCGTGATTACGGCGCACTTGGTGGAATTGTTTCTGGATCCGGACCAACAGTTGCATTCTTAGTTGAAGATGAAGAACGGTCGATGGATTTAACTGTGGCGCTGAGTTCGAGTGGAGTTGTGGCTGGAGTGGTGCGGGCGAGTGGGCCAGTGCATGGGGCGCGTGTAATAGAAACGCTTTAGATAGGTGAAAACGCTTTAGAGTTTGGTGGTATCGATAGTTATAGGGGAGAATTCAGGTTCCGCCATTGTGTAGTGGCTAGCACATGGGCCTTTGAAGCCCAGGGTCCAGGATCGATACCTGGTGGCGGAGCCACCAAAGTTAGGCCGAAGTAAATAGGACAGGAGCAAAACTTGGGCAAGGCACCGCTAAAGCTAGATGTAGCTATCGTGCTGGCAGCCGGCGAGGGCACTCGCATGAAATCCCAAACTCCAAAAGTTCTGCATTACATCGCAGGTAAAACAATTATTGATCACGTACTTACTGAAGTTTCAAAGTTAAATCCAGAACAACTTCGAGTTGTTGTAGGTGCCGGTCGTGAAGCCGTTGAAGCTCAAGTTAAACAGATTGCACCTAAAGCAATTCCAGTCTTCCAAGCAGAACGAAATGGAACTGGCCACGCTGTTCAATTGGCGCTCGCAGATTTGAAGATCACTGGAACGGTATTGATTTGCGCTGGTGACACCCCACTTCTTAGAAGTGAAACTCTTGGCGAATTTATTGCGGCTCACCACAAGAGTGAAAACACCGTCTCGGTCTTAACTGCAGAATTTCCAGACCCAACTGGCTATGGCCGTATTTTACGTAACGAAGCGGGCGAGATTGTTGCAATCGTTGAAGAGCGCGATGCATCAGATGAAATCAAATTAATTGATGAGATAAATACTGGGGTCTACCTCTTTGATATCGCTGCTCTTGCAAAAAGCGTGGCAAATCTGAAGAGCAATAATTCGCAAGGCGAACTTTATTTAACTGATGTAATTGCAGATATCAAAGCCGCAGGTGGTAGAGCCGCAGCAGTTCTCTCAAATGATTACAGCGAAACCCTTGGGATAAATGATCGTGCGCAGTTAGCTGAATGTGCCGCAATCATGCGCGATCGAATTAATTACGACCATATGTTAAATGGCGTAGAAATTATCGATCCAACCACAACTTGGATTGATGCAAATGTAAAGATTTCTGCGGATGCGAAAATTTTCCCTGAAAGTTGGCTGGCTGGAACTACATCAATCGCTGCGCATGCAATTATCGGACCACGAACAACTTTGATGAATGTAACTGTTGCTTCTGGCGCATCTGTAATTGAATCTAACTGCGTAGATTGCGAAATTGGATCGGATGCAAAAGTTGGTCCATATTCCTACCTCCGTGCCGGTACAAAGCTTGCGGCTGGCGCTAAGGCGGGCGCATATGTTGAAATTAAGAATTCAACAATTGGCGAAGGCACCAAAGTGCCACATCTTTCATATGTCGGAGATGCTGAAATTGGTTCTGGTTCGAATATCGGAGCAGCAACCGTCTTTGTAAATTATGACGGCGTAGAAAAACATAAGACGAAAATTGGCAACGAAGTTCGGATCGGAAGCGACACCATGTTGGTTGCACCGGTTTCGATTGGGGATGGCGCTTACACTGCGGCTGGGTCAGTAATTACTGACGATGTTCCGGCAGGGGCGATGGGTGTTGCAAGATCTAAGCAACGCAATATTCTTGGCTGGGTACTTCGAAAGAGATCCGGAACCAAGTCTGCACAGGCCGCAAAAGCTGCAGGTGCAAATGAATCCTCGGAACAAGGGAGCTAAGACATGAGCGAACTTCGCCTCACTTCGGAAAAGCGGTTGCGCATTTTTACTGGCCGCGGATATCCAGAGTTGGCAGAAGGTGTCGCCGCTGAACTTGGTATTCCAATTACTCCAACCTCTGCTTATGACTTTGCAAATGGCGAAATATTTGTTCGCTTCGAAGAGAGTGTTCGCGGAAGCGATGCCTTCGTAATTCAATCGCACTCAGCTCCGGTAAATAAACAAATCATGGAGCAATTAATTATGGTTGATGCACTTAAGCGCGCATCAGCAAAACGCATCACTGTTGTCGCACCTTTCTATGGTTATGCACGTCAAGATAAGAAGCACCGTGGTCGCGAACCAATCTCTGCGCGATTGATGGCAGATTTATTTAAGACTGCTGGTGCTGATCGTTTGATGGTTGTCGATCTTCACACCTCGCAAATTCAAGGTTTCTTCGATGGTCCAGTAGATCATCTCTTCGCACTTCCACTTCTCACAAATTATGTTGGAAGTAAAGTTGATCGCAGTAAATTAACAATTGTTTCACCAGACTCTGGTCGAGTACGAGTTGCAGAACGTTGGTCGGATTTACTTGGTGGTTGCCCAATCGCATTTATTCACAAGATGCGCGATCCACGTATTCCAAATGAATCTGTAACCGGAAAAGTTGTTGGTGATGTGAAGGGCCAAACTTGCGTAGTTATCGATGACATGATCGATACCGCGGGCACAATTACTAAAGCGGTAGATGCGCTTTATGCAGATGGCGCTAAAGATGTAATCATCGCCGCTACCCACGCGGTCTTCTCCGGACCAGCGGTTGAGCGCCTAAAGGCCTCTCGGGTTAGCGAAGTTGTCGTGACCGACACCTTGCCGATTCCCGAAGATTCACGCTTCGATAATCTGACAGTTCTTCCAATCGCACCACTTCTTGCGCGTGCGATTCGTGAAGTCTTCGAGGATGGCTCAGTAACTAGCCTCTTCGATGGTCTCTCCTAAATCTGGCTAGTTAAGTAATTTTGTCTTTTCGCTAGAGGTTAGATAACCTAGCCACTCGTTCCGGCGAGGGATTAAAAATCCGTAATCGACGGCTTGGCTCTCTCGGACGTTGCTACATTGACGATTTAGATTGAGAGTTGAAGTAAATGGCTGAAATTACAATTAACGCAACCAAGCGCACTGAATTTGGTAAAGGCGCGTCACGTCGCGATCGCCGTGCTGGCAATGTTCCAGCAGTGATCTACGGTCACGGTGAAACACCACAACACGTTGCACTTCCACTTCGCGAATTAGGCGCTGCACTTAAGAGTGCAAACGTTCTTCTTGACGTTGTATTCGATGGCAAGACTGAACTAACACTTCCAAAGTCTGTTACTCGTAATCCGCTAACTGGAATCCTTGCCCACATCGACTTAGTAATCGTTCGCCGTGGTGAGCGCGTTAAAGTTGAAGTTCCAGTACACACAACAGGTAAGCATGATGTTGATGGAATTCTTGAGCACATGCACAACACCGTTGAAGTTGAAGCTGAAGCAACATCTATTCCACAATTCCTAGAATTGAACATGGATGGCTTGATGGCTGGTCAATCACGTTATGCATCAGATGTAATTCTTCCTGCTGGCGTAACTTTGGTTTCAGAACCAAACATGCCAGTTATTCACCTTTCAGAGCGCTCAACAGTTGTTGAAGAGACACCCGTTGTTGCTGCCGCTGATGGTGCTGCTCCTGCTGATGGTGCAGCTGCACCTGCCGCAGATGCTGCAAAAGAGTAATAAAAGTATTTAAAAATGGCTGACGATCGCTGGTTAGTTCTCGGACTTGGGAACACTGGCGATCAATACTCAACAACTCGTCACAACATAGGCCAGATGGTTATCGACTATCTGGCCTCTGATGCAAAATATTCAAACCATAAATCTAAAACTCAAATTACAGATATTCGCGTTGCTGGACACCCAGTTGTACTTGCAAAGACTCTTGGCTACATGAACGAGAGCGGCGGACCAGCAAAAGCCCTCGCTGATTTTTATAAAGTTTCATCTAATAATTTAATTGTTATTCACGATGAATTAGATATTGATTTCAACACTATTCGCATCAAGCAAGGTGGTGGCGACAATGGCCACAACGGTTTGAAATCTCTTACAACCAACTTTGCTTCACCTGATTACTTCAGATTGCGTATGGGTATCGGCAGACCACAAGCTCCAATTGATCCGGCGGATTATGTTTTGAAACCATTTAGCCAACCAGAGAAGAAAGAACTTGCGGACTTCATCGCTAGAGGCGCTTTGGCTATCGAACGCTTAATTGAAAAGGGTTTGGATTACGCCCAGCAAGAGTTCAACAAGTAAATCAGCCGGTATTACCCGGTATTACGAAGACCTGCAGCAACGCCATTTATTGTTAAAAGTAGCGCTCGGCGAATCAGCGGATCAATATTCTCATCGTTTCGAACTTTATTTAGCAGAGTTATTTGCAATAAATGCAGCGGCGCCAGATATGCATCTCTAATCTGCAAGGTACGAGCAAGTATTGGTTGATCTCCAAGTAGCTCAGATTTCTTGGTTACAAGAAGCAGCTCTGCTTTAGTTAATTCAAACTCAGCTTCGATTGTCTCCAGGAAATGATGTAGCGATGGATCTACAAGAGTCTTTACATATTTGCGGGCCATCGTTAAATCAGTCTTCGCCATAGTCATTTCAACATTACTAATAAAAGTACGGAAGAAATGCCAATCTTTTAGCATCTCGGCAATTACATCTGACTTGCCACTTTCACGTGCCGCCTTTAAACCAGAACCAACACCGAACCAACCTGGAACAATCTGACGTGATTGTGTCCAACCAAATACCCAAGGAATCGCACGAAGTGAAGTTAAACCACTTGAAGCATCAGGTCTACGTGAAGGCCTTGAACCTAAGAACATTTCACCAAGTTGTTCAACTGGGGTAGAGGCGTAAAAATATGCAGGAAGATCGGGATGATCAATTAATTTGCGATAGGTAACGAATGCGTTCTCGCTGATTGCATCCATGCAAGATCCCCAGTTTGCAAGTGCTTCTGATGATTGTCTTGGCGCACGATTTAAAACTGTCGCTTCAAGTGCCGCAGCAAGTGCAAGTTCAACGTTCTCCCGAGCAAGTGAAGGCAGCGCATATTTATCGCTAATAACTTCACCTTGTTCAGTCATCTTTATCTGACCGTCGATTGAACCCCATGGCAACGCAATCAACGCATCATAAGTTGGACCGCCACCGCGACCTACCGAACCACCGCGACCGTGGAACAACCGAAGTGTTACGCCATGTTTCATTGCAATGTCACGCAATTTTCGCTGAGCTTTGTGAATCTCCCATTGCGATGTTGCAATACCTGCATCCTTATTCGAATCGGAATACCCGAGCATTACTTCTTGAATATTTCCGCGCAACTTCACAAGTTCGCGATAACTTGAATCGCTCAAAAGATTATCTAAAATTGTATCTGCAGCTTGAAGTTCAGCAACGGTCTCAAGAAGTGGCGCAAAACCAACGTTGCCATACAAGCCAGTGATACGGGAAAGTTCTACTGCAGCGAGAACATCCTTGTGCGACTTGGTCATTGAAATTATGTAAGTCTCAATAACTTCTGGCCCAAATTTCACGATGAGATCTCGGATTGCGATAAAAGTATCAACGGTATTTTGCGCTGCTTCATCAAGGTTTTGTAGGTTCTCTAGCCCAACGCTCTCAATTTGAGCCAAAGCATGATGATGGGCATCTGAATGTTCGCGAATATCCATGGTCGCATGAGTTAGGCCAAAGCTGGAAACAGTGCGGATAATTCGTTCAAGCAGGCCAGTTGCAATTAAATCACCGCGGTTAGCAAATAGTGAATCACGCATTAAATTTAAATCCGCTAATAATTGCGCAGTACTTTCATAATCACGGCCTGGAACATGGGGCGCACCAACTGCATGTCGGCGTTGAGTGAGAATTAATCTGTGGCGAATTGCAGTTGCTTTAAGTCGGTACGGTTCCTCAACATTTAATCTACGGAAGCGATCTTCAATCTCTGGTAGCAATTCCAAATCCTTAGCTACCGAGGCTTCAAGTTCTGGAGTAGTTCCCGAAATACGAGTTGATACGGAGAGTGCCTGTCGTAATTGATCTAAGGCGCCAGACATCGCACGAATAAAGTGACCTGTTTGAAGTGTGATTGCTGCGGTTGTAACGCTCGCGGTGATGTTTGGATTTCCATCACGATCGCCACCAATCCAGGTACCAAAACTTAAGGGGCGCGAAGTTGGCGAAACGGTTACACCTAAGCGCTTTAGCTCTTGAGCAAAATCATCTAAAACTTCGGGAATCGTTAATTTAAAAAGATCATCCAAATAATAAAGTGCGTTGGTTGCTTCATCTAACGGTTCTGGTCGCCCCAATCGAAGTTCGTCGGTCTCCCAAAGTAAATCGATAGTCTCTGAAAGTCTGCGGTCACGTCTTGTTGTCGCAGGTTGGTCAAGTAAATCTGCGATCGTATTCATCTTGCTTAGTACCGAACGTCGGGCAGCTTCAGTCGGATGCGCGGTAAAAACTGGGCGCACTGAAAAATTATCAATCCAACCTTGGATATCTGCAGCAGTAAACTCTTTAGTTTCAGCTTGAACTTTAAGAATGTGATCAACGGCGCGAGTAAGCCAAGAACCACCTCGGTTACGTTCATCGGCTAGAACTTTTGCCCGGTGTACTTGTTCTGCAACGTTTGCTAAATTGAAATAATTACTAAATGCCCGTACTAATTGCACACTTTGATCTACTGATAAATTCTGCAAAATTTCTTCGCCGCCACCTTCGCGGACTTCTTTTCTAACTTTTTCAACTAATTCAACGAGTTCAATACCTTCTTGGCGAACAAGAGATTCACCAAGCAATTCGCCAAGTCGGCGAACATCGCTACGTAGCCCGGCATCATCCGCCTGGAACTGTGTTGTCTGCTCGCTCACTGGCTAATCATCGCAGTACTTTGCCACTGGTCGAATCCAATTAAATTATTGAATACAATTTCCACCAGTTACCCCCATCCATATTGGATGTGGGGCTTTTGGCGTTGTTCTCGCCAAAATTTCAGGGCGATAGGGAGGTGGCAGATGGATCTACTTAGTAATTTCCAAGGGGTCGCTGCCCCTGCGCCACGAACCGGTGAATCCTTAATCTGTATTAATTCCCTACGTTCCTTCGTAATTGCAAAAGCAACTTCCGAGAATCCAATCTTGGTAATTGCACCTTCTTCCCGGACCGCCGATGAAATTGCTGATGAACTCCGTTCATATCTTGGAGATGTAGTTATTAATTTTCCAGCTTGGGAAACGTTGCCACACGAGCGGTTAAGTCCTAAGAGCGACACGGTGACTGCGCGAATAAGTGCGCTTCACAAAATAAATTCAAATTCTGGAGTCAAAGTAGTTGTCACATCTATTCGTGGCGCACTGCAACCGATTGTTAGCGATATTTTGCAGGAAGAGTTGATAAAGCTAGTTGCTGGTAAGAAAATTTCAATGGCAGAACTTACCAAGCGCCTTAGTTATTTTGGATTCACAAGAACCGACTTAGTAGAAAAACGTGGAGATTTTGCAGTTCGCGGTGGAATTTTAGATTTCTTCGCACCTAACCTTGAACATCCAATTCGAATCGATTTCTTCGGGGATGAGATTGAAGAGATGCAATACTTTCATGTTGCAGATCAACGGACTTATGCCGATGTTAAAAATGAAGTAATTATCTATCCCGGTCGCGAGATATTGATTTCTGATGAAGTCAGGGCAAAGGCAAAGTATTTGATGGCCGAATTTCCACAACTGGCTGAGATGGCTGGAAAAATTAGCGAAGGTATTTCTGTTGAGGGCATGGAATCAATTGCTGCACTTCTAAAACCGAGCTTTAGCAACATCCTTAATTTCCTGCCAAGTGATTATCAAGTAGTGGCAATAGATCAACCGCGATTGCAGTCACGGGCCAGTGATTTAGTTTTGACGAACGAAGAGTTTCTAGATGCTTCTTGGTCAAGTGCAGCGATTGGTGGCGCTGTTCCAATTGATTTAACTGGAGCAATTTCAAGTGGCGGATATTGCACCTTCGAGGAACTCAAAGAATTGGCAACAACCTTAAAACTAAGTTTCTGGTCGATTGATCCATATGCCCAAAGCCCAGATGAATTAACGGCGGCAAATGAGTTGGCAGATTTTGAAGCAATACCAATTTATGAAGGAAATATTGAGAGCGCTATCGCTGATATTTCAAACTGGTTAGCAAGTGGATATAACTTAACTTTTAGCGCTTCTGGTGCTGGAATTCTTGAGAGATATCAAGTCTTGTTTCGGGAAGCCCAAATCAGCGGCGCTAAATTCACAACAAGTTCTATTGAACATGGATTCATTAATCACAGCGCGAAGCTGGCTTTAATTACTGAGAAAGATATCTCTGGACAACGCACTTCTAGCAAGGATCAAGCGCGCATGCCTTCTCGACGTAAGAAAGCCATTGATCCACTAGAGCTAAAGCCCGGGGATTATGTTGTCCATGAGCAACATGGGGTTGGAAAATATATTGAACTGATAAACCGGACAGTTGCAAATGTCTCGAGAGAGTATTTAGTAATTGAATATGCCGCGTCCAAACGCGGGCAACCAGCAGATCGCCTCTTTGTTCCGACAGATACTCTGGAACAGATCACTAGATATGTGGGCGGGGAAGCACCGGCGGTTAATCGAATTGGTGGTTCAGATTGGCAGAACACAAAGCGTCGTGCTCGCAAGGCCGTTAAACAAATCGCTGCCGAATTAATTCAACTATATGCAGCACGTATGAGCGCACCTGGTTATGCATTTTCACCAGACACCGCATGGCAACGCGAACTTGAAGCAGCTTTTGCCTATGTCGAAACAACAGATCAGCTAGCAACAATTGAAGAAGTAAAAGCTGATATGGAGAAATCACATCCAATGGATCGCGTGGTCTGCGGCGATGTTGGTTATGGCAAGACCGAGATCGCAGTTCGTGCCGCATTTAAAGCAGTTCAAGATGGCAAGCAAGTTGCAGTGTTAGTTCCAACAACGCTATTGGTTCAGCAGCACTTAACAACATTTATGAATCGTTATACCGGCTTCCCAATTAAAGTCGCTGGGCTATCAAGATTCAATACGCCGAAAGAGGGGCGCGAAATTCTTGAAGGTATGAAATCTGGATCGATAGATGTTGTTATTGGAACCCATCGCCTGCTTTCTAAGGATGTGGAATTTAGGGATTTAGGGTTGGTAATTGTTGATGAAGAGCAACGTTTTGGCGTAGAACATAAGGAAGAGTTAAAGAAAACCCGCACCAATGTCGATGTGCTTTCTATGTCAGCTACTCCAATTCCACGGACACTTGAGATGGCTATTACTGGTATTCGTGAAATGTCGAACATAACAACGCCACCAGAAGAGCGGCATCCAGTTCTAACTTATGTTGGACCATACGATGACAAACAAGTTACCGCAGCAATTCACCGCGAACTACTTCGCGATGGCCAGATTTTCTACATTCACAATCGAGTCGACAGTATTGATGGCGTTGTCGAGCGCCTACACAAATTAGTTCCAGAAGCTCGAATTCGCGTAGCGCACGGGCAGATGGGCGAACGCGAATTAGAAGATGCAATTCTGGGATTTTGGGAACGCGACTTTGATATTTTAGTCTGCACAACAATTATTGAAAGCGGAATCGATATTCCAAATGCAAATACTTTAATTGTTGATCGGGCCGATACCTTTGGGCTATCTCAACTTCATCAATTACGTGGCCGTGTTGGACGTTCCCGCGAACGCGCATATGCCTATTTCCTATACTCGGTAGATAAACCACTTACGGAAGTTGCGCATGATCGCTTAACCACAATTGCTACTAATACAGATCTGGGTTCTGGAATGCAGGTTGCGCTTAAGGATCTTGAGATTCGCGGCGCCGGTAATTTACTTGGTGGCGAACAATCTGGACACATCGCTGAAGTTGGCTTCGATTTATATATGCGAATGGTCAGTGAAGCAGTTGAGGAATTTAAGACTGGATATGTTCCGCAAAATGAAGATGAAAGTAAGTTCAAAGAGTGCAAGGTTGAACTTCCAGTTACAGCTCATATTCCGGTTGAGTATTTAACTTCCGAGCGACTTCGTCTAGATATTTATCGAAGAATGGCTGATGCGCAGAACTCTGGTGATCTCGATGCAATCAAAGAAGAACTTCTCGATCGCTTCGGTGCGTTGCCAGAAGAAGCTTTGACCTTAATGGAAGTTGCAAATTTGCGAACTCTGGCAAAGAGTTTGGGTTTGACCGAAGTTGTACTGCAAGGAAAATATTTACGCCTTGCCCCACTGAACTTGCCGGATTCAGCAGTCATGAGATTAAACCGAATTTATCCTGGCTCAATCGTGAAAACTGCCACATCAACGGTCTTAGTGGCTCGGGCCAGTGCTCCAAATTGGATTGCAGGCGGGGAGATAGGGGATACTTCAGTTCTGCCTTGGACGATCGAAGTTCTTACCTCAATCGTTGTACCGGTTAAGAAATAACTAAAAGAAAATGCGAATGGGGATTTTGTGAATAATGTTAAGAAGCTTGTTGCGGTTCTAAGCGCTGGACTCCTATTAGTTCTAACTGGCTGTTCAAGTACAAATTCAGCAGCAACAATCGGTAAGACCGAAATTCCACTTTCAACTGTTCAAGGTTCAATAAGTGAGACTATTAAAGAGCGCGCCAAGATCGATACCCAAGGAATGACACTTTCTACTGGTGCAGAATTAAATACAAATGCAATTCGCTTCCATGTGATTTCAGTAATCTTTGATGACATTGCAGAGAAGATTTCCATGAAGGTGAAAGATTCCGAGATAGCAGCTCGCCGGGCAGATATTATTTTGCAGATTGGTGGCGAAGACCGCCTAGCCGTTTCACTAGTACAGGCACAGATAGCGCCTAAAGATTTCCCACGTTATCTGCGTACGGTTTTGCTAGCTGAAAAATTCGGCGATGCGCTTAAGGCGCAAGGCGATACAAGTACAGATGGCAGCGGAATTCAGAAGTTAATTATTGCTATGGCCAAAGAGAAGAAAGTTAAAATTAATCCTCGATATGGTTCATGGGATTATGCGAACGGAAATATTATTCCAGCCGCAGATAACGCAGCTGTTAAGAAATAATTAGTATGAGTGATCCGACCTCACAACTTGAAGCTCTTCGTGGGGTCATGGATCGACTTCGCTCTCCTGGTGGATGTCCATGGGATGCCGAACAAACGCATGAAACTCTCCTTAAATATCTATTAGAAGAGTCCTACGAATTTATTGAAGCGGTAGATGAAAATGATCGCACCGCAATGCGCGAAGAACTGGGTGATGTTCTACTTCAGGTTTTCTTTCATGCTCGGATGGCTGAAGAACATCCAACAGATCCCTTTAACGTTGAAGATGTTGCAAAAACAGTTACCGAAAAATTAGTTCGCAGACATCCACATGTCTTCGGCGATACAAAAGTTTCTGGAAGCGCGGAAGTTTTAGAGAATTGGGAAGCACAGAAAGCGGCGGAAAAGGGGAGAACTTCGGCGACAGAGGGCGTTCCACTAGGTCAGCCGGCTCTGGCACTTGCTACAAAATTGATTTATCGCGCCCAGAAATATGGTCATCAAATTGCTATCGAACATCCACTTAAATTGGCGCCAGGAACAACACAAGAAGAATTAGGTCGGGTCCTTCTGGGCATTCTCGACCAAGCACTTGCCCTTGATATCGATCCCGAGGCTGCTCTGCGCTCGGCTACGAAGGGCTATATCGAGCAAATTAAGAAATACGAATCCAAATAGCAAGTTAGAATTAGCACTAGTTAATACGATAATTTTTAAATAGAGGAGCACCATGGCGCTAATCGAGGCAGTCCACGCCCGCGAAATTCTTGATTCCCGCGGAAACCCAACTGTAGAAGTTGAAGTAGTTCTCGAAGATGGTTCAAGTGCCCGCGCTGCTGTTCCAAGTGGTGCATCAACTGGTGCATTCGAAGCTGCCGAACTTCGCGATGGTGGCAAGCGTTACCTCGGCAAAGGTGTTGAAAAAGCCGTTGAATTTGTAAATGATGAAATCGCGCCAGCCGTTTCTGGTTATGACGCGCAAGATCAACGTTTAGTTGATCAAGAAATGATTGAACTAGATGGCACGAAAAATAAGAGCCGTCTTGGTGCAAATGCGATTCTTGGAGTTTCACTTTCCGTTGCACGCGCGGCTGCAGAATCTTCTGATCTCTCATTCTTCCGCTACATCGGTGGGCCAACAGCTCACACACTTCCGGTTCCAATGATGAACATTCTCAACGGTGGTGCGCATGCAGATACCAACGTTGACATTCAAGAATTTATGGTTGCACCAATTGGCGCAGAATCATTTAAAGAATCACTTCGCTGGGGCGCCGAGATTTACCACAGCTTGAAATCAGTTTTGAAACAACGTGGACTCGCAACAAGCATTGGTGATGAAGGTGGCTTCGCGCCAAACCTTGATTCAAACCGTGCAGCTCTAGATTTAATTCTCGAAGCTGTTACTGCCGCTGGCTTCAAGCCAGGAAAAGATATTGCACTTGCAATGGATGTTGCCGCTACTGAATTCCACAAAGATGGAAAGTATTCCTTCGAAGGCAACAAGCGTTCAGCAGATGAAATGATCGCTTATTACGCTGATTTAGTTGCTTCATACCCAATCGTTTCAATCGAAGATCCACTCGATGAAGATGACTGGGAGGGTTGGGCAAAGATGACAGCTCAACTTGGTTCGAAGATTCAAATTGTTGGCGATGACTTATTCGTAACAAATCCAGAGCGCCTTGCAAAGGGAATCGGACTTGGAACTGCAAACGCACTTCTGGTTAAGGTAAACCAAATCGGAACTCTCACCGAAACAATTGATGCGGTATCGCTTGCACATCGCAGCGGATACCGTTCAATGATGAGCCACCGTTCTGGTGAAACTGAAGATACAACAATTGCAGATTTAGCTGTTGCACTTGAATGTGGCCAAATTAAAACTGGTGCACCTGCGCGAAGCGAGCGAGTTGCTAAGTACAACCAACTTCTACGCATCGAAGAGGAACTCAGTGATTCTGCGCTTTATGCCGGACGCGCTGCATTCCCACGCTTTAATGGCTAGTAGATGGCTAAAAAAAGAAGTAATACTTCAGTCCGCTGGCTAGCGGTTGTAACTGTTGCCTTTATTTTTGCAATCACACTTGCACCACCGCTCCAGCATTACTTTGCCCAACGTGCACAAATCAATTCACTTCGCGCCCAAGTAAATGACAGCAACAACGCACTCGAAAAAGCGCGCCAAGAATTAGCAAAATGGAATGATCCAAAATATGTAGCAAGCCAAGCACGAACAAGGTTGCACTTCGTATTTCCTGGTGAACGCCAATATGTAGTTCTAGATGCTCCTAAATCAGATTCGCAAGGCGATGGCCCTGCAGCGCCAATCTCAGATCAAATTCCACTTGGCTTACCTTGGTACGGCCGTTTAATCGCATCAATCACAACAACGAATGTGAATAGATGAGCGATAAGCCAACGCAGGCCGATCTAGATGTAATTCAAAATCAACTAGGTCGCACACCTCGAGATGTTCATGCAATTTCATATCGCTGTCCATGCGGCAAGCCCGCAGTAGTTGCAACACCACCAAGACTTTCTGATGGCACGCCATTTCCAACTTTTTATTATGCAACCTGCCCAAAACTAACTGGCGCGATTTCAACGCTAGAAACCACCGGCATGATGGCCGAAATGCAGGAAAGACTCGGAACAGATAAAGAATTAGCTGCCGCATATGTAAATGCGCACGAGCAATATCAAACAGCCCGCAATGAACTTGGCATGGATGTTCCCGAAGTTAAGGGAATCACTGCAGGTGGTATGCCCGATCGAGTTAAATGTTTACACTCACTTGTTGCGCATTCGCTAAGCGCTGGCCCAGGTGTTAATCCACTCGGCGATGAAGCATTAGCAGCACTACCAAAATGGTGGCTCAATGAATCTTGCGAAGCAGTAATAGAGGAAACCAAATGAGTCGCGTTGCAGCAATCGATTGTGGAACTAACTCGATAAGACTTTTGATCGCAGATATCACTGGTGATAATTTCCAGGAGATAACTCGCGAAATGGAGATTGTTCGCCTAGGTCAAGGCGTTGATGCCACCGGCAAATTTGATCCCGAAGCAATTGAACGCACACTTGAAGCAACAAGAAAATATGCTGAAATAATTGCAAGCAAAGGCGTAGAAAAGATTCGTTTCTGTGCGACCTCGGCAACCCGCGATGCAAGTAATCGTGATTTATTTATCGATGGCGTTCGCGAAATCCTTGGCATCGAACCAGAAGTAATTCCAGGCACTGAAGAAGCGGAACTATCTTTTATCGGCGCGACCAAAGGCTTAGTCCACACCGAATCGCCATATCTCGTGGTTGATATTGGCGGCGGATCGACAGAATTTGTCCTTGGAACAACCGAAGTTACTTATGCAAAATCTGTAAACATTGGATGCGTTCGTATGTCCGAACGTCATTTGAATAAAGCACCACAAGATCCAGTTGCGATACAACGTGCTATCCGAGATATCGATGATGCAATTGCTGAAGCCGCTTACATCGTTCCAATTAAGGAAGCTAAAACTTTAATTGCAGTAGCAGGAACCGCAACAACAGTTGCAGCTGCAGCGCTAGGTCTTACTGAATATGACCGCCATGCAATTCATCTATCTAGAATTCCTGCAGCAAAAGTTGTTGAAATTGCACAAATGTTTTCTCTTATGTCACGTGAAGAAATCGCAGCTCTTGGATATATGCATCCAGGCCGCGTCGATGTAATCGCAGCAGGATCACTAGTTTTATCCAGAGTTATGTTGGCAACAGGAGCAACTGAATTTGTTGCATCTGAATCCGACATTTTGGATGGAATGGCGTGGGCACTAGACTGACCACTTCCTAATTGGCCCCCGTAGTCCAATGGCAGAGACAGAGGACTTAAAATCCTTCCAGTGTCGGTTCGAGTCCGACCGGGGGCACCAAAGTTAAAAAGCATTAATATTAATAAAGCGTTGGCTTTAGATCTTTAGAGTTTTTGTAATGCCAACTTAGGCCAAGAACTTCAATCGGATGATCGG
>JAPLAY010000079.1 GCA_026393035.1 Actinomycetota bacterium
CATTAGCCCCAAGAAAACTTGGGAAGGTTTAATTGGTTCAGTAATAGCAACAACAATTGGCGCGGCATTGGTATTTCAATATTCACTAAATCATAGTTGGTGGATTGGTGCAGGAATTGGGCTAGTAGCGGTAGTTACAGCAACCTGCGGTGATTTAATTGAATCTGCCGTAAAGCGCGATCTATCGATAAAAGATATGGGAACAATCTTGCCCGGTCATGGTGGAATTCTTGATCGCATCGATTCAGTTTTATTTACCGGACCAGCAGTCTGGTTCGCCCTCGAATTCATAAAGCACTTCAACTTATGACTGAGATAAAGTTAGTTTTTGACGAGCCGAAACAGCGCGTTAAGCCACCCCAACATTTCTCGGATTTAGATCCAGAAGCGCGCAAAGCACGAGCTATTGAATTAGGTATCCCAGCATTTCGTGCCAATCAGATGGCGGTCCATTTCTTTACGCATTTCAATGATGAACCAGATAGCTGGAGTGATATCCCAAAGGATCTGCGTGAGACTTTAGCTAAGGAATTTGTTCCAAAGCTAATAACTTTGGTCCGTTCAGTTACCACTGACAGCGGCAAAACCCGCAAAGATTTATGGCGTCTGCACGATGGAGTTTTAGTCGAGAGCGTTCTAATGCGTTATACCGATCGCACAACTGTTTGCATTTCATCACAAGCTGGCTGCGGAATGAACTGTCCATTCTGTGCAACTGGCCAAGCTGGGTTAACTCGTAATCTAACTGCAGGTGAAATTACTGCTCAAGTAGTCGCTGCCGCTCGAATCTGCGCAGCAGGTGAATTGCCTGGCGGTGAGACAAGACTTTCAAACGTTGTCTTTATGGGCATGGGTGAACCGATGGCCAACTACAACTCGGTAATGCGTTCAATTCGAAATATCACAACGGCACAACCAGATGGCCTTGGAATAAGTGCCCGTTCCGTAACGCTTTCAACCGTTGGCTTAGTTAATGGAATAGAAAAACTTTGCGATGAAGGAATTCCAGTTACTTTGGCAGTTTCACTTCATACTCCTGATGATGAACTTCGAGACACACTTGTTCCAATTAACTCTCGTTGGAAAGTTCGCGAAGTTTTAGCAGCTGCAGATAAGTATGAAGCGAAGACTGGTCGCCGCTACTCCATTGAATATGCGCTAATTCGCGACATCAATGATCAGGCTTGGCGTGCGGATTTGTTAGGTCGCCTTCTCAAGAATAGAAATGCACATGTGAACTTAATCCCACTAAATCCAACTCCCGGTTCTAAGTGGACCGCCTCAAGACCGGAAGATGAAGCCGAATTTGTTCGAGTTCTGGAAAGTTACAAAGTAGCGGTCACGGTTCGAGACACCAGAGGCCGAGAAATTGATGGCGCATGTGGTCAATTGGCCGCGTCCGAGATAATCTCTGAGGCATGAAAAAGCTAAATAACTTTATTGATGGAAAGTCCCTGCCAGCAAAATCCGGGACTACAAGTGAAATTATTAATCCTGCAACAGGTAAGGCATATGCAACTGCACCTATTTCTGGCGCAGCAGATGTCGACAGTGCACTAAGCGCTGCGAGTAAAGCATTCATCGAATGGCGCGAGACAACACCTGCAGAACGCCAACGCGCACTAAACAAAATTGCTGATGCACTTGAAGCTAGAAGTGATGAGCTAGTTGCTATTGAAGTCGAGAACACAGGCAAACCAATCTCCTTAACAACATCAGAAGAAGTTCCACCGATGTTGGATCAGATTCGATTCTTCGCTGGCGCCGCCCGAAATCTTGAAGGAAAATCTGCTGGCGAATATATGCGGGGGATGACTTCATTTATTCGTCGCGAACCAATTGGTGTTTGTGCGCAAGTAACGCCTTGGAATTATCCAATGATGATGGCGGTCTGGAAATGGGCACCGGCAATTGCAGCTGGAAACACTGTTGTTCTTAAGCCAAGTGATACAACTCCAGCCTCGACGGTTTTCATGGCTGAAGTAATGTCCGAATTTTTACCAAATGGTGTCTTCAATGTTATTTGCGGAGATCGCGAAACTGGACGCACTTTAGTTGAACATAAGACGCCAGCGATGGTTTCAATTACTGGTTCAGTTCGCGCCGGTATTGAAGTTGCTAAATCAGCGGCGACAGAGCTAAAGCGAGTGCACCTTGAACTTGGCGGCAAAGCTCCGGTTGTAGTTTTTGACGATGCAAATCTAGAAACTGCCGCAGAAAATATTGCGATCACTGGATATTTCAACGCTGGTCAAGACTGCACCGCAGCTACGCGCGTAATTGTGCAAGAGAGCGTTTACGACAAGTTTGTTGAACTACTTGCAAACCAAGCGAAGAACAACATTGCAACTGGAAACCCAGATGAAGATGTGCTTTATGGTGCTTTGAATAACGCCGACCAACTTGCTCGAGTATCGGGCTTAGTCGATCGAACACCAAGCCATGCAAAAATTGTTGCTGGTGGAAGCAAGATTGACCGTCCAGGTTATTTCTTCGCTCCAACAGTTATCGCGGGTCTGCGTCAAGATGACGAGATGATTCAAAATGAAATCTTTGGACCAGTTATTACTGTTCAAAAATTTAAAGATGAGGCCCAAGCAGTTGAGATGGCTAATGGTGTTGCTTACGGCTTAGCCTCGAGCGTCTGGACTAGTAACCACGGTCGTGCTATGCGAATGGCAAAGGCCTTTGATTTTGGTTGCGTCTGGATTAACACTCATATTCCAATCGTCGCCGAGATGCCACATGGTGGATTCAAGCGCTCTGGTTACGGCAAGGATCTCTCAAGCTATGGCTTCGAGGATTACACCCGCATCAAGCACGTGATGACAAACCTGAACGCCTAATTTCTGCAAATTTCTCGCAGAAAATTTGCCACAGATGAGTTGCAAATTCGCAACTTCGTGGGGCTAGACTTTCCCCATTCTAGACGTTCGGCATTCGTGCCAGCCCTAAGTACTCCTAACGAGAAAGTGGTGCCATGACAACAAATAACTCCCACGATGAAAACCAACCAAATATGAAAGATATTATTTCGGCGAAAGTATCAAGACGTGGAGTATTTGCGGGTATCGGCGGATTAGGTGCAGCAGCTTTTCTTGCATCTTGCGGTTCGAGTGGTGGAAGTTCTGGTGGCAAAAGTGGTGCACTTCGTTGGGGTAACTGGCCGCTATATCTAGATTTTGATAGCAAGACTAAGAAGTACCCATCTCTTGAGGCATTTATCAAGAAGACCGGTATTGATACTAAATATTTCGAAGATTACAACGATAACGATGAGTTCTTTGGAAAAGTTCAAGCACAACTAAAACTTAAAAAAGATATCGGTTATGACATTGTTACGCCAACAGACTGGATGGCAGCTCGCTGGATTCGTCTTGGCTACACTCAAAAATTTGATAAGGCTAATATTCCAAATGGTTCAAACATTTTGGATACATTAGCTAGTCCTTCATACGATCCAAAGCGCGAACAATCGCTAACTTGGCAGGGCATTATGTCTGGTTTTGGTTGGAATACTGAAAAGAACCCAAAGGGTATTCGCACACTTGATGATTTATTTGCACCACAGAACAAGGGAAAGATTGTTGTCCTCTCGGAATTACGCGACACCATCGGAATTATCCTCCTTGCGCAAGGTGTGAGTCTGGAAAAGGTTACCGAGAATCAATATATGAACGCGGTTGATTTTATGGCGAAGAAAATTGCAGATGGTTGGATTCGTGGCGTAAAGGGCAATGAATACGCACAAGATTTAACTTCTGGTGACGCGACTGCTGTCATTGGTTGGTCTGGCGATATGTTCATTCTTGCTTCAGAAAATAAGGGCAAGTTCGACTTTGCTATCCCAGAATCTGGCGGAACTATTTCTGGTGATAACTTAATGATTCCTTACACAGCAACAGCCGCTGCGAAGAAGAACGCTGAAGCACTTATTAACTATTACTACGATCCAGCTGTTGCAGCGCAAGTTGCGGCATACGTTAACTATGTCTGCCCAGTTAAGGGTGCACAGGCTGAGATGGAGAAGATTGATCCAGAGCTAGCGAAGAGTGAATACATATTCCCAACTGCAAAGACACTTGCTAATCTTCATGTATTCCGTTCCCTAACAACAGATGAAGAAACTACTTGGACCGAAGCTTTCCAAAAGGCAGCAGGAAACTAAGTGGCAAAAGCCTCAATTGACGCTCGGGGCGATCTTCGACTTACCAGGCTCACTAAAACTTATGGTGATTTCACTGCAGTAGATGATCTCTCGTTAACGATTCAAAAGGGTTCGTTCTTTGCGTTGCTTGGGCCATCTGGTTGTGGCAAAACAACAACGCTTCGAATGATTGCTGGTTTGGAAGAGCCAACTGCCGGAAGTATTCATCTTGGTGAAACAGATATCACTACAACCAAGCCTTATCAGCGTCCAATTAATACAGTTTTTCAGAACTATGCGCTATTTCCTCATTTAACAATCTTTGAAAATATCGCCTTTGGATTGCGTCGTCGTGGTCAGAAAGATGTCAAAGAGGCAGTTGAAAAAGTTCTTAATTTGGTAGAACTTCCGCATCTAGCCCAACGCAAACCAACCCAACTTTCAGGTGGCCAACAACAACGTATTGCACTTGCTCGCGCTATCGTGAATCGACCAGCACTCCTACTTCTCGATGAACCACTTGGCGCACTTGATCTAAAGCTTCGTCGTCAGATGCAGATTGAACTTAAGTGGATTCAAAAAGAGGTTGGACTTACCTTCGTTCACGTTACCCACGATCAAGAAGAGGCCATGACAATGGCTGACACGATTGCGGTAATGAATGAGGGCCAGATTGAACAAATGGGTTCACCTGCAGATTTATATGACAATCCAGAAACTGCTTATGTTGCAAACTTCTTGGGTCAATCGAATTTAATTAAGGGAACAATCTCTGGCAACGATGGCGATTCACTAGTCGTTGACCTTTATGGTCAGAAGATTTCGCTACCTAAGAGCCGATCACATGCGGTTGATAATTCAACTTACGCCGGTATTCGCCCAGAAAAATTCCGTATCTCACTACTAGAAACACCAGTTCGTGGAAATGTGTTATCTGGTGGTCGCATCGAAGATGTTTCCTACATCGGAGTTTCAACTCAGTATCAAGTTGAGATGCCATGGGGTCAAGAACTTATGGTCTTCGAACAGAATGATGATGGTGTTGCACCGTTTAATAAGGGCGATGCAGTAAATATTTCTTGGGAACCAACCTTTACCTTTGCCCTTCGCGGCGATGAAGATGTAACAGCTGGATCAGAAGTTCAACCAGAAGATCTAGACGAAGAATAAATATGGGCAAGAACCGCACCCCATATTTACTTCTGCTTCCGGGATTTGGATTCCTCTTTACCTTTTTCATTCTGCCAATCATTAACTTGGCGCAGACTTCTACCCAGACAAAAATTGCTGGGGGAGATACTGGCCAATACGAACAGACACTTCATTTTAGAAATTACATTGATGCCTTTGTCGAGAACAAAGATCAATTTGGTCGCTCATTTCTCTTCGCAACAATCTCTACACTTCTAGCTTTAGCAATTGCCTATCCACTTGCTTATGCAATCGCATTCAAATCAGGAAAATATAAGAATCTGTTACTAGTTCTCGTTGTAGCGCCGTTCTTTACCTCATTTCTTCTAAGAACTATTGCGTGGAAACAAATATTGGGTGAAGAGGGATTCGTTGTTCCAACCCTTAGATCCCTTGGAATAATTAGCCAGAGCACCACGCTTACCTCAACTTCTTTTGCGGTTGTAATGGGTATGACCTACAACTTCCTACCATTCATGACATTGCCACTTTTTGCGTCGATTGATCGCATAGATCCCAGAACCCTTGAAGCTTCTGGCGATTTATATGCAAATGGCTACACAACTTTCCGAAAAGTTACCTTGCCACTTTCGATGCCTGGTGTGGTTGCCGGAACGCTACTTACATTTATTCCTGCTGCAGGTGATTACGTAAATGCTTCTATTCTCGGCGACCCAACAACGAAAATGATTGGTAACGTAATCGAGTCTCGATTCTTTAAGATCGTTGACTATCCAACCGCTGCCGCACTTTCATTTACATTAATGGCAGCTATTTTGATTTTAGTAACTCTCTATATCCGCAAGGCCGGAACAGAGGAGTTAGTATGAGTCAGAAAATTAAAGATGCAACTATTCCTACAATTCCCCTTGGTGCAAGAATCCAACGTTGGATTGGCCGCAACCTAATTCGCATTTATGCAATATTTGCCTTCACATATCTCTTCATTCCCGTTGCATATACCTTCGTTTTCTCATTTAACGATGCTGGAAAGAGCAACTTAATCTGGCAGGCATTCACCTTTAAGAATTGGCAGAATCCTTGTGGCGCCCCTGAAGTTTGTAACGCTCTTGGAAACTCGATAAAGATTGGTTTTCTTGCGACCTTCTTCGCAACAATTCTAGGAACCATGATTGCATTTGCAATTGGCCGCCATAACTTTAAAGGGCGATCTGCTTCAAACCTGCTGATCTTCTTGCCTATGGCAACTCCCGAAATCGTTCTAGGTGCATCTCTACTTTCATTATTCTTAGTTTTTAAGATCAATCCGGGCTTCTGGCCAACAGTTATTGCACATATTGTTTTCTGTATTTCGTTTGTGGTTGTAACGGTAAAGGCTCGTATTGCAAGCCTTGATCCAAGACTTGAACAAGCAGCGATGGATTTATATGCAAACGAATTTGAAACCTTCAGACGCGTAACACTTCCATTAGTAGCCCCAGGAATCGCAGGTGCTGCACTTTTGGCCTTTAGCCTTTCCTTTGATGATTTCATCATTACTAACTTCAATTCTGGAACTCTCACCACTTTCCCTAAATTTATTTATGTATCTGCCGCACGCGGAATCCCCGCACAAGCGAATGTAATTGGATCAGCAATGTTCTTCTTGGCACTCGCTCTAGTTATCGTGGGGCAACTAGTAAACCGCCGGAAGGTGCGCTAAACTTTTAACGTTTCCACGGTGAACGACAGAACTGCAAGTAGTTCTGCATTGTGGGGTAGGACTCCGGAGGACCCGGGCCAACTAAAGTAGTGATTGAAGGGGTGATTCCGGTTTTGGCCGGATGACGCGATGTCAGACATCGACTCTTCTTATTTGAAAAATCTATCTCTTATGCAACCTCAGCTTTATTGGTTAGATGCTGATCCATTAGAGCCACTTCCACATCCATCGTTAATCGGTGAAACAACAACTGATTTGTGCATTGTTGGTGCTGGCTACACCGGGCTCTGGACAGCGCTAATTGCGAAAGAGGCAAATCCAGATCGAAATGTGATCATCCTTGAACAACTTGAAACTGGCGCAGGTGCATCTGGTCGCAATGGTGGATTCTGTAGCTCATCACTAACGCATGGATTTATGAATGGTTACACCCGATTCAAAGATGAGATGGAAATAATTGAACGACTTGGTCGCGAGAATCTAGCAGGCATTGAAGCGACAATTAAGAAATATAAAATTGATTGCGATTTCGAATTAACGGGTGAAATTAGAGTTGCAAATGAAGAGTGGCAGATGGCGGGTTTGATTGAAGAAGCAAATCTTCGAAATTCATTTGGTGACAGCGTCGAAGTTTTAAGCAGGGAAGAGATGCAGGCTCGGGTAAATTCTCCGATTGCTGTAGGCGGTTTGTGGGATCCAGATGGCACTGCGCTAATAGATCCTGCGAGATTAGTTTGGGGTCTTGAACGCGCCTGTATTGCAAGTGGAATTCAAATTTACGAGAACACCAGTGCGCTCTGGCTAGAACGAACGAGCAAGGGAATTATTGTTCATACACCTTACGGAACTGTCTATGCGCAAAAAGTTGCGCTTGCAACAAACGTGTATCGCTCTTTAGTTAAGCGAGCTAAGAAGTATGTAGTTCCGGTTTACGATTTTCAATTAGTTACCGAGCCTTTAACACCAGCGCAGATGAAGTCAATTGGCTGGAAGAAGCGTGAAGGCTTATCCGAGGCTGGAAATCAATTCCATTACTATCGCTTAACAAAAGATAATGAAATTTTATGGGGCGGATATGATGCAATTTATAACTTCCGCGGCAAAGTCCGTCACGAATACGAATCCAATGCTGAGACTTATGCGCATCTAGCGCAAGCTTTTCTTGAAACATTCCCACAATTAAAGGGCGTTAAATTTACATATGGTTGGGGCGGAGCAATCGATACCTGTTCGCGCTTCTCACAATTCTGGGGCAAGGCTTATCGCGGAAAAGTTGCCTATGTAATGGGCTACACCGGACTTGGAGTCGGAGCTTCTCGTTTTGGTGCACAAGTGATGTTGGATCTTTTAGATGGCAAAGATAACGAACGCACACGTTTAAAAATGGTTCGAAAGAAACCACTGCCATTTCCACCTGAACCATTTAAATTTATCTTTATTCGCTTAACTCAATGGTCAATCAATAGATCAGATCAGAACGAGGGCAAGCGAAATCTCTGGCTTAAATTCTTAGATGCAATCGGGCTAGGTTTCGACTCTTAATTTAAAGCGAAGCGAAGGCCTCATCAAGAATTCCAAGAGCCTGAACTAACAAATGCTCAGGCATTACCAACGGTGGCAGTAATCGAATTACATTTGAATACGTTCCAGCGCTAAGAATTAATACGCCCTTCTGTTGGCAATATTTAATAACAGCGTTCATCGCCTCGCTATTTGGCTCAATGGAACCTGGCTTAATTAATTCAATTGCCTGCATTGCGCCAGCACCCCGAATCTCGCCGATAACTGAGTATTTCTTAGCCATCGCGCTAAGCGCTTCAACCATGATCTTGCCAATTACATTTGCGCGATCGACTAACTTTTCTTCTTCAATTGTTGCAATTGCACCAAGAGCTGCGGCACAAGCAACTGGGTTTCCACCAAATGTTCCACCAAGTCCGCTGGCATGAACAGAGTCCAACATTTCGGCGCGGCCAGTTACACCAGCAAGTGGGAAGCCACCCACATTTCGGCGCGGCCAGTTACACCAGCAAGTGGGAAGCCACCCGCAATACCTTTTGCAGTAGTAATCAAATCTGCATCAACGTTCTCATGTTCTACAGCAAACATTTTTCCAGTTCGACCAAAGCCTGTTTGCACTTCATCTGCTACAAATACGATGCCATTTTCTTTTGCAAATTTAGCAAGCCCTGGCAAGAAGCCTTTCGGCGGAACAATAAAGCCACCTTCGCCTTGTATCGGTTCAATAACAATTGCCGCAACGTTCTTGGCGCCGATTTCCTTCTCAATTTTATGTGTAACAACATCTAGTGTTTCCGTAGCGCAAGCTTGTGCATCGCCATCGAATCTAAATGGATAGGCCATAGGCATCCGATAAATTTCACTTGCGAATGGTCCAAAGCCCTCTTTGTAAGGCATATTTTTTGCAGTC
>JAPLAY010000034.1 GCA_026393035.1 Actinomycetota bacterium
AACAACAGGTGAGTTGTAAACAGGATCTGCAACAACTGGGCGCTTAGTAACGGGACCTTTACGTGGCATTACTTCTTCTCTCTCTTTGCACCATAACGGCTACGTGATTGCTTACGATCTTTAACACCTTGGGTATCTAAAGATCCGCGAACGATTTTGTAACGAACACCTGGAAGATCTTTAACACGACCACCGCGAACTAGAACGATTGAGTGCTCTTGCAAGTTATGTCCTTCACCAGGAATGTATGCAGTAACTTCCATGCCACTTGTTAGACGTACACGTGCAACTTTACGAAGCGCAGAGTTTGGCTTCTTAGGAGTTGTTGTATAAACACGAGTACAAACACCACGACGTTGCGGACTGCCTTTAAGTGCAGGCGTGCTCGTCTTAGTTGTCTTTTCTGCGCGACCCTTGCGGACCAGCTGCTGAATTGTTGGCACTTCTTCTCCGTTCATTACTGCGTTGCATTTTTGTTTTTGCGCACTTATTTCCGTTTGTTTCTCGACCCACGCGGTCGGGTGTGTTGACCCAACTTCGCAAATTTAGACAATTACTTTTTCAAGTTATTGCACACGGTTACAAGCGCTCAATTCAAAAAAGAGCAGACGCGAATAGTAACCTCGCGCCCCGCGTGAGGTCAAAACGGGTTTTACTCCTCTGGCCCCAAAAATGGTGGTAAATCCTAAATCCGACACGCCGAAGGCTTTTAGCCATCTTCGCCCTATGGTTAAGTCATGAAATTGGCGGAAAAAGTCCACATCCCCAAGCCCAAAGGGCGCGGCCTGATCCACTTGGTCATGTCCCCAGTCTCACTCGTGGCTGGACTAGTCCTTATTACTACGGCCGACCGCCTTCAGGGGCGAATTACCCTTGGAATCTTCACGCTTACCGCCGTGACCCTCTTTACCTGTAGCGCTTTGTATCACCGGGTCAAGTGGCAGGAGAAATACCGGGCACTTTGGCGCCGAATCGACCATGCAAATATCCCAATCTTGATCGCCGGAACTTATACCCCGTTCTCGGTATACCTATTAGATAAGAACCAAGCAATCATCCTGCTCTCCTGTGTTTGGGGCGGTGCAATTCTCACTGCGCTAATTCGAATTCTCTGGCTCGGAGCTCCACGTTGGGTTTATGTCCCGCTTTATATTGCACTCGGCTGGGCAGCGGTGTTTTTCTTGCCAACATTTTGGCAGAACGGTGGCGTTGCAGTATTTCTCTTAATTTTACTTGGTGGAATTTTTTACACTGCTGGCGGAATTATTTATGCGATCAAGAAACCAAATATTTCAATAAATTGGTTCGGCTTTCATGAACTATTCCACGCACTTACCGCTGCTGCTTTTGTTTCACACTTTGTTGGCGCAGTCTTGGTTGTCTATTTAAACAAATGAAACGTGCGTTAGTTGTTGTTGCTGGGATTTTGATTTTTGTATTAGTTACCTCTGGCGGCGGAATTATCGCAAAAAATAGCAGTAAAGCCCTCGCCCTTGCTCCGTGCTATCACGCTCAAGTTTCCAATGATAGCGCGTTACTTGAAATTACCAAGCAAGATGGAATTAGCGTTTCTGGAAATCTAATTCAACAACACTTTCAAAAAGATAGTTCATTTGGCACCTTTAAGGGCAAATTCATAAATAACCAATTAACTACAACATATAGTTTTTATTCTGAAGGCCAACTAACTGATCGTGAAGTTATCTTCAATAAGAGTGGGAAAGCCTTGGATTCAGAGGGTTATAAGTACCTTGAAGCTGCAGGTTGCAAGGCAATAACTTATCCGCAGGGACTTAGTTTGATTCCAGTGAGCGCTACGCTGCCTCTGCATCTTTTCCCAAAGCTTCGAATAACTTCACCAGACCCAAGTGAATTTACTTTTGGGCAATACTCGCCGATCTCAATTACCCAGCTCATGTTTAAGACAAGCAAGGGTGAATGGGTTGGCCTTGTTAATTACTATCTCTGGGATATAAATGATTGGCAAGATATTTATAATCCTAACGAAGCCCCTGATTTTGGCTATGAAAAATGGAGCGATGATAAAACCGTATTAACCGTCAGTGGTCCACAAGATTGCATTTATGAAGATAAGGGCGACTGTTCGGCTGTTACCGAAATTTCAGGGTTGATGTATCTATCTGAAAGTTATACAAACTCAAATTAAAAAAGCCCCGGTGCGTTTAACACCGAGGCTCTTAATTTAATTTGGTTAGCGAGTTTCGAACTCATCCAAACGAACTGCTTCACCTGAACCTTGTGATTCAAATGGTGTGAAGTCATATTCATCATAAGCTGCGTAGACCG
>JAPLAY010000046.1 GCA_026393035.1 Actinomycetota bacterium
CTCATTTTCAATAATTTCTTGACCGAAATCTTGAGTAACCAATTTTGCGGCGAGAGACATCTGATCATTGAAAGTTAAGAGGCCGCGATCGAAGCGATAACGTTCATACTCTTCAATCATTGGCAGTATTGCAAGCCGCTCTTTTAGCGAGGCCGCCAAATCTCGAACTGGTTCATTTGATTTGCTATCTGAAATGGTTGCGAATTTATCTAGCATAGATTCCGAGAAACTTCGCACTTGATCCGTAGTAACACCATGCTCGCCAAGTGCCGCAGAGAGTGCCATAACTTTGTCAACGATTGTCTTTGCAGAATGAGTTATATCGCTACCGTTGGTTGCCTCGCTGGCAAAATTATTTACAATGTTATTTGCGATCTGCCAAGCCGCGGCTTCGCCAATTGGATCGGAACTTGCATCAACTCCCATGCGGATGGCATGTTCAGATAGGACGCGGCCGGCATATGAATGATAGGTCGAAACTGTTACTGCAATATCTAGTTCTGATTTAGTAATTGGATCGTTAGGAAGCAATCCAATTTGGCGAAGTTGGCGCAGCCGCTTTCTAATACGCGATGCGAGTTCACCAGCAGCCTTCCTGGTGAAAGTTAAACCAAGAATTTCACTAGGTGAAACAATCCCGTTTGCAACTAACCAGAGCACCCGGGCGCTCATGGTTTCAGTCTTTCCAGAACCTGCGCCAGCGATTACAACTGTGGGTCCGAGATGAAGTGATTCAATAATTGGAATCTGCTCTTCACTTGGTCCTCTAAATTTTGGATCAATCGTGCGAAGTGCATCCCCAATATCTTGCGCTGAATACTTAATTGCAATCTCAATTTTTTCAGGTGTCATTGATCAATCACCGTCCGACCATGTGGCTGGATCGGACAAAGTCCTTTAACGGCGCAGGTTCGACAGCGATCATTTACCGTGGCAATAAATTCATTTGCTGACATCGCATCGGCGGCAGCGATTACTTCGCCGAGAACTTTTTGATGATCTTTAGGTAATTGTGGTTTGGCAGAGGCAGATTTTGAGTCGTTACCAAGAAAGAGAAGTTCGGCGCCAGCACTTTGCTTACCTGGAGATTCTTCCTTGAAGGCCTCTTCATAAACTGCAAGTTGGTATCCCGCTAATTGTTTGTTCTCTTCAGACTTTGCCTTTGAAATGTCGGAGGCGCCGGTCTTTAGGTCGACGATGTAAACCCGACCTTCGCTATCGATTTCAACTCGGTCAACACTTCCATTGAAAAGCGCCCTACCAATTACCTTAGAGAATTCTGCTTCAACTGCGAAGAGAGTTCGATTGGCCTTATTTTCCGAATGCCAATTATAGAACTTCTCTAACTTCTCTAAAGCTTTCTTAAATTGATAATCTCGAACCCAACCCTTATTTCCATCGATGAGCTGCCAACCATTTTCTAGACGGTTGACTAAATCTTCATAAGATAAACCAGGTTCAGTTTTCATCATCGCTGCAAGCGAGTGGATTGCGATACCAAGTAATTGCGCTATTGAATCACCATCGCGACCGCCGCTCTTTTCAATAAACCATTTCAATCCACATTCAGAGAAAGATTGAAGATTGCTTGGTGAAACTGAAACTTCAGCATCTGGTGGCAATACTGGTTCAGCCGTACTGATTGCTAATCCCCCAAGCCAATTTTCACTCTTTGCACTTGCTATTTCATTTGCGGCTAAGGTGTTGAGCAATTTTCCAGCAAACTCGCGCTTTGCTAAATCTTCACTCTCTAAATCGCGGCGCAGCGTTGACACCAAAGCTTGTGGAGTTAGCGCACGTGGCAGACCAGAGTTGTCAGCATCCATTGCAGATTCACCAGTTACAAACTCATAAATTTCTTCAAAGTATGGTGATGGTTCCGAATCATCTTCCTTGGAATATGCCGTAACAACTAATCGCTTTTTAGCCCTAGAAACCGCAACATTTAGCAGGCGGCGCTCATCTTCAATTAGAGCATTTGCTGCGCTTATTTCAATCTCTCGTCTTGCTACTAATTGGGATCGCTCTGCTTCAACTAATCGCTCGCTACCAAGAAGCGA
>JAPLAY010000085.1 GCA_026393035.1 Actinomycetota bacterium
TTATCGGTTTGAAAGAAGCCACCTTGTGACAAGAGCGCAGCATCTAAGCCACCAGCTTTTGCCATATCGGTAAGGCCTTGGGCAAGTGCTGGAACCGGACCGTAATTTCCTGCCGGTACCGCACTTAACTTTCCTTCAACTTTTACAATTGCATCGTCGTAATTTGTTGCCCAAGTTTTCTGATCAGTCTGCGCAGCCGCTTTCCATGTTGCAAGCGCGCTTGCAATTTCGACCGACAACACTTGGGTACTAAGTGGTGCAATCACAAAATCATTTACAGTATCGATTGGCCTAGATACACCTGCCCACTTCTGTAACCAAAGCGGACCCATATTCAAGCCCTCAGCTGCATCGTTATATGGCGGACCATATGTTGCAGTTCCACTTGTTCCTGCAAGTTCAGAAACCGCAGTTACGTAGAAGTTATCGGAATTAGTTTGTGCCCAACCTTTAAATGTGAGCGGGGTGTCATCAGGTGATCCAAGGAGAAGTGAGAGTGAAACAGTAAGGATTGAAACGACTAGAAGTGCAATCGTTCCCTCTTTAATAATGTCGTATCTGCGAGTTTTTCCTTGCCAAGGCGCAGTGTCGAACTCTTCCTTCGCCTTACGTGATCTGCTCATTTGTGAACCTCCATATTTCCTGGAACCGCATCAATTGGTGGAACAACGCCACGGCGACGAACCATCAAGACGTGAACTAAAGTTAAAACTCCAAGAATCAGCGGCAAGAATGCGACGTGCAGCAACAGCATCTGACCCAGATTAGTTACCGTGAACCAAGCTCCAACACCCATAGAGTTGAAACCATCCTTGGCTTCAAATGAAATCCATTGTGAGTCAAAGTTCGTTTGAACTAGGTAGCCAGTAAATGCAGTTGCGATTGAAACTACGAAGGCCACTGCGCCAGTTATCCAAGTACGAACTCGATTTCCGCGCCAAGCAGCCATCCAAAACTTGCCCCAGAGGTGAATCACCATAAAGGCGAAGAACATCTGCACAGACCAGAAGTGCATACTGTTCGTAAAGTTCCCGATATCGGAGGTGTGGTACCAAGCTGGGCCTTGAAATGCGAGAACTACACCAGAGGCGATAATTACGCCAAGGGCAGCGATTGTTGCAACTCCAAAAACATATATCCAAGAGACAACATATGCTGGTTGATCATCTGGCAATAATTTTTCAATTGGCAAATTACGTTGCCAGGCGCCGCGAAGTCTTGCGGTCCACATTTCATGCGTTGGTGTGCTCATTCTCGCCCCTTTGGAAATTTAATTAGTATCGCGGCGGCAAATAGCGCCAACATAATAAGTATCACAATCAGATTTGAGATTGAGATTTGGAACCAGCCCCACTTTAAATAAGTAGCTGGATGATCTAAAAAGCTTGCTAGCCAACCTGTCATATCAATTCCCTAATGCAAAGCCATCATCAACTCCGCAAGAGTGAGGTTAGAGATAATTGGCACACATATGAATGCAAAACGTAAGTGCTAACGCTCAATAAAGAACCCGCCTAAAGTTCTTAGGCGGGTTCGCTGAACTTACTTTTACTTAGCCGTGGACTGTGGCCACTGCTTCAATTGCCTTTGGATTCTTGCTCTTCAAATAGAAGAGAGCAATTACGCCAATAACAATCCAAACACCCATTGCATAGGCGCCATAGGTTAATGGCGATGAAAGTGCAACGATGAATTTCAATCCTGGGATTCCAGTAATTCCTGCTGCGTTAAAGAAGCCAGGAACTAGGAAGATGAATCCAACGATTGGAATCAAGATGTGAATTACTGGATGGCGCTCATCTTTGCGATGCTTTGTGAAGTAACCAATGCATGCCAAGTTAGCCAACATATAAACCGGAACGATTGCAACAACAAGTGCGGTTGCAACAATACCGAAGGCCATCTGAGGCTTGTATTTGAAACCAAGTCCAAGTGCGATGATCAGGCCTAGTACAAGCTGAACTACTACTGCATTTGCAGGTGACTTATATTTTGGATGCAACTTAGCAAGTGAAGCTGGAAGTGCACCAGCGCGACCGAATGCGAAAGCGGTACGTGTAAAGACGTTCGCACCACCATTTGCATTTGCGATTGTTGAGTTAATGATTGCAAATAGAACTAGTACCCAGAAGACAGTTCCAACGCCCTTTGCAACGCCATCCCATGGGACACCATTGTTATAAGCAGCAAAGTCTTTGAACTTTTCTGGTCCGAAGGTAACGGCTGCGGCATATGTTGTTAGTGCATAAAGCGCACCAATAGATATGGTTGCAATCATCACTGCTTTAGGAATGTTCTTCTTAGGATTTTCAGTCTCTTCAGCAAGTGGCGCAGATGCTTCGAAACCTGCGAATGCAAGAAGACAGAAAACCGAACCTGCAATTACACCAGACCAACCACTAAAGCCTTCGGCATTTGCATACTTAGGAGTGAATACTGAAAGGTCGTTATTTCCACCGGCCTTAACAATTAATACCAGACCAAGCACAACGAAAATTACGATTTCAATTGCGCCAAGGATTACGCCCACTTTTGCTGAAGTACGAATACCGCGATAAACCAACCACGCTACAAGTACTGAACCAAGGACGGTAAAGATCCACCAATTATTAGCAGAGAATGAAGCCTGCTCGGCATTCCATTCGCCAGCAACTGTGTAACCAAGTTGCAACATAACTAAGGGAACAATCAAAATTTCTACGGCAACATATGCCCAACCAACTAAGAATCCAACCCAGGGACGAAGACCGATCGCGCTATAAGTTGCGACAGATCCTGCAGATGGAATGTGTGCTGCTAATTGGCCGACGCTTGATGCGGTAAACAAAATTCCGATGAAGGCGAAGACCACAGCAAGTGGAAGTGCTCCGCCTGCTAACGGTGAACCAAATGGAATTGACGCAGCAATAGCTGCGGCCGGTGCCATGCAACAAATCGATTGGAATACGACTTCGCGTAATCCAACTGCGTTGCGTTCTAGTTGTGACACGTCAGAACCTCTTCTCTCCGATAATCAGACTTGAAAGCCCGATTGCTTAAGAAAATGGTTCCAGCCTTTTGCGCATACGGGTCGGTATTAAATAGGTGTGTTCGGCGAATTTTTGCCCGACAAATCAAGGCTTAGGCACGAATTATCAACCGATTGCGGGCTACCCTCTTCACATGACAACAGCCCGCAATATCTTTTTACTGCTTCACATCCTTGGCTTTATCGGAATCCTTGGCGCCTTGCTTTCGCAGATTCCCAAGAACCCAAAGCGCATTCTTGGCGGCGCTATGCACAGCGCGCTGCTCTCGCTTGTTTCTGGAATCGCGCTCATCGGAATTCGCACATCACTTCATGCATCTGATGCCACAAAATGGGATGCGCCAGATCATACAAAGGTCGGAATTAAATTAATTTTTCTACTTGTTATTTTGGTTCTTGGTTATAAGCACACCAAAAAGCCTGCGGTTTCTACCAAGATTTGGGCAACTTTGGTTGGACTTACCTTAGTTAACTTGGTTATTGCACTTTCGCTTTAACTCTAAGAAATAACTACATTCGTTATATTGCACTCGGTAATTTTTGCCCGAAGGAATTCAGTTTCCATCTGATCCACGGTTAAATCAAAGCGCGACTTCACTGAAATCCAATTCGCAATATATTTGCATTGAGATTTCGGTGGCAACCAATGCGCAACATCTTTATCGCCCTTTGACCGATTCAAACTCGCGGTCACCGCAACCAAAGTTTCTGCCGCATCCAAATCATTTGCATATGCCATGCGCTGGGCCGCGGTCCAAGCCCAAGCCCCTGATCGCCAAGCTTCTGCCAACGGAACCATGTGGTCGATATCTAAACCAGTTGGATTTGTGAAAACTTTTGCATCGTATGGACTCTTCCATTTTCCGCCCGACAAATAACATCCAGCCCCTACTTTCGGCTTTGTTGTCGCTTCTGCAATCAAAACTTCATAACGTGTATTACAGCCATCTTTATCGGCATCTATCCAGTGGCGAAACAGGCTGCGTGAATATCCAAAATCGTGATCATCTGCCATCACTAAAGTAATTGTCTCGGCCGCAGAAACTGGTGCAGTATTTGCCCCAAGAATGAGTCCAACAATCAGAGCAATCGCAACAATCGAACTCGGCTGCTTACATCTTGGCATTACAACAGATTACCGATGCTCCCCATTTTTGGATAGAAATTTCCGTTTCGCCCCGCTAGCCTTCCCTTATGACATATCAATTGCGTGACCTAAACGGAAAAGTTGTAATCATTACTGGTGCTACGGCAGGAATCGGCGCCGCCGCCGCAAAAGCTCTTGTTGAGATGGGCTGCAAAGTTGTCCTAAATGCCCGAAATGAAGCTAGATTGAAAGAGATGGTCTCGGCACTTGGCCCAAACTCAGTTTATATTGCCGGTGATTGTTCCGAACCAGATGTTTCCCGCAAAGTTGCAAAGGCCGCAATTGATAACTTCGGAACCATCGATGCTGTTGTTCCTAATGCTGGTATCGGTTTCTACGGTTCAATTCTTGATCACAGCGATGAAGATGTAAATCGCATGATGCGCACAAACTACGAAGGCACAGTTCACATTATTCGTGCCGCACTTCCAACAATGTTGGATAAGAAAGAGGGCGATGTAATTATCGTGGCATCAGTTGCAGGTTTCCGTGGTGGCGATATCGAAGCCATCTATGCCGGAACAAAGCATGCTCAAGTTGGCTTTGCTGGATCACTTGATCGCGAACTTCGCGCAAAGGGTGTTCGCGTTGCACTTGTCTGCCCTGCAGGAACTGAAACAGAATTCGCACTTGGCGTCGGCCGCACAGTTAAAAACTTATCTCCGCCCTGAAGATGTTGCATTCCAAATCACAACCATCATGAGCCAGCCCCGCACAGTTCGCACACACATCTGGAAAATGTGGTCGATGCAGCAAGATTCGTAAGAATCCCACCAGTCATAACTTCTGCGGTTGGAATTGAAGAACTATTAAATAAAGTCCTGTAATGCCACTCATTTCGTTGACTTATCTCCAAAATCAACTAATACTTCACCTGTCAATACAATAAAATTGGAGAGAAAATGTCAGATTTAAAGGAAAACCGCGTAGCAACAACTGGCGCCGAAAACTTTTGGTACATCCTGCAGTGCATAACTTTTGGAGTGGGCTATCTGACTAAAGTTCCATATAAAAAGGCACTATCTGACGCCGGGCTAGTAAAAATGACTAGCGCAGAAAATGCTTGGTACATTCTGGAATGCATTTGTTTCGGATCTGGTTACTTTGCAAAAGTTACTGTAAAAAAAGCTCTAAGTGAAACTGGCGCCACTAAATTAACAACGGCCGAAGGCTTTTGGTACATCCTTCAATGCATCTCATTCGGCGCTGGTTACTTTAAGAAGGTAATTTATAGAAAAGCGCTTTCTGAAGCTAAGGTTATTGAAATGACTGCAGCTGCTAGTTTTTGGTATGTGCTTCAATGCATTTCATTCGGCGCCGGTTACTTCGCAAAAGTCATAATGAAGAAAGCATTAAGCGAGATTAAATAACAGTTAGTTATTTACCTTTGTAGCTTCCTTTTGTTAGATCTACTTGTACGCCACCACTGAACATTGAATCGTGGAATTCTGCAATCACGATTGGATCTTTGGGCCCAACGTCAAAGGCGACCTTAAGCAGAACTGATGTACCAGGATTAACAGTAAGCATTGATTTATATTCATCAGATAAAATTGTCTTTGACTCGGCTTCGTACCCAGCTTTTGTAATTGCCTTTTGTGAACTTGAAAAATAACTCACAGGCTTTTTCTTTGAAGGTGTCATTGCAAAGGTAACAACGCAAAATTGGCCAAGAGCTTTTTCTACAAAATATCCGCTGCCAACCTGTTTTAAGCCACACTGAACTTTTCTGACCTGAACAGACATATCTCCATCTGCAACCGTTGCTCCGATTTTTCCAGAAGGCTTATTTTTAGCTTCCGCGGAAGGAGTGACTGCAAATAAAAGAGCGGTAATGGTTAGAGCCGAAGTTAACTTTGTAGTTTTTCTCATGCTTAAAGAGTATAGGTGTCAATACACTTCCGCAAGGATTTGTAGCTGTTTAAGGCTCATGAACTAGCCCTTCACTACCGCTTTAACAATCGCTTCAGGCGTTGTGCTTGTCCCAACTTTGGCATCAACGCTTGTCGCAATTCCATTGACCTTTGCTGCTGCCAAGAAGGCTAACTGCGCTGCGATATCAGTCATCCAATACATCGCCGATGATCCGGCTCGATCCAAGATTCGCTGGGCTTGTTCAATTCGTGCATCAGAGAATTTCTCAACATCATTATTTCCATCTTCGATTACTGCCAATAAATATTGCTTTATCTCAAAGGCAATTCCAGTCTTGTCACCATCTGCATCAACAAGAGCTCGCAGTTCCGCATCAAGGCCGCGCAATCTTTTTCCTTCGCGCTTCTTTCTAGCTTTGCGCTCCATATATAAATAGACCAACGCTGCAACGAATAGAAATTCAAACATTTGCCTGCCCCTCTCGATGAACTCAAACCTATTCCCCTCTACCGACAAATTACAGCCCTGAGTAGACTCCCTTCATGCGCAAAGTTGGGATCATTGCTCTGGCAATTGGTCTGGCTTCAGGCGCAGTTTCGCCTTCGTATTCTGCACAAACTGATGCCGACTTATTCGTAATAAACGTTCACGCTGGTTTTGTTGATTGGTATTGGAAATCACCACCTTCATCTCCAGTTACGAGTTATACGATTTCATTCGATGATTCTTCGTTAACTTTCAAAACTAATGATGATTATTTCGTTCCTGCAGATCAGGTTATACCCAACCTAGAACTCAAGAAATTTATTTGCGTAGAAGCAAAACTTGCCGATGGATTTGGAATTACTGCTTGTCAAAATATGATTAATAAGAATCGTCCGAGTGGTCAGGTGATTAACTTTGCAGGACCTAGTTCAATCTATAGAGTTGATGGAATATTCCTAAAGAATATTGGGGGTTCATTTGAAGGTGTAAAGTCAGAGCCAAAGGGAATTGACGGCAACAAATTTTCGGCTACTGATTCGGTGTACCTGAATACAAATATTTATTTCCTAAATCCGCCTTACATGTCAAAGGTTATTGTTTGTGACCTAAATAATAAATGTACCGATCGGTCCAAGTTGGTCAATGATTATTGGGTATCAAATCAATCCCCAAACTACCTATCAGCGAAGGTTTCCACTCCGGATGCCTGTGCTGTCGTAAGTACGCAGTTAATAGAAGGTGGTCAATTGTTTCAGGAGATTAAGCCGCTTCGTGATAATGTCGATTGCGATGTAATCGCAAGTTCACGTGTTCCATTCCTCTCTAAGTCTGATATCACCGCTACATTCTCAATTCATTTTCAGAAACTTCCCGCTTCTTTATTGATTCAATTACCTACAGGTGAATTGAATCCAACTGTGGGAACCTTTACATTCTTAGAGCCTGTTCAAATTCCAATCTGGAATTGGCTGAAGCAACGAAATTTCTCATCGGCAAGCACAAATTCATTTCCGGTTCAATTTGCTGCCGATAGCAAGTCCCTCACTCCGAAAATTTGTTCCATATCTCTCGAAAGTAAGTCCAAAGAGATTATCGACCTTAAAGGTAAAGCCCCTGGCCAATGCCAAATTGAAATATCTCTTCCAAAATTTCAGAGCAATAATCAAAATTCAATACAGAAGATAATCCCAATTACAACTTATAGTGAAGCAGAAAAACGGGTAATAACCTTTAAAGTTACAAGACCCAAGGTCAACAGCAACCAGTTTGTTTCCAAATATCCATGCATGGTCGCTGATCCTGATTCATATACCTTCAAGGTATTTAACCTTTCAAACAAGAGCGCTGCCCCTAAAAATTGCCAAGCAAATAACGCCTATATCTCGATATACAAAGGTGATTAGCAGGCGCTTATAAGCGATTCATGCTTAGCCAAACAATTTTTTCAAGGCTTCCGAGTACCCTTTCATTCATGAGCAAAGAGATCACAACCCAAAGTCTTCGCAAAGTTAATATCTTCGCGGGAATCCTGCACTTGGCCCAAATGGCTGCAGTCCTTGCGCTAAGCAATGACTTCGCACTTCCAATCACCGCGACTTATATGGCGGGGCCTCCGGGATCAACTTTTGCCGAACCAGTCGTTCTCTTTAAAACTCCTGTTGGTTTAACAGTTGCAATCTTCCTAGGGCTTTCCGCCCTCGCACATTTCATCGTTGCAAGTCCAAAATTCTTCCCACGTTATAGCGCAGGTATTGCCGCAAAACGAAATTATTTCCGCTGGGTTGAATATGCAGTTAGCTCTTCAGTAATGATTGTTTTAATTGCCCAAGTAACTGGCGTTGCAGAAATATCGGCAATTATTTCAATCTTCGGTGTCAATGCCTCAATGATTTTATTTGGTTGGTTGCAAGAGAAATACGAGAACCCAGGCAGCGGCGGTTGGCTTCCATTTATCTTCGGTTGCATAACGGGAATCGTCCCGTGGATTGCCGTGCTCTTCTATGTATTTTCTATTGGTGGCCCTGGTGACACATCGGCCCCAGCATTTGTCTACGGAATCGTCTTGACCATATTTATCTTCTTCAACTCATTCGCACTTGTGCAATGGTTGCAATATAAGAAGGTCGGAAAGTGGTCTGACTACATCCGTGGTGAACGCACTTACATCACGCTTTCATTGGTCGCTAAATCACTTCTAGCTTGGCAGATCTTCGC
>JAPLAY010000071.1 GCA_026393035.1 Actinomycetota bacterium
ACAAAAGCAGGGGATTGGTCATCAAATCCTCGAGGCAATTATCGAACGTGCCCGTGAAGTCGGTGTTGAGAAAATATTCTGCCTGACTTTCCAAATTGAGTTCTTCGGTCGCCATGGCTTCGAAGTGATTGAGGGCACACCCGTAGATGCCGATGTCTATGCCGAACTTCTGCGTTCATACGATGCCGGTGTCGCCGAGTTCCTAGATCTTGAATCTGCCAAGCCAAATACCCTTGGAAACACCAGAATGTTGAAGATTCTCGCCTAGATATAGGGCTGGAATATTTATGGATAGCAGTGTGAAATGGGCATATGAAGTTACTCATTGAGTGGGAGGACGGATCTGTAGTTCTAGAGCCAGATCAGGCCTATGTATTGGGGCGAGACTTCTCAGCTGATATTCCAATTTCCGATTCGAAGTTATCACGTGCGCATTTACGAATAGCTTTTGTTAATAAGTCCTGGGAATTGAAAGATTTGGATTCATCTAATGGGTCTTTTTTTAATGGCAAGCGATTTGATTCTCATAAATTAGTTAAAGGGACAACAATTGATTTAGGTGGAGTTGGCAATATGTCTTTTGTTTTCACCCCACTAAGTAGTTCTACGGCGACTACAGTCAAAGGTAGTTTCCAGGTAATCGATAAAGAAGCAACACGAATGACCAAGATGCGTGGTGACGAGAATTTATCTGATGAGGGTGGGCCTCGCCGTGTGCGGCTGCAGCAAAAGATTCGAATTGGCCGTACCGATGAAAGTGATTGGCATATCAATGATATTAATGTCTCTCGCAGCCATGCCGAGATTGTGCAAAACGGAGCTGGAGAGTTTGAAATAGTTGATCTTAAATCTACAAATGGAACTTTTCTTAATGGCATCAGGATTAAACGTGAAGTATTGAGAACTGGTGATGTTATTTCGGTAGCGGGATTTGCGCGTAGATTCACACAGGATGGTCTGCAAATCCTTGAAGGTATTGACGGCACACCCGTCGTAGCAAAAGAGATTAGCTTTGATATTGGAAATCGGTTACTTCTCAATGATGTTTCATTCTCACTTGGGCCTCGCACACTTACAGCGATAGTTGGCCCATCTGGTGCAGGCAAGTCAACATTACTTGGAGTATTAACTGGGCGAACGAAACCAACAAGCGGGCAGATATTTATTGGTGCAGTAGATTTGCATACTCAGTTCCAATCCCTCAGTCGTCAGATTGGCTCCGTACCGCAGGCCGATATCCTGCACACCCGCTTAACGGTGCGCCAGGCACTCAATTACGGTGCACAGTTGCGACTGCCTAACGACACCACCAAAGCAGAGCGCGAAGCGCGAGTAAACGATGTTATGAAAAAGTTAGAGCTGACTGAGCGTGCAGATCTGCGCATTGACCGCCTCTCTGGCGGTCAAAGAAAGCGAGCAAGCATTGGCCTTGAACTACTAACGTCTCCACAGTTATTGGTTTTAGATGAACCAACCTCTGGCCTGGATCCAGGCTTAGATGCACATGTTATGGAAACTTTGCGCAATTTGGCTGACGATGGACAAACGGTTGTATTAGTAACACACTCAGTAGACAATCTAGATTTTTGTGACAATGTCATTTTGCTAGCATCGGGAGGTAAAGTTGCTTATGCCGGTCCTTCATCGACAGTATTTTCAAAACTAGGAAAGAAATCGTGGGCTGAAGTATTTAGATTCTTAGCAACCCCAGATGCGCTTCTACTCGCTGCACCAAAACATGAAGGCGCGATATCAACCGAGATTCAAGACGGCCATGTGCTTGCACGTAGGCAGTCAATCATCAAACAGATAGCAACCTTAGCCTCGCGCTATGTTCGAGTAATTGCATCGGATAGATTCTATTTAGCGCTACTTACTTTAATTCCTGTGATTATTGGCGTAATTTCCTATGCTGCTGGAAGCAGTTATGGATTTGGTCCTGGCACAGTCACTAAATCAGGTTTCAACTATAATCCATTTGCTCAAGGAACGATTTTAGTTTTGATTTTGGGTTCAATTTTCGTTGGGCTATCTACCAGTATTCAAGAGATTGTAAAAGAAAGTGCGGTTAGAAAGCGTGAACAGAGCGTTGGTATCAGATCGAGAACTTATGTGATTTCAAAAGTTCTCGTTCTTGGATTTATCGCAATTTTGCAGATTTTAGTCTTCACCGCAATTGTTTTGTTTAAACGACCAATGCCAGAGGCTGGGCTGGTGCTTTCCTCTAGCCGCGCAGAAATTACCCTAGTTTGTATTGCATTAGGGCTATGTTCAATGCTCCTAGGTCTGGTTATTTCATCATTTTTGAGCTCAAGTGAACAGGCCATGCCTACCTTAATGGGAATGACAATGGTGCAAGTTGTTTTGTCAGGGGCTCTACCACTTGAGACTAAAGGAATCATTGGTCAAATTTCCATGGCAGTACCAAGTTATTGGGCTACAAATGCACTCTCTGCATCGGTAGATATAGTTCAATTGAACCTAACAAGTGATCCCGATCTACAGGAACGTTGGGTCTCAACGGCCAGCAATCTCACTAACTCACTCGCTGTTGTGGCGCTTTTTGCTGTGGCCTTTATAGGAATTACATTGGCAAAAGTTCGACGTAGCCGCTAAGCACTCTTCCAACCTGGTGGGCAGCTGTTGGCTGCAAAAGTGCGAGTCTGTGATCCCTTAAGACACAGGACAGTCTTTGGTGCCTTTGTTTGAGTAGGAAGTTTTATTGTGCCAGAGGGAATCTTTGGGGCAGAGGGGATAACAATCACTGTTTGAACAGGTTTTGAATCTCCAGCCTCGTTAGATAAATAGATCGTAACTGGAAGTTTCTTGCCGGCCATAGAGGCCTTTAATGGCACCTCAAGTAATACTTTGGTTCCTACTATGTCTCCGGTGACTGCTTGAGCCTTTGACAGACCAATCGATGGACCAAAGACAAAGGCCTGAGTTGCTAAAGCCCCAGCCTTGAGTGTCGCCTCTGCCGAAATAATCACTGAAGTACCAACGATTCGCGACTTCACATTCTTTGGAGCTACTGGCACTAACTTATTTGTCAGCAACTTATCAACTACAGCTGGCGCGTTAAAATCTTGTTCAAGTGGCTCAGATTCGACCCCGTTTTTTACCCCAACGACTTTAAGAGGAATAGCAGCACCAGAGAGGAGTTTGTCGAAATCAATACTCCAGGAGGCCTTTGATCCAGAGACATCTCCAAATAATTTATTGGAGTCAAATATTCCAAGCTTTGGAGCTACTAGATAGACAGAGTCAGGCCTGCTACTTGTCGCAGAGCCTAGATTGACGTTGATATTGATCTTATTTCCCACAATGTTGATGAGTGAGAAAGAGGGGGTGGCCGGCTTGGGACTTGGCTTAGAGGTGGGGGTTGATTTAATGACGGCTAGGTTTCCGAGTAGTTCTTGGAATACTATTTTTTGGTTCGAGACAATAAAACGTGCAAGCCCATTGAGCTCGATTACATCACCATAAGGGGTGAATTGAATTTTGTTGCCCACAATTCCCACTCCACTATAGCTCTTGATCCATGCCAGCATTGACGATCTAGTTAATTTTCCCGCCTTTATTCCCTGCAGAAAAATATTTGCAGCGTCTATCGATTGGATTGTAAATATTCCTGATGCGACACCCATTTCCTTACGAAATTGGGCTTCAAGGGTCGGGTTAACATCACCGAGTCCAGGTATCCCTACAATTCTTGCACCTTCGGCCGCAGAGCCTGCAAGATTTGAAAACTCTGAACTAAAGACAGCATCCCCTCCTGCAAAGATTGCTGTTGAACCTGAATCTCGGAGTTGCCTGATTAATAGTGCAGCTTGTGGATAGTAGCCAGTATAAATAACGACTGTTGCTCCAGAGGCTTTAATCTTTGTAATTGTTGAGGAGAAATTTGTTGTGTTATTAGAGGTCGAATCAGTCCCAACTACAGCTGCGCCAGGTATTTTATTGAGTGTAGATGTTATTGTGCTGGCAGAAGAAACAGAGTATGCAGATTGATCATCAACGATAAAAACACGGGGTGATGAAACACCTTTCACCGCATATCCAGCAACTGCTTCAGCGATTTTTGTATCCAAGACAGCAACCCGGAAAAAGATCGGCCCCCCGTAGTCTTTTGAAGTTGGATCTGTCAAAGAGATACGGGTTGCAGACGGTGAGATCATCGCCAACCCAGTGCTCTTGTAATACGGCAATGATGCAATCGTCGCACCCGAATAAGCCGGACCAATAATCCCCAGAATCTCAGTTTTCGCACTAACCCCTTGTGCAACTCGACCAGCCACGGCAGGGTCGCCCTGATCATCTACTAGAAGTAGTTTAACTTCGTAGTCGCTTTGGGAAGAGTTGAATCTCTTTATTGCCCATTTAACGCCATTACTTTCTTCAATACCAGTTAATTCTTCTGGCCCAGAAAGGGGGCCTTGGTAGGCAAGATAGACAACCTTGCTCGCTCCATGAGCTTGGGTCATGAAAATCGGAGCACTAAGAAGTAAGGTCATTAGAAGAATATGGGAGTTAAAAACTGTTTTTCTAAGAATCCTCATGCACTCTTCCAACCGGGTGGGCAGCTGTTGGCTGCAAAAGTGCGAGTCTGTGATCCCTTAAGACACAGGACAGTCTTTGGTGCCTTTGTTTGAGTAGGAAGTTTTATTGTGCCGGAAGGAATCTGAGGAGCAGATGGCACATTCAGCTTCCCCTGCACGGGCTGAGATTTACCGGCCTCATTTGAGAAATAAACTGTAAATGGGAAAGTCTTGCCAACCATAGATGTTTTCAGTGGAATTTCAAATAGTACCTTTGTACCAATAACTTCACCCAAGATCGCCTGTGAGGCAGGAATACCAAGTGCAGTACTAAAGATGTGGGCAGAAGTTGCCAGCGCCCCAGCTTTAATAGTTGATTCTGTAGTTATTACAGCTGAAGTACCAACGACTCGCGACTTCACATTCTTCGGAGCTACTGGCACTAACTTATTCGTCAGCAACTTATCAACTACAGCTGGTGCGTTGAAATCTTGTTCTAGTGAATCTGATTCGACCCCATTTTTTACCCCAACGACTTTAAGAGGAATAGCAGCACCAGAGAGGAGCTTGTCGAAATCAATACTCCATGAAGCTTTTGAACCAGATATTTTGCCAAAGAGTTTATTGGAATCTAAAATCCCAAGTTTAGGTGCTACCAGATAAACAGAATCAGGCCTGCTACTACCAGCGTTCCCAAGATTTACAGAGAGATTTAACTTATTGCCAACTATATTGATGAGTGAAAAAGAAGGCGTAGTTGGTTTGGTGGATAGCTTTGGAGTTGGAGTAGGGGTTGGTTTAACTACAGAAGTGAAGTTAGTTTGCCCATATTTTCGAGAGCAGCCTGGAAGGGAACTAAGATTTATTTTCTCATAGCCTAAATCCCCAGAGAATATGTAGTCTAATCCCCAATTGGTACAACCCACCTCAATAGGAGTATGCCAAAGCAATGACTTGTAGTCAGATTGAAAATCCGTAAATCCAGGTGCCTTAAATTCAAGTTTAAATACCGAAGCACCACCACCTGCATCGCCATACATAACTCGAAATGGATAAATCTGATCTTTTACTAAATCAACAGTTGCTGTCTTAGTTAAAGCAGTATGAGCCCCACCGATATCTATTAACGCTGCATGGATATCCCTGGAGTAATTGATTACGGCATTCGCCCCAATATATAAATAGGAAGCATCGTCAGATGTCATTCTAAATGTCCATGTCCCGGTGTAGTCAGGGATTATGTACCCAGTCCAGTTATTAGAGAAAGGAATATTAGTACCACCCCCAGCCGTATATTCAGGGAGACTTTCAACCGTTATTGAAGACTCTGGTACTGAATCAAACAACTTAGTACTGTCCTCAAAATATCCTGCGTACCGATTTTGAATCAGTCCAGGGCTTATTGCAGCAGGATGTGGCACTTGTGATGTCACACGAGGCACTCTTTGAGCAATAATTGAGGCCCCAACGTTGACTTTGAACTTTCCTGCCGCAGATAAATCTAAATTGGCAACTTTTGGACAAGCGGTACTGTTTCTAAATGTAGAAAAAGAGGGCGAACTATTTCCCGAGTTGCTTATCTTCGAATAAATAATAGAGTGATTTGGTAAAGCGCTACAAGCAGGGAGCGGCGTTTTAGAGAAGGATGTTTGATTCATACCACTCATAGACATACTTGTGGCCATGACACTTGCTGAGGCGTTGTTTTCTAGTCTGCCAAGTTGAATTATCTGTCCCGTGCTTTCCACGACAACCAATGCAACCCACCATTTAGTGCCATTGTTATCCCAGTATTTAATGATGAAATTATAAGTTTCACCAGCAACTGCCTGTAAAGGTGTGGTACAAATTGATCGCGCAGAATTTGGTGTACCAAATGCATTTCCAGATTGCAGTCGGCATTGTGCATTATCAACTCCCATAACCCGAGAACCAAGAGGCACATCCATAAATTGCCAAACTACAGTGCCCGTATTCTGTAGAATTATTGAAGCAGATAGCGTTGAAGTGGAATTACCGACATGAAGTGCCCACTCAACCAGTCCTTGGCTTGGTGATGGAACGGCTAGTGGTGTAAAGGATTGAGAAATTCCTGCGTTTGTGCCAAGACTTATTCCATTCCAGTCAATGTGTGTGGCAACCTGATTCTCGCCATCGGCATGAGCGGGAGTAGAAATACCAACATAAGTAAGCGAAATGAGCGAAGCGCTAATGAATAGAGTCATTACCCTCTTAATTATTTTCACAATTTCTACTTCTTAGATACTTCAAATTCGTATTGGATTAAGAACCCTGCACGGGTAGAACCTACCAACACATAGTCCCGCTTCTCTTTTTCAAAATTAACTGGACCAGAGACTACGATTGTGTCGAACTCACTACCGCAACGGTCATCACCAGTAATCACTTTTGCCGTAGGGGTTGGCGTGACGGCAGGATTAGTGAGCTCTTTAATCTTAAGAGAGTCTGCGATAACCGCCTGATCGCACAGATAAAGAGAAAATAACTTACCCTTTCCAGTCTGTGGAACACTGTCGCCAGCAATCAATGCAGACCACATGGGATCTGGAGTCACAGTTGGCGACGGCGCAGCTACTGTTATTGAAGAGTCACTGTTTCCTGAAAATTGGGTAAAGGCAAAGGCACCCAGGGCGATTACCGCCGCTGCAGCAATAGCGATTTTTTTCTTCATACTACCGGCACTTTGTGGGTTTTGAGTATGCGTTAAGCCAGCAGATTCACGAATACCTTCAATTAATCCTGAGCAGTCCGCAGCACTAATTCGGTTTTTAGGATTTTTATCGAGAAGTTGGCCAATAATGATTCGCTGGTTTTCAGTTAAGAGCTTAAGGTCAGGATCCTTATTTAATATCTGGTTCATCGTATTAGCAACGGAGGTATCTTCATTTCCCCATGGGCTAGTTCCGGTTGCTGCGAAATAAAGAATTGAGCCAGCGGCAAAGTTATCAACGGCCGTTGTTATCTTGGTGTTTTGAAACTGTTCGGGAGCAAACCAAGTTGGTGTTCCGGCCACCATTCCTGTGCGGGTCAGAGCAGTAGCATCGGATGAAAAAGAGATTCCAAAGTCGATTAAACGCGCACCAGTTGCAGACATCAAGACATTTGAAGGTTTAACATCACGGTGAATGACACCCACCGCATGCACTCCGGCAAGCGCAGACATGAGTTCAGAGGCAAGCTCAAACCAATGAAGTTCACTTAATGAGCCTTCATTTTCGATAAGGGTTTTTAGGCTTGGGCCGTCCACATAGTTGGTTGCAATCCATGCAGGACTAGCGTCGATATCTGCCCCCACGATTTCGGCAACGTACTTACTCTTAACCTTTTTTAAGGATGTGACCTCGCGGGCCAAGCGTGTCCGAGACGCAGGATCTTCCAGGAGAAAGTCACGCACAATTTTAATTGCTGCAGCGCGAGTTCCGTTTGTTCCCATATAGACAATTCCCATGCCACCGGCGCCAAGGCGATTAACAATCTGCCATGGGCCAATTTGCTCAGGGTCGCCTGCGCGCAACCGTTCCATACCCACAATTCTGTCAGAGTATGAGCTAGAGCACCCCGTAGCGATTGAAGCGAAAGAGGAGTTACACCTAGATATAGGGCCAATCGGGGCATAAAAGCCCCACTCCTAGGGTTGTAAATGTCGAGAGCAATCCACCTCGCGAGCCTGGCTACTCAGGTATTAGGCTTAATGAATCGAATAAGAAGGAGTACGCCAATGTTTGAGC
>JAPLAY010000041.1 GCA_026393035.1 Actinomycetota bacterium
ATCGGTGTAACATAACGCCTGGATTCACGCTCAATGCGTGCGATCTGCACGAGATAAATCTGATTTACGCTTAGATTTTCTTATCTGCGGGTGTAGCTCAATGGTAGAGCCCCAGCCTTCCAAGCTGGCCATGCCGGTTCGATCCCGGTCACCCGCTCCACAGATTTATTTGAAATTCTTAAATAATAGTTCCAACCTGCTGGCCGATAAATGACCCTCTGAATGTTAAACCAGGTGAGCTAAGAAGTTGATTACAAGTAAGAGTTGCAGTTAAGTAGAACTCGTTGGTTGTTGCTGAACCATCAATTAAAATTGTGGCAACAATGCTGCTCTCATTTTCCAAGATGCCATTTCTATGTGTAAGACCATCCAAAACTACAAAATCTGAAGTCATCACTACAGAAACATCCGGGGATGAAATTCCAAATTTGATTGACTTTGCTGAACCGTCGCTTGAAACACCGTGGAAAAGTAAATGAACAACATAATTCTTACCTCTGGTGAAATTTCCAAAGCTTGCAACTGCAGCTGTTGGGGCAGATCCAAATATTGCCGTGAAAGTAATTAGTCCCATCGTTGATTCGGAAGTTCCTGCTGGTCCCGCGGGACCTGTGTTACCAGTTGGACCTGTTGCACCTTGTGCGCCAGTTGTTCCAGTTCCTGTCGAACCTGTTGCACCGCGCTCGCCAGGTGTTCCAGGTGTTCCAGGTGTTCCAGTAGATCCTGTTGCACCGCGCTCGCCAGGTGTTCCAGGTGTTCCAGTAGATCCTGTTGCACCGCGCTCGCCAGGTGTTCCAGGTGTTCCAGTGGATCCTGTTGCACCAGTTGGACCTGTTGCACCTTGTGCGCCTGCTGGTCCTGCTGATTCCTGGTAATCCATCTGCACCGTTAGTGGAAGTTCCTTTTGCACCAGTTGCTCCTGTTGCACCAGTAACACCATTAGTGCCGTTAGTTCCAGCTAAACCTTTCATCGAAACGGATACTGGCCATTTACCTTTTGTTTTCGGACCATAAATATTCATTGTGTTTATATCAATGTAAAAATCACCATCAATTCCTAAAATTGATTTAGGTGCACCTTTGCCGTTTAAAATTGTGTTGATTCCAGGTGTTATTACCCGCCCTGCTTTAGTCAGCGTTGATTTCTTTAAAGTATTTGCGCTGGCTTGGTTGTAAGACAAATTCGAGAAGATTAAAAGTGTTGCAAATACACCTGCCATGAATCTTTTTGATTTTAGGGAATACATTTTGTGGCGCTTTCCTGGGTCTATTTGCCCCCTTGTTTAGGGGCGATGTATTAATACAGGATGCGCTCACGTGGGGTGCGCTGCAAGGAAATTAGTAAGGGCGACCTCTCATCCCCGCACAAATTAGGGCTGGCGCTAAAAAATATTCACAGTCTAATTTCAGGTTTATTGATTACTCTCCCCAGTCTAAGGATGTTATCTACGGGTATCTAGAAGTAATCGCTTCTGGGGCTGGGACAGATCGAGAGTTACGAAAGTAATAATCGAAATTAAGGAGCAAAGAAAATATGAATAAGAAAATTGCAGCTGCTGCGCTAGCAACAGCACTTTCATTTGGAACTCTTGCAACAATTTCTACAGCTAACGCTGATACTGGACATGCATTCGGTGTCCCACCACAATTTTCAAGCGTTCTATCAGGTTTAGTGACAAAGGGAACAATAAATCAAGCACAAGCCGATGCAATTACTGCAGCGTTAACTGCAGCTGCACCTGCTAAGCCACCTAAGCCAATGGCTGGTGCAATGGGAGTAGCAGGAATGAATTCAGCTGCACATGAAGCAGTAATCACTTCAACTCTAGGAATTACCGCTGCTGATCTAAAGGCCGCTCGCGTTGCTGGTAAATCACTTGCAACTCTTGCTGGCGATAAGAAAGCTGCACTAGTCACTGCGCTTGTTAATTTCGAAACTACTGAAATTGATACCGCAGTAACAGCTGGAAAAATGACTGCAGCTCAAGCAACAACTGCTAAGGCCGGACTTTCTGCTCGAGTAACTGCTCAAGTTGAAAAGGTTCCAGGCGCAATGGTTGGCGCAATGGGTAAAGGTCATGGCAAAGGTATGAAGCCTAAGACAAGTTCTATCAAGAAGAAGGCATAAGTTATTTAGCCATTCTCTACCGAATCTGTACGGCTCTCGCTAGAAATAGCGGGGGCCGTTTGGCTTTTCTGCCATTATTGCGAAATGAGAATTCATATCGGTAGCGACCATGCTGGGCTTGAATTTAAGTCGGTAATCATTAAGCATCTTGCGAAGAACGGCCACGTTGTTATCGACCACGGTCCAATTGAATATGACGCTTTAGATGACTATCCCGTTTTCTGTATTCCTGCCGCTCAAGGTGTTGCAAATGATCCAGGCTCACTTGGAATTGTTTTAGGCGGCTCTGGAAACGGCGAGCAGATGGCGGCAAATAAAGTAAAAGGAATTCGTGCGGCACTTGTCTGGTCATTAGAAACCGCAGTTCTTGCCCGCGAACATAACAATGCAAACGTTATTTCAATCGGTGGGCGCATGCACAGCGAAGAATTCTGTCTAGAGCTTGTAGATAAATTTATTGCCACACCATTTCCGGGTGATGAGCGACATGTTCGCCGGATTAATTTAATGGCTAAATTTGAAGAAACCGGAAAGATCTAAAGCTTTGTATATTTCAAATCGGTAACGATGTGACCTTTGCCGATTCCCTTACCTTCAAACCTAGTTAAAGGTCTGAAATCTGGTTTAGCAATTACTCCCCCGGTGAATCTTGAATCTTCTGAAAATAAGTTTTGCGACCATTCGGCATATGGCACCCAATCGGTTGCGATATGAATATGGCCACCAACTTTCAACTTTCGGTATACCAAATCTAGAAAGTCCTTCTGAACAATGCGACGCTTCCAATGCTTCTTCTTATGCCATGGATCTGGGAAATAGAGATGAATGGCATCTAGGCATTTATCATCCATTCGCTCTTCGAGAACTTTGCGAGCATCTTCATTAATCAATCTGACATTCGTTAATTCAAATTCATTTATTCGAGCTAATAACGATCCGATTCCTGGGCGATGAACTTCGAGAGCAAAGTAGCCATTCTCTGGAAAGGTGCGAGCGATTTCTGCAGTCGCTTCCCCCATGCCAGTGCCGATCTCCATGATTACTGCTTTGCTGGTTGGAAAGATTTCTGCCGGAATTATTCGGTGGTCCGGAACAATCCCAAATTCATCCCAGAAATTTTCGGTTGCCTTTGCCTGCGCTTCGGTTATTCGAGTTCCACGTAGGCGAAAAGACCTATTACTTAGGTTGTAAAGGCTGCCCTTCTCCGTAGAACTCATGTGGGTATCTTAGATAAGGATGGATAAGGTTGGCTCATGCCTGGTTTAAATATCTCAAGATCCGAAGCCCACGAACGCAGTTCTCATCTCGCAGTCACCTCTTATGTGGTGAATATCGATGTCTGCCAAGGTGCGGAAAATTTCATAGCAAAGTCCACCGTCAAATTCGCATGCAACAAGCCGGGATATGACACATTTATCGATGCTGTTGGTAAGAAAATTATTTCTGCGAAATTAAATGGCAGAGATGTAGATGTCTCTAATTACGATGGCGAGAGCGTATTTCTTAAAGGCTTAGCTGCGGAGAATGAATTAACAATTGAAATTTTAGGCGATTACTCAAAGACTGGTGAAGGACTTCAATATTCGGTCGACCCAGCAGATAACGAAGTCTATTTATATTCCCAAGGCGAGACTGCATATATCCGAAAGATGTATCCATGCTTCGACCAACCAGATCTGAAGGCAACATTCCAATTAACTGTTACAGCTCCCGCGCACTGGGAAGTTATTTCGAACTCCCCGGTTAAATCTAAGAACGCAGTTGAAGGCACGAAGAATGTTTGGGAATTTCTACCAACTCCAAGAATTTCTACCTACATCACCGCACTAATTGCTGGCCCTTACTATCACGTGCATGATGAATATGTCGGCGAGAAGACAGTTCCACTTGGAATCTACTGCCGTAAGTCTTTAGCCGAATCACTTGATCCAGAAGATATTTTCCTAGTTACAAAGCAGGGCTTTTCATACTTTGAAAAAGTATTCGGGCTTGCCTATCCATTTGAAAAGTATGACCAGATTGCTGTGGTTGATTTCAACTGGGGCGCGATGGAGAACTCTGGCGCAGTTACTTTCCTTGAGAACTTATTGGTATTTAGAAGCAAGGTAACCGAGCGCATGTATGACGCACGCGCGAACACAATTTTGCACGAGATGGCACATATGTGGTTTGGAAATATGGTCACGATGCAATGGTGGGATGACTTATGGCTAAACGAATCATTCGCTGAATGGTCATCACACTTAGCTTCAGCCGAAGGAACTCGCTTTGTGAACGCCTGGACTGGCTTTAACTCAGAGCGCAAGAACTGGGCTTATCGCCAAGATCAACTTTCTTCCACTCACCCAATCGTCTCTGACATGATTGATATTGAAACTGTGAATGCGAACTTTGATGGAATTACATATGCCAAAGGCGCTTCAGTTCTCCAACAACTTGTAGCCCACGTTGGCCGAGATAATTTCATCGCCGGCCTACAGAAATATTTTGCGAAGCATGCCTTTAAGAACACAACACTTGATGATTTATTGCTTGAACTAAGCGCAACAAGTGGCCGCGATCTAAAGCCATGGGTTTCAACTTGGCTACAAACCGCTGGCGTAAACACGCTTCGCCCTAAGTTAGAAATTGCAGATAACAAGTATTCCAAGATTGAAATCTCGCAAGAAGCTCCGCTAGTTCCTGCTGGTTCGAAAGAACTTCGCCCACATCGCCTGGCTGTTGGACTTTATGATGTTAAGGGAACTGATGTACTCCTTCGTAAATCAGTAGAACTAGATGTTTCTGGCGCACTTACTGAAGTCACCGAACTTAAAGGCGAGAGCGTTGCCGATTTACTTCTAATCAACGACCGCGATCTTTCATATGCCAAAGTCCGGTTAGATGACCGATCTATTGCAACTCTTAAATCACATCTTGGAAATATCTCAGATGGCCTGACCCGCGCAATGTGTTGGGCAGTTTCATGGGACATGTTGCGCGATGCTGAAATCAGTGCGACTGACTTTATTGAGATTGCGCTCGCTGGTCTTCCTGGTGAAACCGACATAACCGTTGTAACAGTGATTGGAAACCAATTAACGACTGCAGTCGAACTCTATGCAAACCCTGCAAAGCGCGATGCAATGCGAATCCAAGTCGCTGATGCAATCGCGGGCTTACTTGCTTCTGCAAAAGCTGAGAGCGATCACCAACTGCAATTCGCAAGAATTTTCGCTGGCCTAGCCGCAAACGAATCACATGGAAAACAATTGTCTGCGCTGCTTGATGGAAAACTTGCTGGACTAAAAGTCGATGCAGATCTGCGTTGGACTTTTGTCTTGGCGCTCTGCGAACGTGGATTATTTACTCGTGCCCAACTTGATGCCGAGTTAGAACGCGATAACACCATTAATGGCCAGCTTGGTCACACAACTTGCGTAGCCGCCTTACCTACTGCCGAAGCTAAAGCTGCAGCTTGGAATTCGATTACGAATGAAGATTTAACAAGTTCTATTCGTGCTTCGATTCACCGCGGATTTATGAGATCTGGCCAACGCGATCTGCTTGCTTCATATGTTGATCCATACTTCGAGTTACTTCTAAAGATGTGGGATAGCGCTTCCTTTGATATCGGAAGTTCTTTCGTAGAACTCTGTTATCCAACTTATATAACCGACAAAGCTACGTTAGATAAGACAATTAATTGGCTTGAGACAACCGGAAAAGATTCAGCGGCTGGACTTCGTAGATTAGTTTCAGAGAGCCGTGATGCTCTTTCTCGCGCACTCAAAGCACAAGCTAAAGACGCCTAACTATTCTCTGATTTATTCGATTCGAGTAAGTGACGAGCGCTTTGCCTTGCGGTCTGCTGTTGACAATAGGACCACAATTGAAATGACTGCAAAAATTAGGATTGGCGCACCAACAAAGTAGAGAAGCCCTTTGAATGTGCCGAGGGGTTCTCCTGGTAGCGAACCATCTTCTTGGGTAATTCGATTTAAGACGCTTGTAAACAAATTCATGTGCCTATCTTATGCAACGCCGATATGAGATCCATCTCGAATCTGGTTTTCCAGTTCCAAGAATTCGCCAAGCTGCGCCCGCAGGTTCGCGTGGAAGTGTCTTCAATTTCCAACCAATTTCTTTCAAAGTTCGATCGGCTTTCTGATGATTACATTTATGACAAGCTGAAACAACGTTCTCCCAATTATGTGCACCACCACGACTGCGTGGAATTACGTGATCAATCGAAGTAGCCGGGGCGGTGCAGTAAACACATCGACCACCATCGCGCGCAAAGAGTGCGCGTCTTGAAAGTGGAACTGCATGGCGATACGGAATTCGTACAAATTTAACTAATTTAATAACTGCTGGAAGTGTTAATTCACCGCCGGAATATCTAAGGACGGTATCTGAATCTTCAATCGTTGTTGCGCGCTGATTTAAGACGAGGATTAACGCCCGTCTCTCTGATACGACACCTAGTGGCTCATAAGTGGCGTTCAGTACCAATGTCTGTGGCACCTGAATAGCTCCCTTGTGGTGGATAAAGCTTCAACGCGTGGCTCGTGTTGTTGGGTAAATAGTGCCGTAAAGCGGGCGAAAAATCGCGCATTTCTGATGATTAATCTCGTGAACATAAGGATTATTCTTCGAGCATGACCCTCAGCGACAATGCCCAAAAGATTTATGACTGGTTTATCGGTGCGCCATTCCACATAATCTTGATCCTTGCCATAGCCCTTATATTCCAGAAAATTGGTGGCCGCGCAGTTGCCCGGGCAATCAATCGCATCGCAGAGGCTGATTTTGTACCTGGCCCTAAACGCGGATTAGAACGTCAACGCGAACGCCGCAGGAACTGTTCTTCGTTCTGCGTTAAATGGCGTGATCTGGTTAATCACAATAACGATGATTCTAAGCGAACTTGGATTTAACCTCGGCCCGATCGTCGCATCGGCTGGAGTAATTGGTGTTGCACTTGGTCTTGGCGCACAGACCATAGTTCGCGATGTTCTCGCCGGAATGTTTATGTTGGTTGAAGATCAATATGGAGTTGGCGACCAGATTGAAACGATGGAAGTTTCTGGTTTAGTTGAATCAGTTGGACTTCGTATCACCACTGTTCGTTCACAAGATGGAACGCTCTGGTATTTACGTAACGGTGAAATCTTAAAAGTTGGAAATAAGTCTCAACCTAAAAATATTTAACTATCTGGTTGGTTCTTCATCGAGTGCGCGGCATATTGAAAATATGTCCAGAGCTCCTCTTTTAGTTCTTCGGCAATTTCTAAATCAATCACAGCCGCATGCATGCATTCGAGCCAGGCATCATGTTCTGGGGTTGCGATATGAAAAGGCGCATGGCGCATGCGAAGTCTTGGATGGCCGCGCTCTTCTGAATATGTAGAGGGACCGCCCCAATATTGTTCAAGAAATAGCGAAAGGCGTTCTTCCGCCCCAGCCATATCATCGGCCGGATACATCGGTTTCAAAATAGGGTTTACTGAAACCTTTTGGTAGAAGCGTTTAGTTAATTCCTTAAACGTTGCAGATCCACCGGCTCGTTCGTAGAAAGTTGCCTCACTCATGGTTAAGCGTTCTCTTTAACCTTGCTGATCTTAAGCACGAAATATGAAGTTATAACGCACATAAATCCACTTATATAAAAGGCTGTTGCATAGTCGCCAAATTTTGTATGTAGAACTGCGGCGCCAAATGCTGCTGCCGAACCACCAATTTGATGGGCTGCGAAAACCCAACCATAGACAACTGGCGTGAGTTGTGGCCCAAGAACTTGGCGGCAGAGAAGAACTGTTGGTGGAACGGTTGCTACCCAATCAAGACCATAGAAAATTACGAATACTAGAGTCGATGGATGAACTGTTGCGAAGAGAATAGATGGAAGAAGAAATAGTGAAAGCCCGCGGAAGAAGTAATAAACAAAGAGCAACTTTCTGGGATCGTATCTATCGGTCAACCAACCTGAAAAAATTGTTCCGACAACATCAAATACGCCAACAAGTGCGAGCAAACTTGCGGCTGTTACTTCGCCCATGCCGTGGTCGTGCGCCGCAGGAATGAAGTGAGTGCCAATCAAACCGCTCGTTGATAAGCCACAGACAAAGAATGAACCAACTAAGAACCAAAAATCTCGCTTCTTGCTTGCAGCGCGCAGGGTTTGAACTGCCAAACGGCCGGCATTTGTTTTATTTTGTTCTGGCTCTACCCAATTACTTGGTGCGCCAAATGGTTTTACTCTGGCTGAAGAAGGTCGCTCTTTTAGGAAAATAAAGATAAGTGGAACCATTATGAATGCGCCACAAGAGACCGTAATTGAAACTGATTTCCAGCCAACATTTGTTGCAAGGGATGAGAGACCTGGCAAGAAAATTAATTGCCCAGTTGCTGTTGCTGCGGTAAGTATTCCGACAACAAGTCCACGTTTTGCGACGAACCAGCGGTTAGCAATCGTTGCAGCAAATACAAGTGCCATAGAACCGGTACCGATTCCAACGACTACTCCCCACAAACCAATTAAATGCCAAGGCTTTGTCATAAAGATTGTCGAAAAAGCGCCGATGCCAACTGTTGTAAGTGCTGTCATAACAACTCTGCGGATTCCAAAGCGCTCCATTAACGCGGCTGCAAACGGCGCAGTAAGGCCAAATAGCAGAATATTTATCGCAACGGCTAGCGAAATATCATCACGAGACCAACCAAAGGCTTCTTCCAGCGGGACTACTAAAACTGAAGGTGCAGATCTAAAGCCTGCGGTTGCAACCAGAGTTAAGAAAGTTACTCCTGCAGCAAACCAGGCTGGATGAATGCGGCGGGATTTAATCAAGCTTCTAAGTATTCAGTTAGAAGCGCGCGCTCTTCATCATTAATAGCGCGAGAACGTTTGGTTGCCATATCGACTGCGACCTGAACGGTGCGAGCCTTGGCATGAACACCGGCCTTTGAAGTTAACTCATAATCTAAATTGAATGAGGAAGTTCCGATTTTTGATACCCAGATAGCGATATCAATTTCGAAGCCGCCTTCATTTATAGGTTCTAGATAATCAATTTCCGCGCGAGCAACAACCATGTCGGAGAACATCGGCTTTAAACCTTTTGCAATGCGGGAGTACCACGTGAAATCTGCGCGGACTTCTTGAATAAAAGTTAAGTAATTCGCATTGTTGATATGACCAAATGCATCCAGATCATTCCAACGAACATAAGTTTTACCGTGATGGCGCATTAACGCGTCAACTTTCGGTAAGTAACGCGATGCGGACGAGAGGCTTCAATGCCTAGTCTTGCGACTTTATTCTCTTCGTAAGATTCGAAGTTTCCTTCAAACCAGAACCACTGTGAATCACCTTCGTAAGCCAAGATGTGTGTTGCAACGCGGTCCAAGAACCAACGATCGTGCGAGATAACCACCGCACAACCAGGGAATTCAAGTAGCGCATTTTCAAGTGAACCAAGTGTTTCAACATCTAAATCGTTTGTTGGTTCATCGAGAAGCAGAAGATTTCCACCCATTTTTAAAGTAAGAGCAAGGTTCAATCGATTTCGCTCACCACCCGATAAAACTCCAGCAGCTTTCTGTTGATCGGGACCTTTAAATCCAAATGCCGAAACATAGGCACGAGAAGGCATTTCAACTTGGCCAACTTTTATGTAGTCCAAGCCATCAGAAACCACTTCCCACAAACTCTTCTTTGGATCGATACCGCCACGTGACTGATCTACATATGAAATCTTTACAGTTTCACCAATCTTTACCGTGCCGCTATCTGGTTGTTCCATTCCAAGAATGGTTTTAAATAGCGTCGTCTTACCGGCGCCGTTTGGCCCAATTACTCCAACAATTCCGTTGCGTGGCAAGGTAAATGAAAGATCATCGATGAGAAGACGCTCGCCGAAACCTTTCTTCAAATGATCTACTTCTACAACAACGTTTCCAAGTCTTGGTCCCATTGGGATTTGAATCTCTTCGAAATCTAACTTTCGAGTCTTCTCAGCCTCTGATGCCATCTCTTCATATCGGGCAAGACGCGCCTTTGATTTAACTTGGCGACCCTTTGCATTCATGCGAACCCATTCAAGTTCTTCAGTCAGACGCTTTGCGCGCTTGGCATCTTTCTGGCCTTCGATCTTCAAACGCGTTGATTTGGTATCTAGATAAGTTGAATAGTTTCCTTCGTAAGGAAATGCACGACCGCGGTCGAGTTCGAGAATCCATTCGGCTACGTTGTCCAAGAAGTATCTATCGTGCGTAATCGCTACAACAGTGCCTGGATATTTACTTAAGTGTTGTTCTAGCCAGAGAACTGATTCGGCATCCAAGTGGTTTGTAGGTTCGTCAAGCAACAATAAATCTGGTTGTTGTAACAACAATTTACATAAGGCAACGCGACGACGTTCTCCCCCAGATAGAACGGTTACATCGGCATCGCCAGGTGGACAGCGAAGTGCATCCATCGCTTGTTCAAGTTGAGAATCTAAATCCCAGGCATTTCGATGATCTAGTTGTTCTTGAAGAGTTCCCATCTCAGCCAACAACTTGTCGTAATCAGCATCTGGGTTTGCCATCTCGTCACTGATTTGATTGAAGCGAGCAAGAAGCCCCATCGTTTCTGCAACACCTTCTTGCACATTTTCTAAAACATTTTTTGTTTCATCTAGTGGCGGCTCTTGTAACAAAATTCCGACGGTGTATCCAGGTGATAAAAATGCTTCACCATTTGAAGGTTGTTGTAAGCCGGCCATAATTTGTAGGACTGTTGATTTACCGGATCCATTTGGACCAACAACGCCAATCTTCGCCCCGGGTAAAAACATCAGGGTCACGTCATCAAGAATTACCTTGTCACCATGCGCTTTACGCGCCTTTTTCATCGTGTAAATGAACTCAGCCATGTGCGAAACCTTATCGGTTCAAATCGGTAGACTCGCGCAAGTAATTCACCGTATGCGCCTGTAGCTCAGTCGGATAGAGCAACCGCCTTCTAAGCGGTAGGCCGCAGGTTCGATTCCTGCCAGGCGCACCCAAATTCTAGAAATAAAAAAGCCCCGAGTGAATTCACCCGGGGCTTTTCTTCTGAACTATTTAAGCAGTGATCTTTGCAATCAGTGCCAAATCAACATCACGGAACTTACCTGTGATTGTTGTGTATTCAAGTTCTGGCTTTGAATTTGGGCACTTTGGATCTAGCAAGTATGAAAGTAGGTCCTTAACAGCTTTTGCTGTATCGGCATCTTTCTGCTTGGTATCGATTAGCGCGTATGAGATTGAGCCGAATACGTAAGCGCCAGCATCAGTTGTCTTGTAATCGTAAGTAACGACTCCCTTATCTGAAACCTTTGCAGCGCCTAGGAATGCAGACACACCACTTGATGTAGGTGCTTGGAAGTTTCCAGCCACGTTCTTAACGTTTGCAATTGCAAGACCGTTTGACTTTGCATAGCTTGATTCAGCATAAGTAATTGAGTAAGGAGTCTTCGCTGCAAGAGCTGTTACAGCAGCTGATCCTGATGCACCAACAATGCGTCCAAGGTTTGCAACATCATTGATGTTTCCTGGGAATGTTGTTGTGAATGAGTTGTTTCCAGCTTTTGTCCAAACTTCTGGAGCAAGACCATTTAGAGCCGCAGTGAAGTTTCCGTTTGTTCCTGAAGAGTCAGAGCGGTAGATAACCTTGATTGCCTTATCTGGAAGTGTGTAGCGAATCTTGCGAGTTACTTCGCGAAGAACAATTGGCTTTCCGCTCTTATCTTTAACATCTTTGCCATTGCCATCTGTCTTGAAGATTGTCTCTTTTACTTCGCGGTTGTTATCAGCCTTGATTAGTGGATCGTTCCACTTCTTGATTGTTCCGCCGAAGATTCCAGCGATAGTTGCTGGTGAAAGATAAAGTGGCTTGTCATTACCGATCTTGTACATAACTGCAATTGGACCAGCTACTACTGGGATATGAATAACGCCTTCACGAGCTGCTGTGTGAGGTGTATCTGAAAAGTTAACTAAACTTGTTTGCTTGTCTGATGCTGTACGTCCTGCGCCAGAACCACCAAGACCGTATGTGAATGTATTTCCGCTTTCCTTGTTGTATCCAGCTTTGCAAGCTTCGATGAGTGGGCCAGGGAATGTAGCGCCCGCACCAGTTAGTGAAACAGCTGCAACAGCAGATGGAGCTGCAAGGACGGCAACAGCAATAAATGCACCTAGAACCTTGATTGATTTAGAAAGTTTCATTTTTCCCCTTGTTCGGATAAATAGACGTTTTGTCTAAGAGGAAAAGTATTCATTCCCGGTTAAGCGATTGGGGTTAAAAGCCAAACACCGTCCAACAATTAGGTGAACAGTTGGTAAACCGGTTTTAGCCGATTTTAGCCAAAGCGCCCAGTCACATAGTTCTCGGTGCGAGTATCTTTTGGTCGAGAGAAGATCTCGCTGGTAGGCCCAACCTCAACAAGTTCACCAGGTCCGCCATCAGATAAGAAGAATCCGGTGTAATCAGATACCCGAGCAGCTTGTTGCATATTGTGAGTAACAATGATGATTGTCATGCTTGATGAGAGATGTTGGATGGTCTCTTCAATCTTCAAAGTCGATCCTGGATCAAGTGCAGAACATGGTTCATCCATAAGTAGAACTTCTGGGCGTACTGCAAGTGATCGTGCAATACAGAGGCGTTGTTGTTGGCCACCAGAAAGCGAACCACCATAGGCGTTTAAGCGATCTTTAACTTCGTTCCAAAGTCCGGCACGTTCTAAACACTCTTCAAGTAGATCGTCCTTATTTTCGGTTTTTAGCTGGGCAAGTTTCAAACCTGCTAATACGTTATCTGCAATTGTCATAGATGGGAATGGATTTGGCTTCTGGAAAACCATTCCAACCTTTAGGCGAATCTTTGTTACATCTGTTCCTTGTTCATAAATATCTTGACCATTTAATAAAACTTCACCGGCCATTGCAGCACCAGGAATAAATTCATGCATGCGATTTAGCGTGCGAATAAATGTTGACTTTCCGCATCCTGATGGTCCAATTAGAGCGGTAACTGTTCCGGACCAGAAATCTAATGAGATATCGCGAAGAACTAACTTGTCACCAAACCATGCATGAATGCCGCGCGCCTCAAGCCCCACGCCCAGCGCACCAGAACCAGGTTGCTTACGAGCCTTTGTAGCGTTCGCAACATCTGACAGAGATGAAGGAGTTGTTTTAGTTTCCATTTCGTCGTTTCCATCCTCGTTTGGATTGATCACTTCTTTGCTCCACTTCCACTTAAAGTTCTTGCCGCAATAAATAATAAGAAAATCAGCGATAACAGGACGAAAATTCCAGCCCAAGATCTAGCGATTGATTCTGGAGTTCCATAAGTGAAACCCTTCCAGATATAGAAAGGAAGCGAGCCCATTGGCGCGTGAAATGGATTTGGATTCACAGCATCTCCGCCGCCAGATACAAGAACAAGTGGCGCGGTTTCACCAGCTACACGAGCCAGGCCAAGAATCGTTGCGGTAATTAACCCGCTCTTTGCTGCCGGCACGACGATTAACGAAATTGTTCGCCATTGTGTTCCGCCAAGTGCAACCCCAGCTTCGCGCAAATCATTAGGGATAAGAAGTAAGACCTCTTCAGAAGTTCTGGCAATTGTTGGAATCATCAAAATTGAAAGCGCAAGTCCACCCATTAAACCGGAAGATGATTTAGTAATTGGAAAGACAATTGCAGAGAGAATAAATAATCCGGCAACAATCGATGGAACACCTGACATTGCTTGGACTAAGAATTTAATCGGGCGAGAATAGATTCCCTTAATTTCAGTTAAATAAATCGCAGTGAGAATACCGATTGGCAAACTTATTAGCAGCGCTATACCAACCATAATTCCAGAGCCAACAAGTGCGTGTAGCAAACCACCCTGTCCCAACGGATCATTTGGGCCATTAGATTTCATATCGTGCAAGAAGAGATTGAAGTTAAGCCCTGCGCGACCGCGATCAAAAATTGTGAACAAAATACTAAAAATTGGAACTACCGCAATTATCAAACCGGCGGCGGCAAATGATGTGGCAATTGAATCTTTAGCTGCCGCAAGCCCACTCTTGAAATAACTCTCGGCAAAATTAATAGCAATCACGGCAATAAAAAAGATTGCAAGATATGCCAACTTGCCTTTCATCGGAGTTGCCAACACTACGAAATAACTAACTACGGCAGAAATTAATAGGTTCGCAGCCATAAGTGCTTGTTGCTTTGGGGTGCGCTTCCAAGGACGAGTTGGCTTAACTTTTGGCACAGTTACGGTGCTCATCGGCCTTTACCTCCTGTGCGACTTACGATTGTGTTCGCAATCGAGTTGACCAGAAGTGTTAACAAGAAGAGAACTAAACCAGCGGCCATAAGTGCACGAGTTTCAGTTGGTCCAGCCTCGCCAAACTTAAGCAGAATCATTGAAGCTACGTTGCCACCGGCGCCAATTAAAACGTGCCAGTTGATTTGGTAAACCAAGTTAAGAACTGTGTAAACCGCAACAGTTTCACCCATTGCGCGACCAAGACCGAGCATTGCGCCACCAACTACGCCGCTTCTGCCATAAGGAATCACAACAGCGCGGATCATTGACCAACGCGTTGCACCAAGTGCATAAGCGGCTTGAACTCGATCAAGTGGTGTTTGCGAGAAAATTTCGCGTGAGACTGAGGTAATAATTGGAATAATCATGATTGCAAGAACTACACCGGCAACGAATGGCGAGCGCGTAAATACTGGAATCTCCATCTTAAATAGCGGAATCCAACTAAAATATTTGTGGATTAGGCGGCCCCAATATTCAACATGCGGCATCAGAATAAAGAAGCCCCACATGCCGAAAAGAATTGATGGGAATGCTGCCATCAAGTCGATGACTGCAACCATTATCTTTTTTAATAATTGCGGTGCGTAAAAAGTTAAATAAAGTGCACATAAAACTGAGATTGGAACTGCAATCACAACGGCCATCGCCGCGCACAGTAAAGTTCCAATTAACATTGCGGCAATTCCAAATGTTGATGCCGCTAAATCTGTATTCCCTGCGTTGTCTTGCATGACCTGCCAGTTGCTTCCAGTTATAAATCCAAAACCTTCAGAACGCAGAACTTGAAAACCTTGATAGCCCAGAAAAATTAAAATTAAACCTAAAATAACTAGTGAAGAAAGTCCACCTGCAGTTGCAACACCACGAAAAACCTTGTCTGAAAATCTTGGCTTTGTTGTAATCTCGCGCTTAACTGGTGTTGATATCGGGGAATTAGCAGATCTGGCCCCAGGCGCGGTTGTAGTCACGACCCGATTGTTGTGCCACGCGGGTTTTTGAATGTGGAACAAAGGTGAACCCAAGGTGAACGAATGGTGAAATTACAGCCCAGAGCACACATTGGTTTAGGCTCTGGCGGTGTCCTCGAAAAATGAATCTCCGAACCTAATTTGGGTCGATTGCGAGATGACCGGCCTCGACCTCAATAAAGATGTACTGGTTGAAATCGCGGTCTTGGTTACGGACTCCGAATTGAACATCTTGGGCGAGGGCGTGGACCTAGTTATCAAGGCCACCGCGGAACAACTTGCGGGCATGAACGAATTCGTAACCAATATGCATACTGAGTCTGGACTAATAACCGAGATTCCAAATGGCGTAGAAATATCCAAAGCCGAGGCCGAAATAATCGCCTACCTCGAAAAATATGCACCAGGCGCTGGCAAATCGCCACTGGCCGGAAACTCTGTTGGCACCGACCGATCATTTATCGCCCGCGATATGCCGCTGCTAAATTCCTACCTTCATTACAGAACCATCGATGTTTCATCCATTAAGGAATTAGCCCGCCGTTGGTATCCCCGCATTTACTTCGCCGCCCCAAAGAAGACCGGCAACCACCGAGCCCTCGGCGATATCCGCGATTCAATCGAAGAGCTCGAGTATTACCGCAAGGCCATCTTCATCCCGAACAATTAGATTTAATTCAGATATTTATTACCGTAGTATTAGCACCTCATGGTGGTCGTAGCTCAGCTGGTAGAGCACTCGGTTGTGGTCCGAGATGTCGCGGGTTCGAGCCCCGTCGATCACCCCAATCTTTAGGAGACCTGCAATGGAATCAATGGTCTTCGACGTTGTAATCGAAATCCCTGCCGGGTCACGAAACAAATACGAGATTAACCATGAGACTGGTGAAGTTCGCCTCGATCGCATGCTCTTCACCGCAACTCGTTTCCCCCACGATTATGGATTTGTTAAGAACACACTTTCTAATGATGGCGATCCACTTGATGCACTTGTCATGTTGGATGAACCAACATTTCCTGGCTGCGTAGTTTCATGTCGTGTTATCGGAATGTTCCGTATGACCGATGAAAAAGGCGGAGATGACAAACTGCTCTGCGTCGCCGCTGGCGATATTCGCAAGTCTGGCCTTAAAGATTTAGCTGATGTCCCCCATTATGAGCTCGAAGAAATCAAGCACTTCTTCGAAGTTTATAAAACCCTAGAGCCAGGCAAAGAAGTTCATGGTGGCGAATGGGTAAATCACGATGCCGCCCAAGTCGAGATAGTAAATTCCTACAATCGTTATAAGAAGCACTAATTAAATAATTCCTTCCCCATCTCAGCCAACTAACAAAATGAGGTGACGATGTCCGGCATTAATACAGGTGATACCGCTTGGGTTCTTATGAGCGGCGCTCTTGTTCTATTTATGACTCCAGGTCTTGCAATCTTTTACGGTGGCATGGTTCGTGCAAAGAGCACACTAAACATGATGATGATGTCATTCGCCGCAATTGGCGTGACCACAATTATCTGGGTTATCTACGGCTATTCAATTGTCTTCGGTAAAGACACCGGCAGCGGAATCATCGGCAACTTAGATCACATCGGTTTAAACAACACGATTGACCAAGTCGTAGGCGGTGAAGGCCACACTATTCCGACTCTCGCATTCGTCATGTTCCAACTAACTTTCGCAATTATCACTGTCGCACTTCTATCTGGTGCAATTGCAGATCGCGCAAAATATAGTTCGTGGGTAATTTTTGTCGGCGTTTGGATAACTTTGGTTTACGCACCAATCGCACACTGGGCATTTGCAGGACAAGGTGGCACGGGTGGATGGATCATCGACAAACTTGGTGCACTCGATTTCGCAGGTGGAACAGTTGTTGAAATTAACTCTGGCGCCGCAGCCCTCGCACTTGCAATAGTTCTTGGAAAACGCGAAGGTTTTAAGCGCGATCCAATGCGCCCACACAACATGCCACTAGTGCTTCTTGGCGCAGGAATGCTCTGGTTTGGTTGGTTTGGTTTCAATGCTGGCTCTGCACTTGGTGCATCTGGTTTAGCCGCAACCGCTATGATCAATACTCAAGTTGCAACTGCCGGCGCCGCCATGTCTTGGTTGGTTTACGAAAAGATTAAAGGCGGCAAAGCAACAACACTCGGTGTTGCATCTGGTGCCATCGCTGGCGCAGTAGCAATTACACCGGCTTGCGGGTATGTAACTCCCCTTGGCGCACTTGCAATTGGTTTAGTAGGTGGCGCAGTTTCTGCTTGGGCCGTATCTCGTAAATATAAATTTAATTACGATGATTCGCTAGATGTTGTTGGCGTTCACGGCTTCGGTGGAATTGTCGGCATGATCGCAATCGGATTAATTGGAACAAAAGCTGTAAATGAATTGGGTGGAAATGGGCTCTTTGTTTCGGGCTCACCTTCACTTCTCACCAAACAAGTAATTGCAATCCTTGCTACAGCGGCTTATTCATTCACCGCTACTTTCATAATTGCAAAGGTCATTCAAAAGACCATCGGATTTAGAGTCCGTCGTGATGTCGAACTAGAAGGTCTCGACACAACCACACACGCTGAATCCGCATATGACATCAACCCATTTACAAGCCGATAACTAGAACTAGGATTACTAATTATGAAACTAATAACCGCAATCGTTAAGCCAGCAAGAGTCGATGACATCAAAGTTGCTCTGCAATCAAATGGCATCCACGGCATGACAGTTTCTGAGGCAAGTGGCTTCGGTCGCCAGAAGGGCCATACCGAGATTTATCGCGGCGCCGAATATGTTGTTGATTTAATTCCGAAAGTTCGCATCGAAGTTCTCGTCGATGATGCCGATTTAAATCGCATCCTTGATCTCGTCGTGAATACTGCAAATTCTGGTGCCATCGGCGATGGAAAAGTTTGGGTAATACCAGTAGAAACTGTCGTCAGAGTTCGCACGAATGAGCGAGGTTCTGACGCGCTTTAGGCTTTTGCGCACACCCCTTCTCGCTGATAGGGTCTGCGATGCGTTCGAAGTTCCCCCTTTGAATGAGCTCGGGTTGTTAGCTCCACTTCACGAAATTTCCGTGAGTTCAAATTGCATCAATGTTCAGGTGTGAGTAGACGCTCAGGCTTTCAGAGTTTTAAAAGTTAAAACTATTTTGCGGTTCAACTTTGAAAAGAGTTCAAATCGTTACTAAAGCTAGATAGCCGTAGTGAAATGCCCGATTTGGTTCTTCTGACTCCAATTTTATTAATTTTCCATCTGACTCGAGCTTAAGTAGACTATTTTTTGCATCATACGGAAAAGCCCAACTTCCTCCCCAATTATTCTCAGGATACTTGACCAACGGAGGGAATTCCCAATAAGCATCAATATTTCTTATAAGCGCAATGTAATCTGCATTGTTCTCTCGACGAAGCAAGTGTTGATGGAAATAATATCGAGTTAGAACAGATTCAAAAAGTGCTCGTTTTACCAAAGACTTCAAAGTTAATTTCTTATTTGAAAACCTTTCTAATTTATCATGAGCGTAATGATCCAAAATATGCCTAACTGAGTAAGAGTCACCTTCACCTGCAGGCCAATTATCCTCAAAGATTGCATATCTGAATCCCCACCACTTCATTTCATACAATCTTTGAAGCGAGGAAACGTGATCGTCAAAAAAACATAGGGTCACATTCGGATCCACTTGGGACCAGTCAACGTGTCCAAAATCTTCTCTCAGATATGTAATCGATTCATCTATAAAGACAAGATTTCCAAAATCAATATCCAGACTCGTAATTCTTGCGCGTGGGCAAGCTTTTCGAAGAATATAACTCGAATGACCTTTCCAAACACCGCTTTCAATAATATTGGGCAAATTCAGAATTCTAGCAATCGCAAAGACACCGAAACTGTGATTGAAAGTCATTCCAAAATAATTCTCTTTTATAGGTCTTTCTTCCCAAATTTCCATAAATTCAGGCAACAAATCTAGAAGTGACTTTTCGTCATCAACGAGTGGATTTCCAAAATCTCTTGAGTTTCCCATTTCTTTAATCTACCCTCATTTTTGTTTTATAAATAGAAGGAGCACAATTGCATCCCTCCCTTCTCCGGTAAAGACCCTTTCACTGAGAGTTCAGGGAAAATGAGAAATTGCACGGGTGTGAGAGTATATTTATACTCATGGTGTTATTCGGATATCTCCAGGAACAATACTGAGCCTTTGAATGCCAGAATGCTCAAAACTTCTTCTCGAGGAGATAGCTCGCCAAAATCAGCAATATCCCAAAATGTGTACCGATGAGTAGATCTGAAGAAACTTAGTAAATGAACTCTAAAGCATTGCTGAAGAATTTTTTGGCTCTCACAGCTGGTACAGCTAATCAATTGCTCATCCAAATTTTTACGGTGCCAATCTTTCTATTAAGGACAGACCCGGGCACCTATGCGACTTGGTTGGTTGCCTACAATATCGCCCTATTTAGTACTATGTTAGATTTTGGTCAGATTACTGCGTCACAAAATTCCTTTCATTTACTAGCAACTATGCACCAAAAAGATGTGATTAGAAATCGAACATCGCAAATTTCTTCATTTATTTCGATTTCCTTTGTTCTGTATTTTTTTGCTTTAGTAGTCTTTGGGATCGTATTTGATCTAAGTTATTCGATTCCGCTTTGCGGAATTTTCATACTTCTGAATTTTATTCAATCATATTTCGGATTGGTCGAGGCGACCGCAAGAGCATACGGACAAACTGGCCTTGGAATATACATAAGTAATCTACTTCGTTTTTCTGAATTCCTTGGAATCATTTTTGGGCTAATAGTTTTTCCTAATTCGCTGGTTATGGTTGCTGTCTGTGCACTCACATTGAAGGTCTTAGTTCTGCTTATGACTTCTCAACTTTTAGGCAATAAGTTGCAAATTATTCGGTTCGCGATTCCAAGAATAACTACTCTGAAAAGAACCCTTAGGGAGGGGTTACCTTTCCTGACTTATAAAGCTTCCGAATGGCTTCTGGTGAGTGGAACTGCAATTCTTCTTCAGTCTCGCACTTCCCCTGAAAATTTCATTTTATTCATAACCTCTAGAACCTTCTTCCGCTTAGGTTGGCAAATTGCGTCCCTAATTTCCTCATCGTACGCATTAGAGATGTCCGCAGCCTGGGGGAAAAATGATTTACACGGGACTCGACAACTAGCCAGACGAAGTCTGATTGCGACCGCAAGTTGTGGAATGCTTGGAATTCTAGTCTATATTTACCAGGGTAATGCAATTTACAATCTTTGGACCCATAATCAAATCCAACTAGGAAAATACCTTTTGCTACTGGGTACTCTTTATAGCTTTCTGATCAGCTTCTCATATGCGCAAAAAGCGATTTTTCATGCAATCAACAAAAATCTACGGGTATCTCTAATTTCAATAGGTTTTGCAATATTAGTCAATCTAATAATCTATGTCATGAATTCTCCCATAACCATTAATGCAATTTACCTAATTCTTGTGAGCGCTGAATTCATATCGATTCCAATTATTTACATGATTAGTCGCAAATTATTTGTTAGTAAATCTTAATATTTTATAATTGGGATTAACCCACAAATCTCTCACCCTAAGATTGAGTGGAGAATGCCTTCAATCATGTTTTGTCCCTAAAAACCACTTTTTTAGAATTATTAAAAAGAGGAGATTTTTTATAGCAGCACTTACTGAGGTTGCAACTTGGACTGTACCGGCCTCAAAAATTGTAGAATTTCCAATTACTCCAAATGCGGTTATGACCGCAGTAGTTCTACCTTCAAGAAGTTGCCCAACGAAATAGAATAGGGCGCCCATTAATAGACATTCGAGAATAAGGGAGATGAATCCATTCCAGATCCATCCCTCACCAATCATTCCTTGTGCCAGTGACACACTACTTAATCTCGAACCGGGAACACTTGCGTATGTAACTTGTTGATTCCACTGTTGTCCAAATGAAATAGAATTCCTGCCGGAACTTGGATTCCACTCCAAGCTTACGAGAATATGATGGAGCCATTCTCCATATCCTCCAAGGATCCCCACGCCTGCGTAATAGGCGTCGGTTACCCTCGCGAATTGATCAAAGCGAATTGCTAGATTTGTGAATGGAGAGAGAAACCATGGAAATTTCTCACTTTCATTTAAAAATCTGTCAACGGCGCCAGAGCCAAGTCGTTTCTCTTGGAGGTACGTAAAAAATGGAATTAAGGTAAACAAAAGTGAACTTAAAATGAGAAATCGGCCAACTATATTCTGATATGACGAACTCTTCAGATACCGCGCGAAAAGAACCACAACAGGTGTCAGCAACACCCCCTTAAAATGTCCGGAAGTGCCAGCGACTGAAAATATGACGATTAAAGTCGCACTAATTAAAAGTAATTCTTTGCCTCGTGAAAGTTGGTAGATATCTCGATTCCAGATGTATGCACAAAAACAGAAAGATGCCAGACTACTCAAAGATTTGGTAACCGGATTTTGTAATGATGTGAGCTCCAACAAACTAGAAAACAATCCAACCGTCAAGCTTAAAATAAGTAATCTAGTCTCAACGACTTTTTCCCTAACTTCGAAAATTCTCTTTGGTATTTTTTTAGATTTTAAAAGTAGGAAAGAAACTGTTGCACAAAAAACGAAGTTTCCTAAAACAATTCTTATTAAGATACTATTAAAATCAGTTTCATTTTTGCCGATTCTAGAATCGTAAAGAACATTATTAATATCAAAATCTCTTGCAAAGAGAAAGAGTGATGGTCTAATTAGGAAACTAATAATCCAATAACCAGCCAAAATCAATAGAATGAATCGAAGGCCACTATTTGATTTCAAGGAAATCGCCAAGAGAAATATTGTGCTTCCTAAAAGCATCCCTAAAATCAAATATTCCATAATTCAATCAATCTAGGATGCGAGATATCAGTTGAAGAAATTTGGCAGTCGAAACATCTTTAGAAAAGTTCTTTTCAAAATACTCTAGAGATGTTTCTCGCAATCTTTTATGATCCCATGTTTGCGATTCGATTAATTTTTCACTAAAAGCTTCGGTAAATCTTCGTCCCTGAGGAACTCTTGCACCTGTGATTCCATCCCGTATATATTCGCGAGAGCCATCTGTGTCTGAACAAATCAGTGGAGTTCCAACTCTCAGAGCTTCAAGCGCTGCTATCCCGAGTCCTTCCTCAAATGACGTTTGTAGAAAATACGATGCCCCTGTTAAGTATTTATCTCGCTCCGAATTGGAAAGGTTTGGAAAAATATGAATTTGACATTGGTTCTCCAATAACTGCAATTTTCTCTTTAGGTACTCTGGGAAATCCCCCCAACCAATGATTATTAGTTCTGGTAAGTCGGGACATGCACTGACCGCCAAAGCGTATGCATCAACTAATCGCGACCAACCTTTGCGCGGATCGTTAAATCGTCCAACTGAGATAAAGTATTTCTTGGCGTCGCCGGGTAAAACCATCATGGCTTCAGAATTAGCAACTGGTGGGTACCAGAGATCGGGTGGTGAGAGACTCCTCTTTGCAATCCAGTCACCCATACGTTCATTTTCGGTCAGGAATCTCGCTTTCGAACGCACTACCCTTCGTTCCATAATCGCCAGAATTGGCACTTGCAGTTTAAGGACAACTCTTTTTAGAAGTGACATTTCAGGATATTGGGATTTTCTCTCCCATTTTAATCTGGTAGCACATTGAACCAATATTGGCCGTGAAATTACTGGAATAACATTTACAAATTGCAATATCCCGGTAACAACTATGACCAGATCATATGATTCGAACTTTATCTGTAGTTCTGTGCGCCTCTGGTATCTCATAACTTCTAAAGAGCTGAAAAATGATTCGATTTCGAAAATATCACAGTTTTCGTAACTCCCGGTTCTCACGGTTTTGCTATTTAGTTCTCGAATACCTCGGAAAAACTGTTTTGGGCAAGTCTTATCGCGAGAATTCCTAAAGGAAAAGATATCAATATTCGCAGTCAAATTGGATTGCAAGATACCCAATATCCTAATTAGGACAGTAGAAACTCCACCAGGGCTCTCGGGTGTGAATGAGAATGTGACTAATGCAATTCGCAAGTCAGATTCCCATCTGCTGGAAACATGAACTTGGCATACCTCTAGAATACCAACAGGGTATTTGATTTACCAGACTAGACGGATTAACTCTGCGGCCTATAGTAGGGGTAGTGGCTTAATCCCTGTGGCCATCAAATTCTCGCGCTAATCTTGATATAGAAATGACTTTTCGCTCTAACTTAAAAAAGGTACCTTTATAGATTACCCTAAAACAATGAAACCCAAGAAAATTCTTGTAACTGGGGGTTCGGGATTTATTGGATCTCATCTAGTAAGTTTTCTTAACAGAGAGAATTACACGGTCCTTAACATTGACATCAAGAGACCAATCAATAATGAGAATATTGAGCTTTGGGAAAACGTATCTATACTGGATATGCCACGTTTTCGAAAAACTCTGATGAAATTTGACCCGGACTTTATCGTGCACCTAAGTGCGACGACTACGCAGAATACAAAATCTCTAAATGAATTTGAGGTCAATATTCAGGGGACTATGAATCTTATTGAAATTGTCAACGATTTGACAGGATTAAAAAAACTCATTTTCACATCAACTCAATATGTGAATTCTCCAGGACTTAAAATTTCAGAGAGTTCAGAAAAGCTTCATCCATATGGATTTTATGGTGAAAGCAAATTATTGGGCGAGGAGATTATTCGTAATTCCAGTCTTAAGCCCAGTTGGACAATAATTCGACCAACGACAATCTGGGGACCATTGCATCCAATTTTGGCAAATGGATTATGGAAGCAGATCTGGTTGGGACGGTACTTCCACCCAAAGAGAGACAATGCAGTTAAAGCCTACGGATATGTAAGGAATTCTGTTTGGCAAATTGTCAGACTGCTGGAAATAGAGAATCATTTTACGGACAAGAAAATATTTTACATTGCTGATGAGAATATGTCTCAAGATAGATGGGTGAGTGCCTTTGCGACCCGTCTAACAAATCGAAAAATGCGAAGAGTACCGAAATTTATTTTATTTATTTTGAGTGAAATAGGGGAATTTTTAGGTAAATTTGGAATTGGTTTTCCCTTATTTAGAAGTCGATATCGTAATCTCATAACGAGCAATCCTTCGCCGATTGAAAACACTTTAGTGCTATTGGGGCCTTCTCCCATTCCATTTGAAGAGGCTGTTGATGAGACATGTTCCTGGCTTCGACAATTCTATAATCTGAAGAGAGATGGGTGCTAATTGCACATTTCACATTTCTGTTTTTCTTTGGATGCCTCAAAAGGTGGAGTTCCTGCTGGAGTTTTTATGACTGCTTTGCAACTCTCTAAATACGGAATTCGAAATCAAATTATTTCTACAGGCAATACAAAAGGCCAAATAGAGCAAAATTTGAGCAAAATCGCAGAACTAAAAGCGGTCGGAGTTGAATTTAATTTTTCGCTTTCCAGATGGCAAAATAATTACGGCCTTGGTTCATTCATTAGCTTAATTAGGACCATCAACGGTATGCCCAGACCAGATTTAATAGTGCTGCATCAGATATATACATTCAGCACGATTCTTGGCTACTGGTACGCGAAGAGATACCACATTCCATACGCAGTCAAGCCACACGGTTCATTAACGAAATATCATGAGTCAGATAATAGGCTTATAAAAACTTTGGCAAAAAAAGTGATAATCTCAAAAATTTTGCTGGAATCAAATTTGATTATAGTTACTTCCGATAGCGAGAAAAATGATTTGGCTACGTTGCTCCAATTCAAGGCATGCAAGCTACCTTACGGAGCCCTGTTTCAAAATCCAGTAGAAGGTTATGCTGTGATACCGCAATCAACACACAGGAATTTGAGAATTGTTTTTAGTGGTCGATTCGATAAAAAGAAAAATCTTCCTTTGTTAATTCAATCTCTACCTCAAGTTCTCGATAAGTACCCCGATCTAATTTTGGATATTGCTGGATCGGGCTCTACAAAAGAAGTCAATCATGTACATCAACTTGTTTCGTCAATGCAATTGGAACCAAGTATTAAATTCCATGGCTGGATAGGAGCAGAAAGGATGCACCAGTTACTTACAGCCTCTAAATTGTTAGTCCTTCCCTCTGAAAATGAGAATTTTGCGATAGTTGTGGCTGAAGCTTTGAGCCTTGGCATTCCTTGTGTAGTGTCGAAATTTGTTGGTACGGCAGATATAGTCGCCAAATACCAAGCTGGAGAAGTTATCGACAAACTAACCTCCGCCTCGATAGCTGATGGGATCATTAAGGTATTGCAGGGTGAAGGTGCTGCCTATAGGAAAGCAGCAATCGAGGCAACGAGAGGCGAATTAGATTGGTCGAAAATCGCCCTGCAATGGAAGGCCTTAATTACCTCCCTGGCTTAGACTAAAGATTGGCGGCAAATGCCGGTTCATCTTTTGGAGCATAGGAACAGTATTCAATGGGAGTAAAGTCGAGTCTGCGCACTAGTACTCTGGCTCGTTCTGTGCGTGAGTTACTAACTGGCGTGGGGGAGATCTCTGATACGCCATTTAAATCAATTGCTCGAAATTTGCAAAACTTTCAGATAACTGGCGTCATTGATGTCGGAGCGAATGTAGGACAGTTTGGCCTGGACATTCGTAGGCATGGTTTTGAAGGGCTGATTGTTTCCTATGAACCAGTACATGAAACTTACCTAACTTTGTCCCAAACGATAAAACAGCACCAGCCCTGGAAAGCATTTCAACTTGGTTTGGGTGCTGCGGAATCCGAGCGTACGATTAACATAAGTGGCAATGCGGGACTTAGTTCCTCAATACTTGAAATGAAATCTTTGCACTTGGAAAATTTTCCAGATTCCGCAACTATTGCCAAGCAAAAAATCTCTATTTCTACAATTGATAAACAGTTAGAAGTTTTAGAACTCCGACCCCAGGATATTATGCTAAAACTTGATGTCCAAGGATTTGAGGCCGAAGTTTTGAAAGGTGCATCACAATCCCTATCAAAGATCCCACTTTGTTACTTGGAGGTGTCAATAACACCCTTATACGAGGGCGAAGTCTCATTTCTGCCGATTCTGGTAGAGCTATCCAAATTTGGCCATGAAGTGATAGATGTTTTCCGTGGGATAAAGGCAAAAGATGGAAGGCTACTGCAACTCGATATTCTAACCAAACTTTCTCATCGCGCCTGATTTCATAGAGGCATACAAATAATCCATGCTAACTTATTCGCATGACGAGTTGACTCATAAAGAAGTCCGCTGCCTTAGATCCGTCAAAGTTTTCACGTGAATACTTTAAACTGGCTTCACGCATTGAAAGTTGAAGTTTGTTGTCTAAAAGAATCTTGGTTACCGCATTACTAAAATCAGTACCTGGTGATTTTGGCTCGACTACGATTCCCGCACCAGTGTCCTTAAGAATTAATGCACTGGCATTACTCTGATCAATCGACGCTACAATTGGTTTACCTGCACTTAGATAACTCATAATTTTAGACGGGACTGAGAATGTCGAAGCTTCGGGCTCTAAAACTGCCAGAAGTATTGAAGCCTCTGAAAATAACTTCGCGAGGTCTGGGATTGGTAGAAAATCTTTCAAGTGAATATTTTCTCGCCTGTTCTCTTGCTTCTCAAGAAGTGTGCGACCATAACCTTGACTGACTACCACCACTATGCCCCCAAGCTTCCTAAATTCTAAATCGTCTGCTAAACCCAGCAATAGTTCAGGGCGGTGTTTTAACCCAAGAGTTCCTGCATACACGACTTTTTTTTCGTTTGTTTTTGTTCTTGAATGGTTTTGACTTGAGAAGAGTGTTGTGGGGGTCCAATTGGGATATATCGAAAATTTCTTTGGGTCTTGCTTCCACTCACAATAGATGGGTTTGAAGTTGGGGGAAATAGCAACCACAGATTGAGCACCTTTGATTACATTTTTCTCCAAGGAAATTAGATACTGCCTGAGAGGCCATGCAAGGGAGCCATATTTCTTTAAAGCGTTTCCCATTGCGAGGCTGTATACATCTTGCCACCAGAATAAATATGGGCGGCTATTACCCTGCATTCTCTTGGCCAGTCGGGACATTGCGATTAGCGGGACGTTTGAGAAAATCGAATGGTCAGGGTTGAACTCTTGGATTTTTGCCCAGAACACATCCGAGATTGCGAGCTCGTGTTTTATACGCTCGATGGGGTTGTAGCGATTGAAGTCTTTCTTAATCGAAATGTCGAGGAAT
>JAPLAY010000072.1 GCA_026393035.1 Actinomycetota bacterium
ATGGTCAGGGTTGAACTCTTGGATTTTTGCCCAGAACACATCCGAGATTGCGAGCTCGTGTTTTATACGCTCGATGGGGTTGTAGCGATTGAAGTCTTTCTTAATCGAAATGTCGAGGAATTCTAAATCTTTAGGGTCACCAGCTTCGCGATCAACTGCGCCACGACCAGAGATGTAATCAGAGCAGTACATGTGTCGAACATTGTGTCCGAGTTTGGCTAAATTCCGTGCCAAATCTGCTTGAGGTATGTGCCCTGCATAATCCAGGACGACGATACGCATTTAAACCAAGACTCTCACCTGATCGTTAATCCAGGCATAGGTTTCGCCCAGTCCGGCCATGAGAGTCCAAGCTGGAGACCAACCCAATTCCTGCTCGATAAGGCGATTATCTGAGTTACGTCCGCGTACCCCAAGAGGTGCATCAAGCTTGTGATTGCGATTTACCTTTTTATTAGCGATCACTGAAACATATTCAACCAATTGGTTGATGGTAACCATTTCCTCAGAACCAATATTCACTGGACCGGCAAAACTAGAACTCATTAATCGACGCGTAGCTTCTATGCAATCTTTTATGTAGAGAAAGGACCGAGTTTGCAGGCCATCCCCCCAAACTTCTATTGCGCCACCTTCCACATCAAGTTTGGCAATTTTTCGACAAATAGCTGCGGGTGCTTTTTCGCGGCCTCCATCCCATGTACCTAGTGGGCCATAAATATTGTGATAGCGGGCAACGGCTACTGGAATTTTATAATTTCGCGAATAACTAAAATATAGACGCTCACTAAAGAGTTTTTCCCATCCGTATTCACTATCAGGATTTGCAGGATAGGCGCTAGATTCAACGCAGTTTGGATTATCGGGGTCAAGCTGGTTGTGCTCTGGGTACATACAGGCACTGCCGCTATAAAAAATCTTAGTTTTATTAACGCCAAGTTTCTCGTTGAGTTGGCGAAGCACCTCTAAAACATTCAAATTGATTGTGGCCGAATTGTGCATGATTTCAGCATCATGCTCTCCTGTAAAAACAAATCCAGCGCCACCCATATCAGCGGCGAATTGATAAATCTCATCAAATGCTTCATTTGTAGTACCCGCTTTAGTCACAAGTAAGGCGTTTTCTACTGTGGCTACATTCCGCAAATCACCAATTACAAACTCATCGGCTTCGGTTTGCGAAAACTCTGGATTTTTTAGATCGACCGCCTTAACCCAGTAATTCTCTGATTTGAGGCGGGAGATCATTGCATTGCCGATGAATCCACCACCACCGAGAACGAGGGCTGTTTTTTGGGTCGTTGCCATGAGGCAACTTTATCAATTCTTGGTCTGGCTAGAAAAGACTTAATCGTCGCCATTTTCGATTTAGTGGGGTATTTGCAGGGTTGAGTGTATAAACCGATAGCCCATATTGGGCAATTCAAGGGTGAGCAATAAACTTGAGAACTAATCAGGGGAGATTCATGGCTGCGGAGTTCCACAGACGAGTATTAATTGCAGAGGATGAAGAGTTCACTCTTAACCTTCTCTCTGAGTTACTCAGTGCTGCTGACTTTGAAGTAATGGCTGTTGCTACTGTCAGTGAGGCAATTTCACAGATAGAAAGCTTTGACCCTCATGCTGTTATTACGGATTTGAATTTTGGGGTCATAGGACCCAGTGGAGCAGACTTATTGGATTATCTAGATAAGAACCACCCTTGGATCGGCAAGGTAATTCTGACATCTCACGCCTCCCCTAACCTGGCTGTGCCAGGGGGGATGCAGCTTCCTGATGATGTGACGTATTTGGTTAAATCTGAACTTAAATCTATTTCTTCTCTTATTACTGCTGTTCAAGAATCTATTTCAAAGTCCAGCACTCCTACCCCAGCTCGAGTCGATGATGGTGGGCGAATAGTTGTGAGTCATGCTCAAGGTGAAATTCTCC
>JAPLAY010000069.1 GCA_026393035.1 Actinomycetota bacterium
ACTCAGTGGTGAGCGAGCACAGTTACTTGCGACAAAAGTAGAAAATATTTTAATCACTCACCTTTAACTAGTAACCTCACCCCATGTTTGAATCCTTATCGGCAAAATTTCAAGGTGCCTTTGCCTCGCTCCGAAGCAAAGGTCGCCTTAAGTCGGGGGATATTGACGAGATTTCGCTAGAGATTCGCAGCGCACTTCTAGATTCAGATGTTTCGCTAAGCGTTGTCGATAACTTTATAACTGAACTAAAAGTGCGAACCGATGCGATTTTGGAAGATTTAAATAAATCAACCAATCCAGCAAATGCAGTTTTTGAGATTGTTAATTCGCTTCTCATCGAAATCTTGGGAGGAAGCGCTAGAAGAATTAGATTGGCAAAGAAACCGCCAACTGTGATTCTTTTAACGGGTTTACAAGGTGCCGGTAAAACTTCGCTGGCAGGAAAACTTGCTAAATATCTGAAAGATCAAGGCAACACCCCACTTCTTGTAGCTTCGGACTTACAACGCCCAAATGCAGTTACACAATTACAAGTTGTTGGAGAGAGCATCGGAGTTCCAGTATTTGCCCCTGAACCTGGAAATGGTGTTGGCGATCCGATAACGGTTGCAAAGAGTGGTCTGCAATTTGCGCAAGATAAATTACACAACATAGTAATTGTTGATACTGCTGGCCGCCTTGGCGTTGATGCCGAGTTGATGAAGCAAGCAAAGTCGATTCGCGATGCGGTAAATCCTGATGAAGTTTTATATGTAGTTGATGCGATGGTTGGCCAAGATGCAGTTCGAACCGCACAAGCATTCCAAGAAGGTGTTGGGTTCGATGCAATTGTTCTGACTAAGTTAGATGGTGATGCCCGAGGTGGTGCGGCGCTTTCAATTACTCAAGTAACTGGCAAACCAATCATGTTCGCTGCAACTGGTGAAAAAGTTACTGATTTTGATCTCTTCTATCCAGATCGAATGGCTTCACGCATCCTTGGACTTGGTGACATCGCAACTCTTGCCGAGCAAGCTAAAGGCGCGTTTGATAGTGACACCGCATCAAAGCTAGAGAGCAAATTTGCAAGCGGTGAAGATTTCACGCTAGATGATTTCTTATCGCAATTAGAAGCAATGAAAAAAATGGGCTCAATGACGAAGCTTTTAGGTATGTTGCCAGGTGCAAACTCTGGTGCAATGAAGAAGCAGTTAGAACAATTTGACGAGGGCGAACTTGTTAAAACGCAATCAATAGTTCAATCGATGACGCCGCTAGAACGCAATGATCCGAAGGTATTGAATGGATCAAGACGCTCACGAATTGCTAAAGGTTCGGGCCGTCAGGTTTCAGATGTGAATTCTTTGGTTGAGAGATTCACCCAAGCCCAGAAAGTTATGAAGCAAATGCGAACTGGAAAGGGTGGCGCGCAATTGCCACCAGGTATGGCACTTCCTCCCGGTATGCCACAAGTGCCTGCTCCTAAAGTTATAAATAAGAAGAAATCCCGTTCAGGAAACCCGGCGAAGCGGGCCCTTGAAAGCTAATTGACCCCTCAAATCGCAATTTGGGTTATGCCCTTGGGGCTGGCAAGATTGGCCACCTGCAAGGGGCCCTCTACCCCCAAGCGATCTTCGCCAAGAGGTGAAAGATTTTTTCAAAACAGGTTTTAATTTTTGAGTGACGCTCCCACTGTCACAAGAAAATATGAACCGCTTAAAACAAGGAGAAAGCCTTCGTGGCCGTAAAAATTAGATTAATGCGTATGGGAAAAATCCGTACTCCACATTTCCGTATCGTAGTTTCAGATTCACGCGCTGCTCGTAACTCACGCGCGATTGAAGAGATTGGTCGCTACTCACCAGGATCAGAACCTTCACTTATCGAAATTACTTCTGACCGCGCGCAATACTGGTTATCTGTTGGTGCACAACCAACCGAAGCTGTAACAGCGCTTCTCAAAATTACTGGTGATTACCAGAAGTTCAAGGGCCTTCCAGGTAGCGAAGGAACACTAAGAAAGATTGCTGAAAAGCCAAGCAAGCGAATTGCTTACGAAGCAGCCGTTAAGGATGCAATGAACGAGCCAGCAGATGGCGCAACAACACTTAAGAAGAAGGCTGCAGAGAAGTTAGCTGCCAAGGCTGCACCTGCTGTTGAAGTTGTTGAAACTCCTGCCGATGTCCAAGCCGTAACCGAAACAGTTGAGGCAGAGGTTCCAGCTTCAGTAGAGACAGAAGTTTCCGAAGTTCTTGAAACTCCAGCACCAGCCGCAGAAGAAGCTGCTGAATAAAAATGATTGATGAAGCGCTAGAACATCTAGTTAAGGGGATTGTTGATAATCCTGATGATGTAGTTATTACAACTAAAGATCATCGTCGTGGGACAACACTAGAAGTTCGAGTTAATCCAGAAGATATTGGCAAGGTGATTGGCCGTAATGGGCGCACCGCGCGTGCACTTCGCACAGTCATTAGTGCGATTGCCGGACGTTCAGTTCGCGTAGATCTCATCGAGGCTGACGAGGCTCGCTAATAGTGCAACTTGTCGTTGCCAGAATTGGTCGCGCACATGGAGTACTTGGTGAGGCGACAGTTGAAGTGCGCACTGACCAACCAGAAGATCGATTCTTTATTGGCTCTGTCCTAGCGACAGAGCCAGAGTCATTTGGTCCACTAACTATCTCTTCAGTACGCGATCACAATGGAACGCTTCTGCTTGGTTTTGAAGGCGTGAGCGATCGAAATGAAATTGAAAAATTACGAAATGTTCTGCTTTTAGCGGATGTAGATATTGAGGCTGATTCAACCGAAGATGATTTTCATGTTCAACAGTTACTTCAATGTGAAGTTTCGACAGAAGATGGTGCAGTAATCGGCAAAGTCACTGATGTAATTAATTTGCCAGGCCAAGATGTTTTAGCAGTTTCCTACAACGATCGCGAAGTTCTAATTCCCTTTGTAAAAGCTATTGTTCCAACAGTGGATATCAAGAATCGTAAAATCGTGATAGTTCCTCCGCTAGGGTTATTAGATGAGTAAGGTCAATCGCTTCGATGTAATAACTATTTTTCCAGATTATTTAGCACCGCTAAATCTCTCCCTAATTGGTAAAGCCCAGGCTGCTGGATTAATCGAAATCGGAGTACATGATTTACGGGCACAAACTTCAGATGTTCATGGTTCTGTTGATGACACTCCTTATGGAGGTGGCGCTGGAATGGTTATGTCACCTGAACCTTGGGGAAAGGCAATCGATGCAGTCGCAGAGCTTGCACCTGGCGTCGAACATGAATTGATTGTTCTAACTCCTGCGGGTGAGAAATTGACGCAGAATTTGGCTAGCGAGTTAACTAATTCAAAACATCTAATCTTTGCCTGCGGTCGTTATGAAGGAATAGACGTTCGAGTGAGTGATTTTTATGCAAGTGCAAAAGGTTTTAAAGTCCGCGAAGTTTCAATTGGTGATTACGTTTTAGGTGGCGGGGAAGTGGCAACACTTGTGATCATGGAAGCGATAATTCGCTTACTTCCAGGAGTGATCGGGAATCCATCTTCGCTCGATGAAGAATCACATACTTTAATTGACGGCGATAACGCGCTCGTCGAATATCCAAATTACACAAAACCAAAAGAGTGGCGTGGCCTTAACGTTCCAGAAGTCTTGCTCTCTGGAAATCATGGTGAAATTGCCAAGTGGCGCTTGGAGCAAGCGAAAATTCGCACCAATAATCGCCCTAATTAATTCAAATCTCACACGTTTAACTAGCGAGTAGCACATTTCTTGCGCTAGGTTCCGCTAATGGCATCAATCGACCCAAAGATTCAAAATCGTTTAATTAGAGATCTTGAACCTGCCGTCGCCGTCGAACTTGAACGACATGTTGCAACAACGAAAGATTGGTATCCCCATGAGTATGTCCCATGGAGCGAAGGACGAACATTTGCTGGTCCGCTAAATGGTGATGCGTGGGAAGCTAAAGATTCAAAACTTTCACCAATTGCACAAGATGCGCTGATTCTAAATTTATTAACGGAAGATAATCTTCCGAGCTATCACACTGATATTGCAATCTCAATGAGCCGTGATGGCGCATGGAATACCTGGATTAACCGATGGACTGCTGAAGAAGCACGCCACGGAATAGTTATGCGCGATTATCTAATGGCAACTCGCGGCGTCGATCCAAACGAACTAGAAGAATTACGTATGGCGCACATGTCTGCTGGATATCAGACCCCATACGACAACGATATGTTGCATACCGTTTCATATGTAACATTCCAAGAGTTGGCCACCAGAATTTCACATAGAAATACCGGTCGAATTTCTAATGATGCAATTTGTGAGGGCATGCTGGCTCGAGTCGCACTTGATGAGAACCTCCACATGTTGTTCTATCGAAACCTGCTTTCAGCTGCGATTGATTTAGAGCCGAATGCCGCAATGATTGCTATTAAGGATGTTGTTACGAATTTCCAAATGCCAGGTGCTGGAATGCCAGGCTGGGGTCGCAAATCTGTTCAGATTGCACTTGCTGGAATTTATGATCCGAAGTCGCACCTTGAGGATGTTGTCGCACCAGTTTTGCGCGCTTGGAATATTTTTAACCGTGAAGATTTCACAGGTGAAGGTGCCGCAGCTCGTGATGAGTTAGGCGCATTTATTGCAGCAGCAGAGGCTGATGTTTCGAAATTCGTTGAAAAACGCGATACACATTTTGAGCGTTTAATAGCGCGCGGTCAGAATCCAATTAGATTAAAGGATTAATCCTTTAAACCACGTTTATTCGGGAATATTTTCGACACGCCGTAGGTTGATTAGGTAGGCGAGCCACTTATAGGACACTATCCGCCCTAACGGCAGTTAATTTGATTGCAGTTTTGATTTACTAGAAGTAAAAAGAGGAGGTGCCATGGCAACGGATTACGACACACCGCGAAAGCAAGATGAAGAACTTCATGAAGAATCTCTCGAAGAACTCAAAGCGCGCAGAGCAGATGCTCAATCTGGTCAAGTTGATATAGATGAAGAAGATGCGGCCGAGAATCTTGAACTTCCTGGCGCTGATCTTTCTGGCGAAGAGTTAACTGTACGAGTGGTTCCAAAGCAAGAAGATGAATTTACTTGTTCAAAATGTTTCTTAGTTCATCATGCATCACAACTCGCATCAGGTTCTGGCGCAAAAGCTACTTGCAAAGATTGTGCTTAGGCTCTAAATAATTAGTGTTCGGCAACTTTCAAAATTTTAGCTAATTCACTCGCTCTATTGGTGCTTACAAGCCAGTAGGGCGTTCTGTCTTTTGGGTCTCGAAGATCAATTTTAATTGCGGTATTTATCCAAAATCTTATTTGTAAATATGCAGCTGGATCGCCATCAACTCCGCGAACTCGTCGGTATTCACTTTTAGAAAGTGCTTGGAAATTATGAATGAAAGCCCGTTCGATAGCTGCCGGACCAACTAATAACCAGCCCTTAGTTACTGTAATTTCTAGTGCGCTCTTGTTCTGTGCAAAGAGCAATAAAAGAATCTCGATAGCTGAAGCAATAATTGCAGCCCGATCTCCGAGTGCGGCCCAAATTGAGAGCGAGAATGAGCCAGCCATAAAAATTGCGAATAGCCAGAGCCACAAGCTCCAACTCAATTTCTCTTGATAAATGGGAAGCCCGTAGTCGTTAGTTTCACGTTGATTTATTTTCCCCACAGGCGCACGCTACGCCATAACATTTATAAACTCTTAAAAACACCTGGAAATATTTGCTCAAACAAATTCAAGGGTTAGGCTTTACCCATGAGTCGAATCCCAAGCACGGTTCCACCGGAAGGTGCAGAGATTCCGCCTCGTCATCCCAAGGCGCCAGAACCTGGAACTATGATTCCATCGCACTTCGGTCATTGTTTTGGTTGTGGTGAATTGCATCCAACTGGGTTGCATTTAGTTGCACATGCTGGCGAAGGTCAAAACTTAACTGCAGTATTTACCGTAACTGAAAATCATCAAGGCGCACCTGGTCTTGCGCACGGTGGACTTCTATCACTAGCTTTCGATGAAGCACTTGGAAAATTGATGTGGCTAATTCGCTCTCCAGCTGTCACCGCAAGACTTGAAACAGATTTCTTACTTCCAGTTCCAATGGGAACTACTCTGCATATAAGCGCAGAAATAACTGGTCAGGTAAATCGTAAGGTTTATTGCAGCGCAGTCGGCAGGCTCAATAGCCCAGATGGCCCAATCGCAGTTCGCGCCGCATCGCTTTATGTAATTGTTCCAATGCAGCATTTCTTAGATAACTCGCCAAAGGAATATCTAGCGCACGTAACTGCCCACCCAGAACTTCTAGCTTTTGTTGATCCTGAGTTTGAAATTAATCCATGAGTGTAAAAGTTTTAATAACACGGCTCGATGAATCAATTCCACTTCCTAGCTATGCCAAGCCGGGAGATGCAGGCGCTGATTTAACTTCTCGGATAGACATAACCCTCCAGCCAGGAGAACGCGCAATTGTGCCAACTGGAATCTCGATTGCGCTACCTAATGGTTATGTTGCCCTTGTTCATCCGCGCTCTGGCTTAGCGATAAAACATGGTGTGACCATGGTTAATTCACCAGGAACTGTGGACGCTGGATTTCGCGGAGAATTGCAAATAATTTTAATAAATCATGATCCAAAAGATCCAATTACTTTTAAACGTGGTGACCGGATTGCGCAATTACTTATTCAACAAGTTGAACGCGCAGAATTTGTCGAAGTAGATTCGCTGCCTGGTTCTGATCGCGGAAGCGATGGCTTTGGATCTACCGGAGGTAAGAGCTAATGCAAGAAGAAGATAAGGCAAAAGTCGTTACTGCTCTCGGTGGCAAAAAAGGAATTATCGATTCAACTATTCCATCTCTAGTTTTTCTACTTACCTATAACATCACACATAATCTGCGTGCCTGCCTCTATGTTTCTATTGCAACCGCTGTTCTCTTAATGGTTTGGCGTTTAGTAAAGCGAGACACCTTGATGCACTCAATATCAGGATTTATTGGTGTTGCTTTTTGCGGTTGGTTTGCTTGGAAGACTGGCGCCGCAAAGGATTATTACGCGCCAAGTCTCTGGAAAAATTCAGCATTTATGTTGGTTTACCTAGCTTCAATTCTTGTTAAATATCCGCTAATCGGGGTTTTACTTGGCCCTATCCTCGGCGAAAATTTGAAATGGCGCAAAGATCCAAAGCGGTTAGCCGCTTACACAAAGGCAACCTGGATTTGGTTCGCACTCTTTGCTATTCGACTCGCAATTCAATATCCATTATTTAAGGCAGATCAATTGAATGCTCTGGGTATTGCAAATATTTTTCTAGGATTCCCGCTTTATCTAGCAACACTTTGGGGAACTTGGCTAGTTATTAAGTCAGTACCGATTTCTAAAGCTGATTAATTATTAGCTATGAAACAGCTTTTTAAAAGCTCTTCGGCAGCAGCAGTCGCCACGAATAACAGTTCATCGCCGGCAGAGTAAACATCATGTGCGTGTGGCGTAATAACTTGACCATCGCGAACAATTGCAGCGAGTGATGCATTCTCCGGAAGCTTTACCTCTTCAACGGTTCGACCTAAACATTTAGCCTCCTCTGGAAGTGTGATTTCTACCAGACTTGCTTCACCTTTTTGCAATGAGAATAAGCGAACTACATCGCCAACAGATACTGCTTCTTCAACAATGGCAGAGATAATTCTTGGTGTTGACACTGAAACGTCAACTCCCCAAGAGGAGTCGAACATCCACTCATTCTTAGGATGATTTACACGTGCAACGACTCTTGGAACTCCATACTCAGTTTTAGCGAGAAGTGAGGCAACAAGATTTACTTTGTCATCGCCTGTTGCGGCAATCAAAACCTGACAGGTATCAAGCTTGGCGTTATCAAGCGATGAAATCTCGCATACATCTGCCATCAGCCACTCAGCGTTTGGAACGCTCTCCATCTTCAAGGCTTTTGGATCGCGGTCAATCAGCAGGACATGGTGTCCGTTCTCGATTAGTTCTCGAGCAATTGAGCGTCCAACATTTCCAGCGCCAGCGATAGCAATTTTCATAATTACTTATGCCTCTTCCGGAGATTTAGCTAGAGCCGCTTCGACATTTTTAATTTCATGATCTGTAACCATTACGTGGACTAAGTCGCCCTCTTGGAGAACAGTGTTCTCATTTGGAATCATTCCTTCGCCTAAGCGTGTAATAAAGGCAACTCGCGCTCTTGTTGATTTTTCAATAAGCGATACAGGTTGACCAAACCATTCGTGATGAAGGTGTACTTCACAGAGTTGAACAACGCCACTTGCATCTCGCCACTCTGATCTAGAACCTTCTGGCGCAAGTCTGCGAATTATCTGATCTGTTGTCCATAAAACGGTTGCAACAGTTGGAATTCCTAAACGTTGATAAATTTCGGCGCGAGCTGGATCGTAAATACGAGCTACAACTTTTTCTACACCATAAGTTTCGCGCGCAACTCTTGCGGCAAGAATATTTGAATTGTCGCCATTTGATACTGCTGCAAAAGCATCTGCTCTTTCAATTCCTGCTTCAAGCAAGATATCTCTATCGAAACCGACTCCTGCAACTGTTTGACCTTTAAAATCTGGGCCTAATCGGCGGAATGCTTCACGATTTTGATCAATTATTGTGACGGAATGTCCAGCAGCCTCTAAGTCGTTGGCAAGACCAGACCCGACTCGGCCGCAACCCATAATCACAACGTGCACGAAGTACAACTTACACCCTTAAGGTTGCCCCTATGGAATCTAACCTTCAGAACGCCGAAAGTTCTTTGAAAGTAGGCGATCGGGTTACCGTTGAAATTGGTCCAGTTGCTCATGGCGGCCATTTTATTGCGCGCCATAAGGGGCAAGTTATTTTTGTTCGTTATGGAATTACCGGCGAAGAAGCAGTTGTTGAAATTACCTCGACATCTTCAAAGTTAGCTCGCGGCGATGCGATTGAAATACTTAAGCCATCCAAAGATCGAGTAGTCCCACCATGTAAATATGCAGTACCTGGTGGTTGTGGCGGATGCGACTTCCAGCATATTGAAATTTTGGCACAGCTTGAACTAAAACGTTCAGTTGTACGCGAGCAATTTTCAAGACTTGGCAGAATCGAAATTGATTTAGATGTTATTCCGGTAGAACCAAAAAATGGATTGCATTGGCGAACCCGTATGGATTTTGCAATCTCTAAGAATGGAAAGCCAGGGTTATTTTCGGCTCGAAGTAAAGAAGTCACTGAGATTGATAAATGCTTAATAGCAGTTGAGGCAATCAATGATGATGCAATGTTCCAGCGAAATTGGAAGGGCGATGATCGCTTAGAAGTTGCAGTTTCCAACTCTGGTGAAAAGAATGTTTCCAGAGGTGGCAGAAGTATTTCTGGTCCGACTCAATTACATGAAGTTGTAGGGGAACACACCTTTGAAATTTCACCAAGTGCATTCTGGCAGAGTCATAGCGCAGCTCCAGAAACTTTAACGAAATTGGTAATGGATTTATTAGCACTTCGCCCAGGTGATCAAGTTTGTGACCTTTATGGTGGCGTCGGGTTATTCAGCGCTCCAATGGCTGAAGATGTTGGAGATATTGGAAAAGTTCACTTAATTGAATCTAGCCATCGCGCAACACAAGATGCGTTAAAAATATTTGAGAAGCAGAAAAATGTTCAGGTTCACTCCGGACGAGTTGAACAGAAGTTGCCACTTATTAATCGGGTCGATGTAATTCTTTTGGACCCACCGAGAACTGGCGCCGGTGAAATGGTTGTTAAACAAATGATGGCCAAGAAGCCACGTACAATTGTTTATGTTTCTTGCGATCCAGCCTCGCTTGCCAGAGATGCCAAGCAACTAGAAGAGGGTGGATATCACCTAAATCACATGGTTGGCTTCGACCTATTCCCGATGACGCACCATGTGGAATGTGTGGCTCGCTTTTCTCTCGGTTAAGATAACGCCATGAGTAAAAATTCTTTTAATTCCAAGGTTGAGATAGAAGTATCAGGTAAGAAATACGAGATTTTCGATATCACCAAATTACCTGCAGCAGACTCACTTCCATTTAGCCTTAAAGTTTTATTGGAAAATTTACTCCGAACAGAAGATGGCGCGAATATCACAGCCGCACAAATTGAAGCCCTTGCAAATTGGAATCCAGATTCTGAACCAGATACCGAAATTCAATTCACCCCAGCCCGCGTAATCATGCAAGATTTCACTGGCGTTCCTTGCATAGTTGATCTTGCAACGATGCGCGAAGCGATCGTAGAACTTGGCGGAGATCCAACAAAGGTAAATCCACTCGCACCTGCTGAATTGGTTATTGACCACTCGGTTATCGCAGATAAATTTGGTACTAATACCGCCTTTGAAGAGAACACAGACATTGAGTACCAGCGAAACCAAGAACGTTATCGCTTCTTACGCTGGGGACAGACCGCATTTGATGAATTCAAAGTGGTTCCACCAGGAACTGGAATTGTTCACCAGGTAAATATTGAATACCTTGCCCGGGTAATTATGACGCGCGAAGTAAATGGAGTTTTGCGCGCTTATCCAGACACTGTTGTCGGAACTGATTCGCATACAACAATGGTTAACGGACTTGGAGTTCTTGGTTGGGGAGTCGGCGGAATTGAAGCCGAAGCTGCACTTCTAGGACAACCTGTCTCAATGCTTATTCCACGTGTTGTTGGATTTAAATTAAATGGCCAGCTTCCAATCGGTACAACCGCAACTGATTTAGTTTTAACAATTACCGAAATGTTGCGTAAGCACGGGGTAGTAGGAAAGTTCGTAGAATTTTATGGCCCTGGTGTTACGGCGCTACCAATGGCAAATCGAACAACAATTGGAAATATGTCACCGGAATATGGTTCGACATGTGCGATCTTCCCAATCGATGAGGAAACTATTCGTTACTTATCTTTAACTGGACGAAGCGCAGAACAATTGGCGCTTGTCGAGGAGTATGCAAAGCGAATTGGAATTTGGCACAACCCAGATAAGGCGCCAAGATACTCTGAAACTTTAGAGTTAGACCTTGCAACAATAGTTCCATCTATTGCTGGTCCGAAACGTCCACAAGATCGCATTCAACTTTCAAATTCTAAGATTTCATTTGAGAAGGTATTGCCAACTTATTTCACTGATAAAACTGCCAAATCAGCAGTCGACATCATGTTAGATGGCAAAGTCACTTCAGTTTCAAATGGCGCAGTTGTTATTGCATCGATTACTTCTTGCACCAACACCTCTAATCCCAGCGTAATGATTGGGGCTGCGCTTCTTGCTAAGAAAGCGGTAGAGAAAGGGCTACGAAGTAAGCCTTGGGTAAAGACCACACTTGCACCAGGATCTTGGTTTCAACCTTGTTGGATATGGCTGCGTAACTTGTATTGGAAACTCTGGCCCACTTCCAGCGCCAATTAGTAAGGCAATTAACGATAATGATCTTGCGGTAACTGCAGTTCTTTCAGGCAACCGTAACTTTGAAGGTCGCATCAGCCCTGATATCAAGATGAACTATTTAGCTTCACCTCCACTCGTAGTTGCCTATGCACTAGCCGGAACAATGGATCATGATTTTGAGAAGGATTCAATCGGCAAAGACACAAATGGCAATGAGGTATTTCTCAAAGATATTTGGCCAACTACTGAAGAAATTCAGAGCGTAATCAATGCATCCATTTCATCCGAGATGTTTACCAAGGATTATGCAACCGTCTTCGAAGGCGATCATCGTTGGAAATCTCTAGCTACACCTGTCGGTAAAGTTTTTGAGTGGGATTTGAAATCCACCTATGTGCGCAAACCTCCTTACTTCGAAGGCATGCCACGAAATCCAGAGCCAGTAAAAGATATTTTAAAGGCACGAGTTATGGCAGTTCTGGGAGATTCAGTAACTACAGATCACATTTCACCAGCTGGAAATATTAAGGCTGATTCACCAGCCGGTACGTATCTAGCAGAACATGGAATTGATCGCGCTGATTTCAACTCATATGGCTCACGTCGCGGTAATCACGAAGTTATGATTCGCGGAACATTCGCAAACATTCGCCTAAAGAATTTATTATTAGATGGCGTTGAAGGTGGATTCACTAAGAATTTTCTAGATGGTGGAAGCCAAGCAACTATTTATGATGCATCAATGGCATATCAAGCTGCGAAGATTCCATTAGTAATTCTTGCTGGCAAAGAATATGGATCTGGCTCTTCACGTGACTGGGCGGCAAAGGGAACTGCGCTACTTGGTGTTAAAGCCGTAATTGCAGAATCTTTTGAACGTATTCATCGCTCTAACTTAATTGGAATGGGAGTGCTACCACTTCAATTCCCGACTGGCGAAAACGCAGCATCACTTGGCCTTACTGGCACTGAAGAATTTTCAATTGTCGGAATCGAAGCTTTGAATACTGGAGGCGTGCCTAAGGTTCTTAAAGTAATTGCGGGAGATAAGAGTTTCGACGCAGTCGTCCGTATCGACACCCCTGGTGAAGCCGACTATTACCGTCACGGCGGCATCATGCAATATGTGCTTCGTTCACTTCTCTAATTAATTGAGCCTGCTCTAGAATACTTTCATGGGAGAGCAGGATTCAATTCTAAAAAATATCGTCGGTCCTAGTGATCTGACAGCTCTGTCTTATCCTGAGTTAACTGAGCTCTCTGCAGAAATTCGCGAGTTCTTAATTGAAAAAGTTTCCAAGAGTGGTGGGCATTTAGGGCCAAATCTTGGTGTTGTTGAATTAACGATCGCTATTCATAGAGTATTTGAATCACCGAAAGACACAATTATTTTTGATACTGGTCATCAGAGCTATGTTCACAAATTATTAACGGGCCGATACTCAGGTTTTGATAAGTTGCGCCAGCGCGGTGGCATATCTGGATATCCAAACCGTGGCGAGAGCGAACATGATGTAGTTGAGAATTCTCATGCATCAACTGCACTCTCTTGGGCAGATGGCGTCGCGCGCGGAAATTTAATTAAAGGTGATCTAGATAAAACTGTTGTCTGCGTTGTTGGAGATGGTGCGCTAACGGGCGGAATGTCATGGGAAGCGCTGAATAACATTGCATCAAGCGAAGATCTCAAACTAGTAATTGTTGTTAACGATAACGAGCGTTCCTATTCGCCAACTATTGGCGGACTTGCCACATATCTCTCAACACTTCGAACAACAAGCGGATATGAAAAATTCTTGGATTGGGGCAAGGGAGTTCTAGAGAAAACTCCTGTTGTTGGCGGCCCAATTTATGAAACTCTGCATGGCGTAAAAAAAGGTATAAAAGATATCGTTGCACCGCAAGGTATGTTTGAAGATTTAGGACTTAAATATGTTGGGCCGATTGATGGTCACAATATTGAAGCTGTTGAAGCCGCTCTCGAACAGGCGAAGAATTTCGGTGCTCCAGTTCTAGTGCATGTAATTACTGAGAAAGGCCGAGGACATGCACCTGCGATTAATGATGCGGCTGAAAAATTCCATGCAGTTGGAATTGTTAATCCAGAAACTGGTATTCCGGTTTCAAAATCAGAACCGAATTGGACAAGTGTTTTCGCAAACGAGATCTGCGAGATTGCCGAAAAGCGCAAGGATATTGTTGCTATTACAGCGGCGATGCTTGGGCCGACTGGGTTAGATAAATTTGCGCAGAAGTTTCCAGAGCGAACTCTCGATGTTGGTATTGCGGAACAGCATGCTGCAACAAGCGCAGCGGGTATGGCATTTACTGGACTTCATCCAGTTGTTGCAATTTATTCGACATTCTTAAATCGGGCATTTGATCAGTTGTTGTTGGATGTAGCGCTGCATAAAGCTGGCGTAACTTTTGTCTTAGACCGTGCTGGAGTTACCGGCGATGATGGACCTTCGCATCACGGTATTTGGGACCTTGCACTAACTGGAATTGTTCCAACCCTTCATGTTGCTGCTCCTAGAGATGCTGCAACGTTGCGCGAAGTTCTCCGTGAATCTTTGGAAATCAGCGAAGCTCCTTCGCTATTGCGATTCCCTAAGGGCGCGGTTGGCGCGGACATTCCAGCATTTGAACGTCGTGACGGAATAGATGTTCTCTATCGTGGCGAAAGCGCCGATGTTCTATTAGTAAGTGTTGGCGCAATGGCGAAAATTTGCGTTGAAGCAGCAGCCCAGGCTTATCGCGAAGGTGTCGGGGTAACAGTTATTGATCCACGATGGGTAAAGCCACTGCCGACCAGCTTGCTAACTATGGCTCAACGCTACACGAGCGTTGTCGTTGTTGAAGATGGAATTAAGCATGGCGGAATTGCGAGCACAATCTCTGAAATGTTTAGAGATGCAGGTTTGGATGTTCCAATTCATTCAATCGGCGTACCACTTGAATTTATAGAACATTCAAAGCGCAGTGAAATCTTGGCAGATTTAGGAATTACTGTTCAAAACATCACTCGCCAATTGGTTTCCTGGAGTAGTTCTATTAAAGATGAATTGAACAACGCGGTTATGCCAGTGAAGCAACTCCCGCAGGATGAAAAGTCTGACCGCTAACTTCACTACTTATACCTTCGCGATCTAAGTACGGAAGAATTCCACCAAGATGCAACGGCCAACCACAGCCGAGCAACATGCAGATATCAATTTCCGCTGCGGTAGAAACAACACCTTCATCCAACATCATTCGAGCTTCGCTGGCTAAAGCTTTTAGTGCGCGGATTCGAACTTCCTCAGATGTTGATGGCTTCGTACCGGCCTTGATCAAAGCAAGCGCTGCAGGATTAGGACTTAGTGCGCCTTTTTCATCCTTAATATAAAAAGTTCTTACGCCCTGCGCAACGAAGGCCTGCATCGTTGGCGAAATTCGATAACGATCGCCAAGGTTCTTATGAAGAGTTTCAGCAACATGCAACGCAACTCCTGGTCCAACTAGACCGAGTAGTTCAAGTGAAGTCATTGGCAGACCCAGTGGTTTCATTGCTGCATCTGCAACATCTGGCGCCGTTCCTTCATCGATAGCATCAGTTATCTCGCCCATAAATCTAGTTAGCAAGCGATTTACAACAAAAGCAGGAAAGTCCTTAACAATTACCATCGTCTTCTTTAACTCTTTGCCAACTGCAACCGCAGTAGCTGTAGTCGCATCATCGGTCGCAGGGGTTCGGGCTATTTCAAGTAGTGGCATAACCGCTACTGGATTGAAGAAGTGGAAACCAATTACACGTTCGGGATTACTTAAGCCTTCAGACATCTTCGTAACTGATAGCGAAGAGGTATTTGTAGCCAAGATACATTCGGTTGAAACTATTTTTTCAAGTTCTTTAAAGAGTTTCTGCTTAAGTTCTAACTCTTAAAAAATTGCTTCTATGACAAATGAGGCATCGGCAAAGATTGATTTATCAGTTGAGCCCGAAACGAGTGAACTTAAACGAGCAGCACTCTCGGCGCTCATTCGTTTCTTCTCGACAAGCTTTGTGAGTT
>JAPLAY010000048.1 GCA_026393035.1 Actinomycetota bacterium
ATAAAACTTCATCAGGATTTACCGCATCGCGAATTGCCTTTGCTTGCTTCATTAACTCGGCATCAACGCCAAGGCGGCCAGCAGTATCAACAATTACTATGTTGTGTAATTTATCTTGCGCAAATTGCAGACCGCTCTTTGCAACTTTTATCGGATCGCCAACACCATTTCCAGGTTCAGGGGCAAATACCGGAACTCCGATGCTCTCTCCAACAACTTGTAATTGTGTAACCGCATTTGGGCGTTGTAAATCCGAAGCTACAAGAAGTGGGGTGTTACCTTGATCTTTCAGATATTTAGCAAGTTTTCCTGCCAGCGAAGTTTTACCGGCACCTTGTAAACCCGTTAAGAGAATCACAGTTGGCGGTTTCTTTGCCAATCTAATTCTTCTATCGCTTCCTCCCAAGATTTCGATAAGAAGCGAATTAACAATCTCAAAAACTGCATTTGCTGGATTGGTTGATTTGTTGAGATCTTCCAAAATCGCATCGGTTCGCACTTTTAGTTCAGTTATAAAGTTATCGACAACGCTTAGCGAAACATCTGAATCTAGAAGTGCACTGCGAATCTCTAGCGAAATCTCGTCAATATCCCCCGACTTAAGGCGACCTTTGCTTCGGAGCGAGGCGAAGGCACCTTGAAATTTTGCCGATAAGGATTCAAACATGGGGTGAGGTTACTAGTTAAAGGTGAGTGATTAAAATATTTTCTACTTTTGTCGCAAGTAACTGTGCTCGCTCACCACTGAGTGGCTGGCCAGATAGGTCCGTCACATAAAGCGTATCGAAGGCTTCGGCCCCAAGAGTGGAAACGATTGCAGATTTAATATCTACGCCGAATCTAGAGATTGCGCGAGCAACTGAAAAAAGGATACCAGGGCGATCATGCATTCTTACTTCAATGATTGTTGCATTGGTAGCTAAATCATTCGCCGCGAACACAACTGGTGGTGGCGTAGGAATACCTGGGCTCTTACGATAATTATCAATCCGTTCCTCGATCTTGCGACCTAAATCTAAATCGCCAGATAGTGCTTTTCTTAATTGATCCAATAGTTTTTCTTCAGTCGGCATCTGGGCATTAGTTTCTAGTTCAACCATCCAACGCATTACTGCTATCTCGTTAGTAGTTCGAGTCTTTGCCGAACGAACATTAAGCCTTGAAATTGTCATTAGGCCGGCAACCGCAGAGAGCAATCCAGTCTGATCTTTCGCAACAATTTCGATTTCAATCTGCTCACCGCGCCGCTGATCACCGATTATTGAGATTGTTAGATCTTCTGTCACCGGTCCAACTGGTAATAAATCTGGTTGCGATACTGGCTTTACACCAGCCATTACTGAAAGACATTTAGCAACTAGGTCAGCTACTAGACCAGCTTTCCAATCACTCCATGCAGATTTACCAGTTGCTTCACCATCAGAAATGCTAAGTGCGTGCAACAGTTGGAGCGTCTCCGGATCTTTAACTTTATCTACGACGAATGAGATTGTTGCTGGGTCTTCAAGATCGCGACGAGTTGCAACGGCAGAGAGCAATAGATGTTCGCGAACTAGAATTGCGATTTGCTCACAATCTGCGCTCTCAAAACCTAACCGCTTTGCAAGAGGAAGAATTAACTCTTCGCCATATTGTGAATGATCTTTATCGGCAAATCCCTTACCAATATCGTGAAATAGCGCAGCCACAAGGAGAATATCTGGACGCTTTACGGTGCGCGTTAGATTCGCAGCACGGACTGCTGTTTCCAACATATGTCGATCAACGGTATGGCGATGGAGAACATTGCGTTGGGGTAAGAATCGAACATGGGACCACTCTGGAATCCACTTCTCAATCAAGCCATCTTGATCTAATGCCTCAAAGACTCTAATCATTGAGGCGCCCGCACCAATTAGTGCAACTAAATCATTTAAAACATCTTTCGGCCAAGGGGTAGGAATTGGTGAAAATTTCTCAGCCAAGAGAACACACGCATCAATTGAAAGTGGTAATCCGCGTTGTGCCGCATCGGCCGCAGCCCGCAATCCAATCGCAGGATCTGAAGTGACATCGTAATTATCAGCGATTGTTACCTCTGAATTTAGAATCACCAAACCTTTATCAATATCATGTTGCTTATTTTTACGAAACCATCCTTTTGAATCTGCAGAATCAATCCGATGCCAAGTCAGGTTCATCAAGTAGTCAACCGCTCGTGCAGCTTTCGCTACTTCAAGCATGAGTACATCGGCATCTCTAAATTTCATTGCCGCTGCGACACGATCCTGCTCGGTCAACAGCAACTGATCTCTGGCTTTCAAACTCTCGCCATGTAATACATCTCGGACATTTGCTAGCAGCGCTTCCGATTCAGCAACTCGAGCCAACGAAACTGAAACTGCTCCGGACATTTCTATTGCGCGCAACGCATTGATATCGCGAAGTCCACCACGAGCCTCTTTGAGATCAGGTTCCAATAAATAAGCTAATTCACCCGAACGCAATTCCCGTTCTTGAATAGATTTTCGTAATAAAGGTAAGTATTTACTCTGATTCTTACGCCAATTTTCAATTGCATCAGAGGCGACTACGGCTGATAAATCAGAATCACCAGCGATATGTCGCAAATCCAACAACCCAAGAGCTACTCGAATATCTTCATTCGCAATCTCGCGAGTATCGCTTCTAGTACGAACTGAATGATCGACCGATCTACCCTCGTCCCAAAGTGGATAGAGAAAAGCGTTTGCAAATTCTGAAATAACTTCCAGCTTTTCATTACCATCATGGAGAATCAATAAATCTAAATCTGAACCTGGCGCAAGTTCGCCACGGCCATATCCACCAACTGCAGTTAACGAAACTGAATTCGGCTTTGCGAGATGTTTCTCCGCGAATTGCAAAAATGAAACCCGGAGCGAAGTATCGGCCTTGTTAGATCGATCGCGACGCTCACGGGTTCCCACGGAGTTAGTCTACTTATTTGCTAATTAGATGGCGTCGGTTCCGCGTTCTCCAGTACGAACGCGAACAATATTGTCTACCGGTGACGACCAAACTTTTCCATCACCAATAGCACCAGTTGATGCCGCCTTCACAATTACATCAATTACCTTTTCTGCTTCATTGCCATCAACTAGAACTTCTAGTCGAATTTTGGGAATCAGATCAACTGTGTATTCAGCGCCGCGGTAAACCTCTGTGTGTCCACCTTGACGACCAAATCCACTTGCTTCTGAAACTGTCATTCCGGTAATTCCAAAGGCCGTTAGCGCCTCTTTTACATCTTCCAACTTAAACGGCTTGATGATCGCGGTAATTAGTTTCATAGTGATGATCCTCCTCGTGATGAGCTAGACATTTCATATGCAGATTCGGCATGTTCATTTAGATCGATACCTTCAACTTCAGAATCCTTTTTAACTCGGAAGCCAATTGTCTTTTCGATTGCAAACCCGATGATTAGTGTTGCAATGAATGAGTAAGCAGCAACTAGCCCAACGCCAAGTGCTTGCTTGCCAAGAAGTCCGGTGCCGCCGCCATAAAGCAGACCGTTTATGCCTACACTATTTACAACGCTTGCGCCGAAGATTCCGATTGAAAGTGAACCCCAGATACCACCGACCAAGTGAACACCGACAACGTCGAGTGAATCATCAAAGCCAAACTTGTACTTAAGTCCGACTGCAAGTGAACAGAGAATGCCAGCGATAAAGCCGATAACCACTGCGGCCCACGGTGCGACGAATGCACAAGCTGGTGTGATTGCAACTAAACCAGCAACCGCACCTGATGCCGCACCAAGTGAAGTTGGATGTCCGTTGCGAATTTTTTCAACAAGAATCCAGCCAACAAGTGCGCCAGCAGTTGCAACTTGAGTATTCATAAATGCTAAACCGGCGATTCCATTTGCGGCGAGTGCTGATCCGGCATTGAAACCAAACCAACCAAACCAAAGCAAGCCAGAGCCCAACATCACTAATGGCAGTGAGTGTGGGCGCATTGCTTCTTTACGCCAACCAACGCGCTTGCCGAGAAGAATTGCAAGTGCAAGTCCCGCAGCTCCCGCATTAATGTGAACTGCAGTTCCACCAGCAAAATCTTCTAGCCCCTTGCCCGCTAAATAACCAACACCAGTTACGGTATCGCCAACTTTATGGCCAAAGGCAAAGACCCAGTGTGCAACTGGGAAGTAAACAACTGTTACCCAAATTG
>JAPLAY010000003.1 GCA_026393035.1 Actinomycetota bacterium
CTTTTTAGCCCTAGAAACCGCAACATTTAGCAGGCGGCGCTCATCTTCAATTAGAGCATTTGCTGCGCTTATTTCAATCTCTCGTCTTGCTACTAATTGGGATCGCTCTGCTTCAACTAATCGCTCGCTACCAAGAAGCGAGCCGCGCTGGCGCAGATTTGGCCAAACTCCTTCTTGTAGCCCAGTTATTGCAACTAAATCCCACTCCAAACCCTTTGCGCTATGAACCGTCATAACGCTCACTACTTCACCACGTTGCCCGTGTGCGGCAATCGCATCACTTGCAATTGATTCACTCAGCAATTGATCTAAGAAAAGTTGGGGATCACTTCCTGGCATACGTTCTGCGAATCTACGCGCTGATTCAAATAGCGTGATTACCGCATCTAGATCGCGGTCTGCACTTGCACCACGTATCCCACCTTTGAGTGCGCGATTTCGCCAAGTTGTTGCGAGCCAATCACCATCATAATTTTTAGCGTTGCTCCAGATTGCCCAAATTAAATCTGCAATATCAACTCTATTTGATCCTTTTGAGTTCATGCGAACAACTTTGCGCGCCTCACTTATTACATCTGCAACCCGTTTTAGCGAAAGCAGTTGTTCCCAAGGAAGAGGAGCGTCATTCTGATCAAGAATTTCAAGAATTACTTGGGTCGAAGATTTAGCGTTTTCGCCAGCTTCGCGCAATTTACCGATATCAATGCGCATCTGGCGAAGTGATAGTGCATCTGCCCCACCAAATTCAGAGAATAGAACCTCTTCAATTAAATCCCAGTTATTTGCGGTGAGCTTAATTTTTCCAAGTGCAATCTGAGCAATCGTAAGTATTGGTTTAATCGCAGGATTTTCACCAAGTGCGAGAGCGTCGGAATCAATTTGAATTGGAATGTTATTAAGTGCAAAGGCGCGAGAAATTGCCGAGATACCGGCGCCAGGTGAGCGAAGAATTACCGCCATCTGTGACCAAGCTATTCCATCGCGAAGATGTGCACTGCGAAAAGCATGTGCAATGTAATTGGCGCAATCTGATTGGCTAGCTAGCTTCGCTACATCTATAACCTCGCTATTTGTGGCTTTTTGGTCGTCCCCAGCACCTGCTTTAAACGAGGTAACTGGGTTTCGGAACCTGGAAGCAATCGCTGAAGTTAGCGCAGTTATCTCATCTGGAGTTCTAAGTGGCGTTGTTAAAGTGAGTTGGGTGAAGTTATTGGCGGCAAGATATTGCTTCACACCTTCAGGATCGGCGCCTCGGAATTGGCCGATCGCGGAGTGCGGATCAGCAAATAAAATTACTCGATCACTTGCAAGCAAATTTAAAAGATCACGCTGTGATTGATCGCTCTCTTGGAACTCATCGACAACTATTAATTTAAATTTGTTTTGAAAGGATTCGCGGATTTTTGCTGAGGAATTTAGATCGCTGATTGCTTGGGAAATAATAGAGCTGGAGTCAATTCGCTTTGCAGCTCCGGAGATAAACCCATAACGAATCCCAAGTACTTCATCGTAGATTTTCCAGAAATTAGCTGCTGGTTCCCACCATGGCTCATTTAGAAGTTTTGATTTCTCAATCAGCTTTTTATAAGTGAAATTGCGTTCACTGGCACGTAAAATTAAATCACGAAGTTCGCGGGCAAAACCCTTCGTTGAAAGCGCAGGTTCTAAAACTTGTGGCCACTTTATTTGTGGTGAATATTCGGGGCTAGCCAATAATCCACGGATAAAGGAATCTTGTTCGCCACCCGAAATTAGAACATATTTTGGATCATCAGGTGTCTCTTGAGTATTGATGATTGAAAATGCTAACGAGTGAAAAGTTCGAACAATCGGTTCAAATGCGTTGGCACCAGATTGAATAACTATCTGATCTCGAAGTTCGGATGCGCGTTCGCGGCCATAGGTTAAAACTAGAATTGAATTGGGATCGAAGCCAGATTTAATTAGTTCGACAACACTTGCAACTAAAGTCGCACTCTTACCGGTTCCCGGTGCACCGAGAACAGCTAGCCGCTTTGCATCTGATTCGATTACCGCTTTTTGTTCTGCGGTCGGCAGGAAATTTGTTCGAGTTAGAACAGGGCGAATTAGCTCAATCTTTTTAGATTCGCTACTTGCTCCACGCTCGGCCATAGGGCTATCTAACCCAAGGCCGCCGACAAAACCGGTGAACTAGCTCGTTATTCGGCGTTCTGATTAACCTTCTTGGCGCGACCGACGTTACGTGCTCGCTCATTTTGGTCAAGGATTGTCTTACGAACGCGAACGTGTTTTGGAGTTACTTCAACACACTCATCTTCGCGACAGAACTCAAGGGCTTGTTCAAGGTTAAGTAGCTTAGGCGGAATAATTCGGTTCGCATCATCAGCACCAGATGAACGCATATTTGTTAGCTTCTTTTCGCGAACAATATTTACATCCATATCTTCAGTACGTGAATTCTCACCAACAATCATTCCTTCATAAACTTCAGTACCAACTTCAAGGAAAATTACGCCACGCTCTTGCACGCCATCGACGGCATAAGCAGTAACAGTTCCACGACGATCAGCAACAAGTGAACCGCTAAGACGGGTACGGATTTCACCATTCCAGTTTTCATAACCATCGAATACGTGGTGCAGCAATCCAGTTCCGCGAGTTTCAGTTAAGAATTCGGTACGGAAACCGATTAGACCACGTGATGGAACTTTGTAATCCATACGAATCCAGCCAGTGCCATGGTTAACCATTTGTTCCATGCGGCCCTTACGAAGCGCCATAAGTTGCGTAACAACACCTAGGTAATCTTCTGGAATATCAATTGAGAGACGTTCCATTGGCTCTTGAAGTTTTCCATCAACTGTCTTCAAAACAACTTGTGGCTTACCAACAGTTAGTTCGAAACCTTCACGACGCATAATTTCAACTAGAACAGCAAGTTGAAGTTCACCACGACCTTGAACTTCCCAAGTGTCAGGGCGATCAGTATTAACGATACGAAGTGAAACGTTACCGATTAGCTCGGCATCTAAACGATTCTTAACTTGACGCGCAGTTAGAAGTTTTCCTTCAAGACCTGCAATAGGAGAGGTATTGATACCAATTGTCATCGAGATTGATGGTTCATCAACGATGATCAACGGCAGTGCGTGTGGCTTTTCGAGGTCGGCAAGAGTTTCGCCCAAGGTAATAGTTGCAATACCCGCGATAGCGACGATATCTCCAGGACCAGCTTCAAGTGCAGGTACACGTTCTAAACCATCTGTAATTAGGAGTTCGGAAATCTTTACGCGCTCACTAGTTCCATCAGTCTTCATCCACATTACGTTCTCGCCCTTTTTAATTACACCTTCGCGAATGCGGCAAAGTGCAAGACGACCAAGGTAAGGAGATGAGTCCAAGTTTGTAACGTGTGCTTGTAGCGGTGCACCTTCGTGATAAGTCGGAGCTGGAATCGTATTGAAGATAACTTCAAATAACGCATCCAAGTTTTCGCGATCTGGCATCACACCATTTTCTGGGCGATTCATTGATGCGCGACCTGCTTTGGCAGATGCATACACAACTGGAAATTCAATTTGATCATCATTCGCGTCAAGGTCCATGAACAATCCGTAAGCCTCATCTACTACTTCTGGAATACGTGAGTCGGGACGATCTACCTTATTGATTACGAGAATTACTGGAAGATTTTTCTCAAGTGCTTTACGAAGTACGAAACGGGTTTGTGGAAGTGGACCTTCAGATGCATCGACCAACAAGATAACGCCGTCAACCATTTCAAGTCCGCGTTCAACTTCGCCACCAAAGTCGGCGTGGCCCGGGGTATCAATGATGTTAACAATTTGATTACCGCGGTGAATCGAAGTGTTCTTAGCAAGAATTGTGATTCCCTTTTCACGTTCTAGATCCATTGAATCCATTACGCGGTCGCGGTTCTCGCCCTCTTTCTGGTGCTCTGAAAAGGCACCGGACTGAGTCAACATCGCATCAACCAGAGTTGTCTTGCCATGATCCACGTGCGCAATAATTGCTACGTTACGGAGTTCATCGCGCTTCTTGAGTTCGCCAGTTATATATGGGCTCTTCTCGTATCTTATTTTTGTCATTAGTTATTAAACCTAAATTCCACTACATCGCCATCGGACATTACATATTCCTTGCCTTCCATTCTAACCTTGCCGCGGGCTTTGGCTTCCGCCATTGAACCTGCATCAACTAAATCGTTAAATGCAACGATTTCGGCCTTAATGAAACCTTTTTGGAAATCGGTGTGAATAACACCGGCTGCGACTGGCGCAGTATCTCCCTTATGAATAGTCCAAGCTCGTGTTTCTTTTGGACCCGCAGTTAAATAAGTTTGCAAACCTAAAGTATTAAATCCAACTCTTGCAAGAGTTGAAAGGCCTGGCTCATCTAAACCAATCGCTGAAAGTAGTTCCATGGCATCGGCATCATCGAGTTCGGCTAGCTCTGCCTCAGTCTTGGCATCTAAAAATATTGCCTCGGATGGCGCAACTAAAGCTGAAAGTTTTTTGCGAAGATCAGCATCCGCTAGTTCAGCCGCATCAACGTTAAAAACGTATAGGAATGGTTTTGCAGTCATTAGATGCAGATCCGAAATTGCAGTTAAATCAACCTTTGAGCCATAAAGTAATTTTCCAGAATTCAAAACTTCTTGCGCCTCTTTAACTGCGGCGAGAACTGGCGCAACTTCTTTCTTGATGCGCGCTTCTTTCTCTAACCGTGGAACTGCCTTTTCAATTGTCTGAAGGTCGGCTAAACCAAGTTCGGTATTAATAACTTCGATATCCGAAGCGGGATCAACAAATGCTGCGGCTCGTTCGCCTTCACGCATTACATTCTCATCATTGAATACTCGAATGACTTGGCAGATGGCATCGGTTTCGCGAATGTTTGCTAAGAACTTATTTCCAAGACCAGCGCCTTCAGATGCGCCCTTAACAATTCCAGCGATATCCACAAATGAAACTACGGCTGGCAAGATTTTTTCTGAGGTGAAGATCTCGGCAAGTTTAGGAAGGCGGGCATCTGGAACTCCAACGATTCCGACATTGGGTTCGATAGTGGCGAAGGGATAGTTGGCCGCTAGAACGTTGTTCTTGGTCAGAGCGTTAAAAAGGGTCGATTTGCCCACATTTGGTAGTCCGACAATTCCAATAGAGAGGCTCACAAGGAGTAGAGCCTACGCGGGTTTGTCAGTGCTTCCTGCCACGATACGGGCATGGATGTAATTCTGGGCGTAATAATCGGGCTAGTTGTTGGAATTCTTATTGGATTTCTCGTAAAAAGCGGGAGATCTAATTCAGATTCGAGCGATAACCCATTGGTTAAAGATCTCAAAGAGCAGCTAGAGCGCGAGAAAAATTCGACTGCTGCCGCAACAAAGTTGAGTGATGAACTTGAGACCATGAAGAAAACTGTCGAGAAATTAACCGAGGCTTCAAGCGCCGCAGATCTTCGTCGCGTCCGTGCCGAAACTGAAATTACGGAACAAGTTAAATCGATGGCATCACATAATGAAAATTTGGTGAAGCAGACTCGCGCTATTGCTGGTGCGCTTGCAAGTTCACAAACTCGTGGAAAATTTGGTGAAGCTCATCTTGAGAAATTGTTAGAGAGCGCGGGGCTAATCGAGAACGAACATTTCACCAGACAATCAGCATCCGAGAAAATTGGTGAATCTGGCGCGATTCCAGATGTAACAATAAATATGCCTGGTGGCAGCGTTATTTATATCGACTCTAAATTTCCATTTCAGAGATTTTATGAAGCTTTCGAAACTGAAGATGATCTTCTTCGCAAGCAATTATTAGTAGAACATTCAAAGGATTTACTTGCCCATATTCAAGCGCTATCAAAGCGCAATTATGCCGATCGCGGACCATCTCCAGATTTCGTAATTCTCTATGCGCCAATTGATGCGATCTTTATCGAAGCGGTCAAGGCCATTCCAGATTTCCTTGAAACTTCATTCCGATTAAATGTAACTATCGCTACCCCAACTTCAATGATGGCGCTGCTGCGTACAGTTGGCTACCTATTTAGTCGAAACCGGGTTGCTGCAAATGCCGAAGAGATTCAAACTCTGGCAGTTAAATTTCTTCGCGATATATCTTCACTGCACGACAAGATCGTCACAGTAGGAGATCGCTTAAAGAGCACGCTCAAGGCTTATAACGAAATGATTCCGACCGCCGAGACAACAGTTCTAAGTGCGGCAAAGAAGATGAAATCTCTAGATGTCTCAGGCAAGCCACTCAAAGCTTTCCCTGAAGTTTCGGAAAATTTGCGAAATCTTGAGAGTAAATTAGCCTTAGATGCGCCGGAGGATTTCATTGAAGTTGAAGAGATTTCAGATGACAGTGAGAGTGAAGAGAGATGAGTCAAGCGATGGATGCCGTTAGATCAAAGGCTGTTAAAGGCCCAGGACTTAAAGTTCCTGGTGTCGTCGTTCTGCAATTTCTTTTGATATTTATCTTCGAAATTCTCGAATACTCATTTACTAAAGTCGGTTTCTTCACTGGCTTAGCGATACTTACATCTTTCCTCGGCGGGCTATATCTAGGTCGCCCCGGTACCTCATTTACAAATGCAGTTAATCCCCCGATTGCGCTCTTGATCTCAACTTTAATAATCATGGCAACTGTTGGTGGAATTGGATTTTCACCGTCAAAAGTTGGACTAGAGCTAATTACATCGCTCTCTTCAGTCGCACCTTGGTTAATTGTTGGAGCAGTTATCGCCTGGGCTGCGCACTTTGCACTTCAACGCAAATATTCACGCGAGTAAAATTAAGCTCTAAAGCTTTCCAGCCGCCTTTAAATCTTTCCGAAGCTCTGGTGGCACTGAAAATAGTAGGTGTTCTTCCATCGCGGTAATAGTTTCAACATCACCATAACCACGATGCGCTAGCTCTTTAATTAAATCTTGAACCAAGATCTCTGGAACCGAAGCGCCACTTGAAACTCCGATGGTTTCGACTCCGTTAAACCATTCATCTTTAACTTCTGCTGCAAAATCAATTAAGTAGGCCGCTTTGGCGCCATATTCAAGTGATACTTCAACAAGCCGAACTGAGTTCGAAGAGTTCTTTGATCCAACAACTAGAACTAAATCTGCTTGTGGTGCAATCTCTTTAATTGCAACTTGACGATTTTGTGTGGCATAGCAAATGTCATCGCTAGGTGGATCTATTAAATTTGGGAATCGCTTCTTAAGCGCTGCCACTGTCGCAAGCGTTTCATCAACGCTAAGAGTGGTCTGTGATAACCAAGCAACCTTATTTTCATCCGGAACTTTTATATCGGCGATGCCATCTACGCCATCGACCAAAATAATATGATCTGGCGCTTCACCTGCAGTGCCCTCAACTTCTTCGTGGCCTTCGTGGCCGATTAATAAAATTGTTAAATCTTCAGCGGCAAAGCGCTTAACTTCGTGGTGCACCTTGGTTACAAGTGGGCAGGTTGCATCAATTGTTTTGAGGTTTCTAGTTGCTGCACTTGCATGAACTGCAGGTGAGACTCCGTGCGCAGAGAAAATAACGGTCTGACCTTCTGGGACTTCATCATTTTCAGATACAAAGATGGCGCCGCGAGCTTCTAACGTTGAGACGACGTGTTTGTTGTGGACAATCTCTTTGCGAACATAAACCGGAGCTCCGTAAAGTTCTAACGCCTTTTCAACGGTAACAACGGCGCGATCTACGCCAGCGCAATATCCACGTGGTGCGGCTAGCAAGACCCGTTTGCTCATTGGGCAAGTCTATAACTCACACCCGATTACTATCGACTCGTGCCAGACCAACCTATAACTCCAGCCGAGACCCCCTTTAGCGTTCGTGCAATATCTGAACGCATTGGTTCAATTGTTGACTCGCTTAGTGAGGTATGGATTGAGGGCGAGCTTTCAGAGATAAATGTGCGCCCTGGTTCTCCAACTATTTTCATGAGGCTGCGAGATACCAGCGCTGATATGAGTATTTCGGTTCGCTGTTTTAAAAACGTCTTTGATTCAATCGCGCCACTTGAACAAAATGCCCGAGTTGTTATCAGATCAAAACCAACTTGGTGGACTAAGAATGGTTCACTCTCGTTTAACATTTCTGAGATTCGCCAAGTAGGTGTTGGTGAATTAATGGCAAGACTAGAAGCTCTTAAAAATCTATTGGCGAGCGAAGGCTTATTTGATTTAGATCGAAAGCGGCCGCTTCCATTTTTGCCAAACGTTGTCGGGTTAATTTGTGGTCGAAATAGCGATGCCGGCAAAGATGTTGTTGAGAATGCAAAGCGACGTTGGCCATCAGTGCAATTTGAGATTCGCGAAGTTGCCGTTGCCAACGCCGCCGCAGTATCTGAAGTAAGTGCTGCACTCGCCGAATTAGAAGCTGATCCAAAAGTTGATGTAATTATTATTACGAGAGGAGGTGGCTCTTTTGAAGATTTGCTTCCATTCTCTGATGAATCACTGCTTCGGTTAGTTGCCGAATGCCAGACCCCAATTATTAGCGCAATTGGGCACGAGAAAGATTCACCGCTTCTAGACCTTGTCGCTGATTGGCGAGCATCGACGCCAACCGATGCCGGAAAACGCGTTGTCCCAGATATGGAAGAAGAACTTTCACGAATTTCAAATCTTGCTGACCGCGCCGATAGATACCTGACAAACCGAATTGAATTTGAAATTTCGAAGATAGCGGGATTTATGAGCCGCCAAATAATGCGCGAGCCACTAACTATCGTTTCTGGCAGATTAGAAATCATCAACGGCTTAGTTGCCCGTTCTTTCAAATCTATGAGCAACGCCCTCTCCCTTGCTAAGGAAGAGATTTCTGGGCTAAGAACTCAGGTGCGCACCCTCTCGCCCCAAGCAACTTTGGATCGTGGTTATTCGGTGGTTCAGAAAAGCGATGGCCGGGTAGTTCGAAAAGCTAGTGAAATTAAGAGCGGCGAGAAACTTCGATTGCGATTGGCGCAAGGCGAAGTTGGCGCTATTACGGAGTAGATTACGAATATGGCCGTAGCGAAAGATCCAAAAAAGTTGAGTTACGAAGAAGCGAGAGATGCTCTTGCCGATGTCGTTGAATCACTTGAATCTGGACAGTCAACTTTAGAAGAGTCACTTGCTCTCTGGGAGCGCGGCGAAGAGTTAGCAAAGATCTGTCAGCAATGGCTAGATGGTGCGAAGGCAAAACTTGCTAAAGCGAAGAGCGAAGCGGATAAGTAAATGCCAGAGTTTAATTACAGCGACTTATTGCCGATTGGCAAAGATAAGACCAAGTATCGCCTGGTATCAAAAGAAGGCGTTTCAACTTTTAAAGCTGAAGGTTTGGAATTTCTTAAGGTTTCACCCAAGGCAATTGAAACCCTGACCTCAGAAGCAATTCACGACATTAACCACTATTTACGCGAAGAGCACTTAACCCAGCTCGCCTCAATTCTTAAAGATCCGCAAGCATCACCAAATGATCGCTTCGTTGCACTTGATCTCTTGAAAAATGCAAATATTTCAGCTGGTGGAATTTTGCCAATGTGTCAGGACACTGGAACTGCTTTAATCATGGGCAAAAAAGGTCAGCAAGTTTTGACCGAGAAGAACGATGCTGAATCAATTTCCAAAGGTGTGTATGACGCATACACATCGCTAAATCTTCGCTATTCCCAGCTAGCCCCAGTCACAACATGGGAAGAGAAGAACACTGGCAATAATCTTCCAGCACAAGTAGAAATTTATTCAGATACCGAACATCCTGATGAATACAACTTTCTCTTCATCGCAAAGGGCGGCGGCAGTGCAAATAAATCTTTCCTATATCAAGAGACTAAAGCGGTTTTAAATCCAGCTGCATTTATGAGTTGGCTCGATGAAAAATTGCGTTCTATCGGAACCGCAGCCTGCCCGCCGTACCACCTAGCAATTGTCATCGGCGGAACCAGCGCCGAGCACACTGTTAAAACTGCAAAGCTTGCGAGTACCCATTACTTAGATGAATTACCTAGAAGCGGCGATGCCAAGACTGGTCACGGCTTTCGCGATGTTGAACTTGAAGAAAAAGTCCTAGAGCTAACTCGCACTCTGGGAATTGGTGCACAGTTTGGTGGAAAATATTTCTGTCACGATGTCCGCGTAGTTAGATTGCCACGACATGGCGCCTCACTTCCAATTGCAATTGCAGTCTCTTGTTCTGCAGATCGCCAAGCGAAGGCAAAGATCACTAAAGCGGGCATTTTCCTTGAAGTTCTAGAGCGCGATCCCGCCCACTTCCTGCCCGAGACAACTGATGAGCATTTGAATGATGATGTTGTAAATATTGATCTAAATCAACCGATGGCGAAAGTTCTTGAAACGCTTTCGAAATATCCAATCAAGACTCGACTATCTCTCACCGGAACTCTGATTGTTGCGCGCGATTTGGCACATGCCAAGATAAAAGAGCTTCTAGATTCTGGAAAGCCACTTCCACAATATTTCAAAGATCACGCGGTTTATTACGCCGGCCCAGCAAAGACTCCAGTCGGATACGCATCTGGTTCTTTTGGTCCAACTACTGCAGGTCGTATGGATTCATATGTCGATCAATTCCAACAAGCAGGTGGCTCAATGATTATGTTGGCAAAGGGCAATCGCTCTAAGGCGGTAACGCAGGCCTGTAAAAATAATGGTGGTTTCTATCTTGGTTCTATCGGTGGTCCGGCGGCGAGACTTGCCCAGGATTGCATCACTAAGGTCGAAACTTTGGATTATGCCGATTTAGGAATGGAAGCAATCTGGAAGATTGAAGTGAAAGATTTCCCAGCCTTCATAGTTGTTGACGATAAGGGAAATGATTTCTTCGCCGAGGTTTCAAAGCCAATCTCAATTGGCCGGGCGCCGAATTAAACTTTAATAAACTTTAATAAACTTTAGTAATAGTTAGAACGGTGCTTCTTCCAAAGCGCATTACAAGGTGTCTTGTATCTGGCCTTGATATATGAAAGCCCCCATTTAATCTGGGTGACCGGATTGGTCCGCCAATCAGTTGAGATGATCTCCATCTTCACCGCTGGCAGGGCTTGAGGAATTCCATGGGCGCCGCTTCGATAATTGTGGGCCTGGTAGTTCCAGTGGCTCTCGCCATTCCAAAGCTTGGTCAAACATGTGATCTGGGTTTTGTTATCCCACTTTGGATATTTCTCTTGAATAATTTCAAGTGCAACGCTCTTTGCGCCCTTTGGCTTCTTGGCTATTTCAACCTGGCGGGCGGCCATAGAGACCAGGGCAATTGCATTGGCATCAACCGAGGCCACGCCATTTACATCCAAGGTGATTCCATTTTCCAAAGTCGTTGGAGTTTCTGGGGCCACAGTTAGGGCTGGCAAGTTGTTTGGAACCGAGACAAATTGGTCGAAAGTTCCTTGGGCATAAGTCGTATCGACCCCGCCGATGAAGACGATGAAGAAGGCAGCGCTAAGAACTAGCTTGGTCGATCTAAAAATCTTGTTCATCTCACCCTCCCTCTCACCTTTTCTGATCTTGCCCATGCAAGAAACATCGGCCCAACTTGGGCTAGTGACTTGGGGGAAGGAGAAAAGCGTTTCATCCGAGGACACATCGGGCAAATTTAAAGGCGTGTGAGTCGCGAAAAAGATATTAATCACAGAAAAGTGGAAATATAAAAGTGCAGGTCAGAAGCAGTGATGTCCGATATATCTGATTTGACCGATGTCCTATTGCGTGAAGTTAACTGGCTCTTCCAGCATCTCTGTAACCAGGGCTGCGATGGGCGAGCGCTCGGATCTGGTCAGGGTTATGTGGGCAAAGAGCGGATGTCCCTTAAGGGATTCGACTACGGCGACGACACCGTCATGACGGCCCACTCGCAAGTTATCTCGCTGTGCAACATCGTGGGTCAAGATGACTCTTGAGTTCTGGCCGATACGAGAAAGGACAGTTAGAAGGACTCCCCGTTCTAGAGATTGCGCCTCATCGACGATTACATATGAGTCATGAAGTGAGCGACCTCGGATATGGGTCAAAGGCAGGACCTCGATTAGGCCGCGATCAATAATTTCATCGATAACTTGTTGGCTAACTAGGGCGCCCAAAGTGTCGAAGACTGCTTGGGCCCAAGGTGACATCTTCTCGTTCTCACTACCTGGCAGATAGCCAAGCTCTTGGCCGCCGACGGCATAGAGGGGGCGGAAAATTAAGACCTTCTTATGTTGGCGCTTCTCTAGAACTGCTTCCAACCCGGCGCTAAGTGCGAGCGCGCTCTTACCAGTTCCGGCTCGACCGCCAAGTGAGACGATTCCAATTTCACTATCCAAAAGTAAATCCAAGGCGACTCGCTGTTCGGCGCTACGGCCATGAAGTCCAAAGGCTGAACGATCACCACGAACTAGTTGTAGTTGTTTATCTGGAGTAACTCGGGCCAGGGCGCTTCCCTTATCCGAATGCAGAACGATTCCGGTGTGGCATGGATATTCCTTAGCCAGATCATTTGCAATCTTGGTGCCTTCATAAAGTGCATCGATGACTGTGCCGCCAACACTAGCTTCAACCATTCCAGTCCAGCCACTTGTCAACGCAAGTTCTGCCCGGTACTCCTCGGATTTAACACCGACCGAAGATGCCTTAACTCGAAGTGGCAGATCTTTAGTTACCAGAACTACATCTCTGGATTCGGCCATCATGTTGCGAGCAATTGCCAGGATTCTGGAGTCATTCGAACCATCACGCAGAAAGCCACTTGGTAGCGACGAGGAATCTGAATGATTCAACTCAACTCGAAGGGTGCCACCTAGATCATTTAACTTAATATCTTCATCAAGTCGGCCATGTTCAATTCGCAGATCATCAAGGGTGCGAAGCGCGGCGCGGGCAAAGTAGCCAAGTTCGGGATGATCGCGTTTGGTTTCAAGTTCACCAATAACGGTGATTGGAATGATTACTTCATGTTCGGCAAATCTTGTTAAGGCCACGGGGTCTGCGAGCAAAACGCTGGTATCTAATACATATGTCATGCGTGGATTACGGGCAGAACTAGCCAATTGGCGCTCGCATTCTTTTTAGTTTTATTAGAAGGGTGGGTTGGTTGTTATAGGTAAAAGGTAAAACTACTTAGTGACCCAAGCCCTGCGACACGCTTATTTCAAAAGTTAATTTCTGTTTACTTTGAATCATTTGGCATCACTTTCCGAAGCGCCGATTTCGCTGTGAATACGCACGAAGGGCTCGGAGGAAATCGACTCGACGAAAATCTGGCCAATATGCCTCACAGAAATAAAATTCAGAGTGTGCGCTCTGCCACAGTAGGAAGCCACCGAGGCGCTGCTCGCCCGAGGTTCGGATAACTAAATCTGGGTCAGGTAGGCCAGCGGTATAAAGATGTCGGCTGATCTCATCAACGGTAACAAGTTCGGCAATCTGCGCCGGACTCTTGCCCGCATTTGCATCGGAATTAATTAAGGATTTAACGGCATCAGCAATTTCATTACGGCCGCCATATCCAATCGCCACATTTATAACTACGCCTTTTATACCTTTGGTCTTTGTGGCCACATCAGTTAATTGATCGACCAGATTCTTTGGCAGGAGTTCCATTGAACCTACTGGGCGAATCTCCCAACGTCTGCGACTTGCTAGGTCGTTAACAGTCTCGGCGATTATTGCAAGCAGTGGTTCAAGCTCTTGTGGTGGCCTACTTAAATTTTGATTTGATAAGAGCCAGATAGTTAAAACTTCAACGCTTGATTCTTCACACCAATCGAGGAGATCGATAATTTTTTCAGCGCCGGCCTTATGTCCTCTAGAGGATGAAATATCACCATCGACTGCTGGGTTTGCCTTAGACCATCTTCTATTTCCATCAAGAATTACGCCAACATGGCGCGGGGTCTGTGAGAAATCTAGATTAGAAAATATTCGGCTCTCATATATCGGATATAAAACCGACTTAACGGTCGGCTTTAAATAATCCTTTAGAAAGTTAGCCACTTATTTTCGCCTTACTTAGGCTAAGGCTTTAAATTCTTTAATTGCTCGACGCTCTGCAATAAAGGATGCGATTGGCAGAGTTCCGGCGAGAATAAAAATGATCGTGCTGGCAAATGATTTATGGGCCTTTAGGCAGTAATGAAAGGCAGCTAATACATAAATTGGATAGGTAAAGCCGTGAACCAAGGCAATCCAAGTGAAGTAGTGGTGGGTTGATTCAAATATGAAGTAGTGGGTTGGAACATTCACAAACCAGAGAAGCAAAGACATGACACCGCAATAAATAGCCATTATTCGGAAGCGAACCATTGCGCCGTTAAGGGCGGCTTGACGTGCGTTTAGTGTGCTCATGCCGCAACTTTACCGCCACTTTGGCGCTCTTTCAGCGAATTGTAGAACGGCGCGAGCAAGACAAGCAGCGCCATAAGCCACCAGATAAATACATAGGAGATGTGCTGCCAATAATTTCCAGCTACCTTTGATTTAAGTTGTGGCGCAGCGATTCTGGTCGTCAGAATTTCCTGTCCCAATTTTGTTTTCTCAGAAGTCGCGACGATGTAGCCATCAAATAATGAAAGCGAAGTATCTGCTACTACTAGCGCTGGATCGATTCTTGAAAGTTCGCCCACTTTCGCTTTAACCGAATCAGAAGTCTGTCTTGGATAAAGCCGACCACTAATTTTTATCTGACCGAAAATCTCTTGGTTCTCTAAACTTTCAACGCCTCGGACAACTAATATTCCACGCTTTCCGGAGAGTTCGAGAATTCTCACTTCCAAATTTGTAGCTGGCGAAGATTTATCTCCGATTAATTTCTGGCTCGGTGCGGTAAAAGTTTTCACATATTTTCCAGAAACACTTACCAATCTATTGATTGCACTTGGTTCTAAATTTGAATTAACGCTTGCGATATTTTCCAGTTCAGTACGAGGTAGATCTGGAATTACCTTGTTCATGGCCCGTAGATCATGCGCCCGATTTAATTGCCAATTACCAAGGCCGATAAAAGTTAGCGATAGAAGTATTGCCACTAAAAGTTGGGCGAAGAAACCTTTACTTCTCGTCATTGCGATCGGATAGCTTTTTATATCTGCGATAGAAGTTCCAGAGGAGAAGGCCAACAGATAGACAGAGAATTATCATTGTGATCGAGCCTGCTACTCCGACATCGATGGTTGTTCTACCGTTCATGTGCAGATTGTATTGAGAATACGTAGACTTGCACGCATGACCGAGCCGTACGAAGGCGACCCATACCTACAAAAAAGATATGGGATTAACCAGAACCGATTCCCAAAGTGGCTAATCACTGCCTTGATTTTTGCAATATTTGGTGGCGCTTGGTTGGCCTGGTCAGCAAACCATTATTCAAATCCAGATATTCGAGCAACACTAATTTCGTTTAAAGAGATTGATTCTAAAAGCATTGAAATTCGTTATGAGTTAGAGATTAAGAATTCATCGAACCAGATCACATGCCGACTTAGTGCCAGAGATTATGGCTTGAATATTGTGGGCCAAATTGATGACCCGATTCCGCTTGGGAGTTCAAAGGTGACTAGGGTGATTCAAATTCCAACCCGACTTGCTGCGGTAAATGCTCAGATTGAATCTTGCACCTCAGATTAATTTCTAGATAGTTCGAAATTGGTTGTAAACTCCTCGTCTTATGTCTATTGAACCTACTCAGACCTGGCTGACGCAAGAAGCCGCTGACCGCTTGGCCGCTGAATTAGCAGATCTAGAAGGTCCCCGTCGTGCTGACATCGTGAAAAAGATTGAAGCTGCGCGCGCCGAGGGCGATCTAAAAGAGAATGGCGGTTATCACGCAGCAAAGGATGAGCAGGGCAAAACTGAAGCCCGAATTCGCCAACTTAAGCACATGTTAGAAAATGCGCACATCGGAAATCCTCCGGCAGGTGAATCTGGTTTTGTCGGAATTGGAATGCTTGTAACTGTAGATATTGCTGGCGATGAAATGAAATTCCTTCTCGGATCACGCGAAATTGCAAGTGGCGATGTTGATGTTTACAGTGAGAAATCTCCACTCGGCGCCGCTGTTCTGGGTGCAAAGATTGGTGAGACTGTAAAATACACCGCGCCAAATGGTCGTGAAATAAGCGTTGCAGTATTAGAAGCTCAGAACTTCTTCTAATCTATTTACTGACCCTCACATACTTGCGCACGCTTATTGGTGCAAAAATTGCAACGAGCAAGACCATATAAATCAGCGACATCAATATTGGATTCTGGCTTGGCCAAGAGTTAGCGGTAGCACCAAATATATTTTGAGTCCCAAATAGTTGGCGGCAGGCCGCGACCATTGTTGAAACTGGATTCCACTCGGCAAAATATTGCAGAATTTTCGGCATCCCAGTTGTTGGTGCAAAGGCATTTGATAAAAAGGTAAGTGGAAATACCGTCATGAAAACTAAATTCTGAGCTACTCGTTCCTCGCGAACTGAGAGTCCAATCAAGACTCCAATCCAAGACATCGAATAACCGAAGGCAAGTAAGAATAAGAATCCAAGTAAAACCTTTACCGGCCCGCTACTTGGGCGCCAACCGACTAAGAATCCAACTAGTCCCATCACAATTAGCGTCACAATATTCTGCAAAGTGTCACCAACTGTGCGGCCAATTACGACTGCTGATCTTGAAATCGGCAGTGATCTAAATCGATCAATTAAACCCTTCTGCATATCAGCAGCAAGTCCAACTGCAGTAGCAGCAAGAGTGAATGCGACAGTTTGAACGAAGATTCCTGGCATCAAGAGTTGGACATATCCACCTTTAACACCAGAATCAATAGCACCGCCGAAAACAAAGCGGAATAAGAGCACGAACATTGCAGGTTGGATGGTCGCAAAAATTAATACTTCAGGGATACGAATCATCTGGAGTAACTGGCGCTTAGTTATTACTAAGAAATCACTTACGTTTTGCAACATTTGCGCCTCCTTCAACAACAACTTCAGCAACATGGCCTGTTAGCGCTATGAATACATCATCAAGCGAAGGACGCTTAAGTCCGATATCAAGTGGATGAATTTTGGCATCATCAAGAAGTCGCAGAACTTGAATCAATGACGCGCTGCCATTACTTACCGGTGCTGAAATTTTTCGAATGCCATTGTCAACCGAAGGCTTTGTGCCAGTAACTTGTTCTACCAACTTAGTTGCTTCTGGAATCTGATTCGCCTCAACTGTAATTTCTAACCGCTCTCCGCCTACTTGATTCTTTAACTCATCATCAATGACTTCCCACATCTCCATGCGACCGCGTGGATCAAGACCAGTTGTAGGTTCATCTAAAAATAAAACTTTTGGCTTAACAATTAGCGATGCCGCTAAATCTAAGCGCCGGCGCATGCCCCCGGAGTAAGTTCTAATTGGGCGCTTAGCTGCTTCCGTTAATGAGAATTTTTCGAGTAGCTCTTCAGCTCGCTTTTTAGCGCCACTTGAATTCAAGTGATACAAGCGGCCAAACATATTTAGGTTGTCCCAACCAGTTAACGTTTCATCAAGCGCGGCATATTGACCGGATAACCCAATAACTTTTCGAACCTCATCAGGATGCTTCAAAACATCAATTCCAGCCACAGTTGCGCTTCCAGAATCTGGAGTTAATAGCGTTGCAAGCACTCGAACTGTCGTAGTTTTTCCAGAACCATTTGGCCCAAGAAGTCCAAGGACTGTGCCCTCTTTAACATCAAGGTTTAAGCCATCGAGAGCTCGTACCGCCCCTTTGTCATAGGTTTTCACCAATTCATGCGCGATGATGGAGTTCATAGCCTCACCTTATTACTTGATTACTGGAGCTGCATAGTAAACTCACTTTTATGTCTAATAAAAATAATGCAGCCCCTAAAGCACTTACTCACAAAGAAATTATGTTTGTCCTCAGTGGACTTATGGTCGGAATGTTGCTCGCCGCCCTTGATCAAACAATTGTCTCAACCGCGCTAAAGCGCATCGTTGAAGATTTCGATGGCCTCGCCCATTACACCTGGGTTGTAACTGCCTATCTCCTAACTTCAACAGCATCAACGCCGTTATACGGAAAAATTTCAGATCTTTATGGTCGACGCCCGGTTTTCCAATTCGCGATTGTTACTTTCTTAATTGGTTCATTCGCTGCAGGTGCTGCATCTAGCATGACTCAACTAATTGCCTTCCGCGCACTTCAAGGACTTGGCGCCGGTGGCTTGATGTCACTTACCTTCGTAATTATTGGTGATTTAGTTTCACCTCGTGAACGCGGTAAATATCAAGGTTATTTCGGAGCGGTATGGGGACTATCTTCAGTCGCTGGTCCACTACTTGGCGGATATTTCTCAGATCATGCCCAAATTCTTGGAGTTACCGGATGGCGTTGGATTTTCTACATCAACTTACCGTTTGGAATTGCTGCACTAATTATTACTTCAATCTCTCTTCACATTCCAAAGGTAAAGCGCGAACATTCAATTGATTACTTGGGTGCTTTGCTGCTTGTAGCTGGTGTCTCATCATTGCTACTAGGAATCTCGGTTTATGGCCCACAAGATGGTTGGAAAACTTCAAAAACAATCACCGCACTAGCAATCGCGCTGGTATTAGTACTTGTATTTATCTATCACGAGAGCCGTGCCAAAGAACCAATCTTGCCGTTAACACTATTTAAGAATCACACATTCTCAGTCACATCGATTCTTGCTTTCATTATCGGAGCTGGAATGTTCGGTGCAATCGTTATGTTGCCGCTCTATCTACAAGTAGTTAAGGGCGATTCCGCGACTTCTGCCGGCTTGAAATTGATTCCATTTATGATCGGTATCGTTTCGATGTCAATCACAAGTGGAAAATTAATCAGCAAGCACGGTCACTACAAGCGTTATCCAATAATCGGGCTCGCTTT
>JAPLAY010000020.1 GCA_026393035.1 Actinomycetota bacterium
AATGCCCAAAATCTCTGCGATTTCTTTATAGGAATATCCCTCAACATCTGCATAAAAAACCGCTAGGCGAAACTCTTCAGGAATTTCATGAAGTGCGCGCTTAACATCGCCATCAGGAAGATTTTCCAGAACTTCATCTTCGGCAGATTTTCCTTGATCACTTGTGTGGCTCGCAGATGCTGCGAGTTGCCAATCTTCGACTTCGCCATCAGAAATTAGTGGACGACGTTGGTCTTTGCGATAAGTGTTAATAAAAGTTGTTGTAAGAATTCGATATAGCCAGGCCTTTAGATTTGTTCCTGGTTCAAATTGGTGAAATGAGGTAAATGCTTTGGCAAAAGTATCTTGAACTAAATCTTGGGCATCATGCGGATTTTTTGTGTAACGCATTGCAGCTGCATAAAGCTGGTTTGTATATTGCATCGCATCGCGTTCAAAGCGCGCAGTGCGATCAACAATATTCTCCGTAGCCAGCGCACCGGCCGGAGTTCTAACCTCTATCTCGGAAGACATCGGTAGTAAGGCTACTGCCAAGGATTCACTCGCTTTCGGATTTCCAAACACAATGAGGATCTCTGCTCTAGAACAAAGCCTCTTCTCACTTTATTCCCAGAGGGAAAGGCTTAGAACAAGGTGCCTGGTTCGCTCACGTCTATCTCGGTTATTAACTCGGGGCCATTATTTCTAGTTGCATTAACTTTCGTAGAAACTGGGTGAGCCACTAAGCCCATAGCCGGATGTTCTAAATTCATAAGTGAGCGAATCTCTTCAACTTCATTCAGCTTTGGATCTAGCCATTGATCCCAGCGGTCGGCTGGCAGAAAGGTTGGCATGCGGTGGTGAATCTTGGCCAAGAAATCAACTGCAGGTCGCGTGATGATTGCGGCGCTTTCAAAAATTTCACCGCTTTGATCTACCCAACGATCATAGATACCCGCGAAGGCAAGTGACTTATCCGAACTTTGGGAATGAATATAGAACGGTTGTTTACTTTCATATTTTCCAAGTTCAGTTGCCCATTCGTAATAACCAGTCGCAGGTATTAAACATCTTCGCGATTTAAATGCACTTCTAAATGTGGGTTTCTCATGAACCGTTTCAGTTCGGGCATTTATTGCCTGTGATTGCGAACGTATTGCTTCGGTACGATCTTTTGCCCACGGTGCGATTAATCCCCAAGAGACCGTTGTTAATTCACGACCGTGCTTAATTAAGTAAATATCGCGAGTAGGAGTGATATTCCAATCTGATGGAAGTGCGCTAGAAATTGAATTAGTCGTTATCTCAAATTCTTCAAGTAATTCGCCGGCAGATTTAACCAAGGCATATCTACCGCACATAACGACCGCACATAACAGCAAGAATACCTGCTGAGGTAGGCTTGCGCAGTGAGCGAAAAAACTGTTGATCTCTGGAACGCACCCTTTCGTGGTGCCGCGCCAATTTGCGCAGCCATAACTATTCCTGGGTCAAAGTCGGCAACTAATCGCGCGCTTATTCTTGCAGCGCTTGCGACTTCACCATCTTTACTACGCAAGCCACTGCACTCCAGAGATTCGGCGCTAATGATTGCTGGGCTAAAAGCTATCGGGTGTGGAATTAGTGAAGAAGCAAATGGCGACTTGAAAGTTACGCCCGCAAAATTTTTTGGTCCGGCAAGTGTTGATGTTGGAAATGCTGGAACAGTTATGCGTTTCTTGCCTCCAGTTGCTGCGCTAGCGAATGGGTTAATTCACTTTGATGGCGATGCCAGATCATACGAACGACCTGTGGGTCCCGTAATTTCGGCGCTTGAATCACTAGGTGTCACGATTGAGCACGGTAATCGTTACTCGCTTCCACTAACTATCAATGCCAGTGGTTCTATTAAGGGTGGAACGTTAGAGATTGATGCTTCATCCTCAAGCCAATTTATCTCGGCGCTGTTACTAATTGGCCCAGCAACCCAAACTGGAATCACTATCAGGGATATTGGAAATTCACTTCCCTCAGTGCCGCATATTGAAATGACTATTGAGATGTTAAGAGTTTTTGGGGCAACGGTTGAAGTAAAAATTTCTAATTCTGGAAAGCACGAATGGCGCGTTGAGCCAGGTGAGTTAAAAGGACAAGAGCTCATTATTGAACCAGATCTATCTAATGCTGCGCCTTTTATGGCGGCTGCAATGATCTCTGGTGGCGAAATAACTATTACTGATTGGCCTAAGAAAACTGCACAACCTGGCGATCAACTTCGAAGTATCTTTGCCAAGATGGGTGCAAAGATTGAATTTGTTGGAGCTGATTTAAAAGTTAGTGGCACAGGTGTTATCAAAGGAATTGATATTGATTTGCACGATGTTGGTGAGCTAACGCCATCAATCGCTGCTGTTGCTGCGCTTGCGCATTCCCCTTCCTCGCTCCGCGGAATCGGACATCTACGTTTACATGAAACAGATCGTTTAGCTGCACTTGCAACTGAGCTAAATGCCCTTGGTGGGGATGTAGACGAGGAAGAGAGCGCACTTCATATCTCTCCTGCGCCACTACACGGTGGAATTTTTCATACTTATGATGACCATCGACTTGCAACTGCAGGAGCGATGCTGGGTCTAGTTGTTAATGGAATCCAAATTGAGAACATCGCAACAACTAAGAAAACGCTTCCAGATTTTCCTGGTGCTTGGAAGGCAATGCTTAATGGTTGAGCCACGTAACTTCAACGAGTTCGATGAAGATGACGTACGCCATAGACCTGCACGAAGCACTCGCCCTCGCACAAAAGATCGTCCCGACTATTCCCAGGCTGGTGAAGGTTTTGTAATTGCTGTAGATCGCGGACGTGTTACATGTCTGCTTAATAGCGATTTGGATTCAGATTTGCCTAACGAGATTACTGCAATGAAATCTAGGGAGCTCGGAAAGAAGTCTGTAGTTGTTGGCGACATTGTTGGTTTGGTTGGTGATATCTCTGGCGAAGAGGGAACCTTGGCGCGAATAGTTACCGTTGCCCCAAGAGTTAATGCGTTAACTAGAACTGTTGATGATGACGCAGAACAAGAGCGCATGATTGTTTCAAATGTGGATCAGATGGCAATTGTGATTGCATCTGCTAATCCAGAACCTCGACATGGCTTTGTTGATAGAGCGCTTGTTGTTGCGTATGACCAAGGAATTACGCCGATTATTATCATGACGAAGTGCGATTTATCTGATGGTAAAGAATTTTTAAGTGCATACAAAGATTTAGATATCAGAATTATCAAGACTCAAGTAAAGAAGCAGAAGGGTCGTGAGCTTGACGAGATTCGTGAAATCTTGGCTGGTAAACGCTCTGTTCTACTCGGACATTCTGGTGTTGGAAAATCAACTTTGGTTAATGCGCTAGTTGAAGATGCTGACCGCGCAACTGGATCAGTAAATGATGCGACCGGTCGCGGCCGACATACCTCCTCATCTGCGATTGCACTATCGCTGCGAGCTTCCACAAAAACTGGAGTTAAGGGTGGCTGGATTATTGATACCCCTGGAGTCAGATCTTTCGGTGTGGCTCATGTCGACAGCAAACGAGTAATTGGTGCCTTCAGCGAATTTAATGAAGCAATCGAACACTGCCCTAAGAATTGTTCACATAATGAGGAGAGCTGCGCGCTAAATTCTTGGGATTTAGATGCAACAAGTAAGTCTCGCCTTGAAAGTCTGCGCCGCTTACTTAAGGCATGAGCCTTAAGACTTAAAGTAAGATTCGAGCATGTCTTCTGCTGCGCGTGATATCAAATCTGATTTAGAAGTTGCACTTCGCCTTGCTGATATTGCTGACAAGATTTCGCTAAATCGATTTGAAGCGTTGGATTTAGTCATCGAAACAAAGCCTGATACATCTCCAGTTACCGATGCAGATAAAGCAGTTGAAAACGCGATTAGAGATGAGCTTGCAAAAGTTCGCGCCGAAGATTTGGTTGTTGGTGAAGAGTATGGAAGTCCATCATCTCTTGCCGGAAAGTATTACTGGGTAATTGATCCAATCGATGGCACCAAAAACTATCTTCGCGGTGTTCCAACTTGGGCAACTTTAATTGGCCTAGTTGATCCATCTGGCAAAGTTATTGTCGGAGTAGTTAGCGCTCCGGCGCTTTCAATGCGTTGGTGGGCTGGCGATAAGTTGGGTGCCAAAGCAGTTTTAAATGGCGTCGCACGAGATCTGCACGTTTCAAAAGTTGCGAACTTAAGTGACGCTTCAGTTTCATATTCAGATTTACTTGGTTGGGGCGAACGCAAAGCTAAATTTATTGCGCTTCAAGAGAAGATCTGGCGTACCCGCGGATATGGAGATTTCTGGTCACATATGTTGGTTGCGCAAGGTGCGGTAGATCTTGCAGCTGAACCTGCCTTATCGCTCTGGGATGTAGCAGCTATCGATGTAATCGTTCGTGAAGCCGGTGGCAGATTTTCCAGCATTAACGGTGAAGATGGGCCACATGGTGGCAGCGCAATTTCAAGTAATGGCTTATTGCATAACGCCTTTTTGAAGGAAATTAATTAATGCCAAGCTTCATTAGTGCAATCGAATTTAGCGATTTGGATATTGCTGGACACACCTTTAAGGCTTCACAAGTTGAAGTTGTTTTCTACCTTCTTCTTGGATTAATTGCGCTGCTTCTGATCTTCCTGTTAGTTAAATTACCCAATCGTGAAAAAACTGCGCCGCCAGAGCCAAAATATGAAGAGGTTTTTGATATTGAATCAGAGGTCTTCGAAACCAATCCTTACAAGAACGATCCCGACACCTACTTCGAACAGAATATTCTTCGCACCGTAACTTTGACTTTGATAGTTGGGCTACGCGAACACTTAACAAAGATGGCCGAGAACGCTTCGGATCAACATAAAGCGATGGCGGCAATTGCCAAACATTTAGAGGCCAAAGGCGCTACTCCAATTGCATTCACGCAATGGAATCAATCTCCAATTCAAGGAATAGCGGCAAGAATTATTTTGAGCGGTAAATCTCGTACTGCGCTCTTTGGACCAAGTATTGCCATGGCAAAGGCAAGTGCACCTTTCACTTCAGATATTTCAAGCGCAGTCGCGAGTGGGCATAGCGCTGGACATAGTGTTTTTGTATTAGCGATTGATGGCCTGGCTTACGCAGAATTTTCAGTAAGTCATCGGCTGCAATTAGTTGCAACTATGTAGTTGCAACCATTTTATTTGGTAGCGGGGACAGGATTTGAACCTATGACCTCTGGGTTATGAGCCCAGCGAGCTACCGAGCTGCTCCACCCCGCGTCGGTTCGGCAATCTTATGCCGAAAGGATTAATAACCCAAATTACTTCTGCGCAGCGAATTACTTCTGCGCAGCGAATTACTTCTGCGCTGCGATAGCGGCTGCAATCGCGGCTTTCAAGCGATCTTGTGCCTTGCCATATGCAGTGAAATCGCCCTTCTTAAGTGCAGCTTGTGAATCTGCAAGTGCCGATTTAGCACTAGCAAGCGCTGACTTAAGTGAAGAATTCGCAGTTGTAGATGTTGTTCCGCCCGTAGTTGATTGTGAAGTGTTATTCAAAACTGTTCCGGAATTTCCACCAAATACTTGATCCAGTGCACCCTTTAGCGTGTCATCAAATCCGATTACATCACCGAATGAAACTAATACTTTTTGAAGTAATGGGTAGGCAGATGTGTTTGAAGTTGCGCGAACATAAACTGGTTGGACATAAAGCAATCCGCCACCAACTGGAAGTGTTAACAAGTTAGCAAGTACTACATCAGAACCGCCTTGGCGCAACAGCGAAAGTGCTTGTGCAACTTCTGGCTTGGCCTCAAAGTTAGAAGCAACTTGCGATGGTCCAGAGATGTTTGTTGAACGTGGAAGTTGCAGTACTGAAATTTTTCCGTAATCAGGACCATTGTCAGAATTCACAACTGCAAATGCCGTTAAGTTCTGGCGATTTCCGCGGGGAACAAATGATGAAGTAATTGAGAATGCTGCTTTATCTTGGCCCGGAACTTTTAGCGTCATGTAGTACGGAGGTTGAATTCCAGCATTTGTACCCATTGATGATGGGTCAGTTGGAACGCGCCAGAAATCTTGGCCACCATAAAATGCATCGGCAGTCTTGACGTGATAGGTGCTTAGAACATCGCGTTGTACTCCGAATAGATCTTCTGGATAACGAATATGTTCGAGCAATGATTTAGACATCGCACTCTTTGGAGTAACGGTTCCAGGGAACGACTTGCTCCATGTCGCAAGGACTGGATCTTTGGTATCCCATTGATAAAGCTTTACAGTGCCGTCGTAGGCATCAACGGTTGCCTTAACTGAATTTCGAATATAGCTGACGTTCTTGCTTGCAAGTGATGCAACAGCTGTAGAACTCGTTGTTACAGAGTTTGTAGTTGCATCAGCCAAGTTTGTTTTCTTCGAGTATGGGTATCCGTTGCTTGTGGTGTAGCCATCAACGATCCAAAGGATTCGGCCATCTACAACTGCTGGATAAATATTTCCATCAAGTGTTAGCCAAGGAGCAACCTTTGCTACGCGCTCACCTGGATTACGGTTGAAGAGAATTTTAGAATCTGAGTTAATCAAGTTCGAAAGCAAAATGCGTTGTTCTTGATATTTGATAGCAAAAAGTAGTCGAGTAAAGATTGATCCCATTGGGACGCCACCCTTACCGGTGTATGTGTAGTTCTTCTGACCATTTGCAGATTTATCATCTGGATAATCGAGTTCGGTTGGCTTACTAGTTTTTGCGCCACCAATAATTGAATAATCTGGAACATTTTCGCCGAAGTAAACTCGAGGTTCAAATTTTCCAAGGCCAGTTGTTGGTGGAATATCTCCAACGCTAAATGTTGGCTTGCCATCTGTATCGATGGTATTTCCAAGTGCTGAAACAAATCCAAAACCATGGGTATAAACCAAGTGGTCGTTAATCCAGTTACGAGCTGGGTTGCCAGCAATATTTAATTCGCGAACCGCAACTACTGAATCACGTTTTGCGCCATCGATTGTGTAGCGATCGACATCCAGCGAATCAGCGAAGTTGTAATAAGGCTTGATCTGTTGCAATTGGCGGAAAGTTGCGGGAACCACATTTGGATCAAGTAAACGAATATTTGAAATTGTTGCTTCATCATTCTTTAATTGACCGGCTGATGTTGCAATAGTTGCTTGATAATCCTGGACTTTCACATCGCTCAAACCATATGCAGCGCGAGTAGCCTCGATATTTCGTTGGATGTATGGCGCTTCCTTTGACGATTCACTTGGCTTAACTTGGAACTGTTGAATCGCTGCTGGGTAAACACCAGCAATTAAAATTGATGAGATAACTAGAAGGCTTACTCCGGCTGCTGGAAGTACCCATGAGCGACGAATAATATTTGCGAAGAAGAGCAGCGCACAGATTAGCGAAATTCCTGCCAAGATTGATTTAGCTGGGAGCAGTGCATTCACATCGGTGTAGGAGAGACCAGTGATTAATTTGCCCTCTTTTAATTCAAGAGCGTAGCGATCAAACCAATATGCAACTGCCTTGATCAAAACCAAAATTCCGAGAAGAACAGATAGTTGGACTCGTGCCGCAACGGTTGTCTTATCTTCCGCAGCTTGCAATCTGATTCCACTATACAAATAGTGAACCGCAGCAGCAGCAATAATTGTTAGAACAAGAGTTGAAATAGCCCAAGCGATAAGCGCCTGGTAGAACGGCAACTTAAATACAAAAAATGAAATATCTAATCCAAATTGTGAATCTTTAATGCCGAAAGTCGTCGCATTCTTAAACTGCAACCATGACTCCCAGAGTCCCATGCCAGAAGTTCCAGAGAAGTAGAAGAAACCAACTGCTATTGCGATTAATACCCAACGTCGAATTGGTTCAAGTTGTCCGCGATAGCGTTCCAAATTGTCGGCTTCGATTGAGACTGGAACATAGATTGGACGACTCTTAAAAGCTAGATAAATATTTGTGGTGATAAATAGTGAAGTAATAAGACCGAAGAAAATAAAGAGCGTAATTTTCGTAGTTAGAACTGTGCTCCAGACCGAGAGAAAATCAACAGATCTAAACCAGAGTAAGTCAGCATAAAATCCACTCATTCCAACCAAGATGGCACCGAGAATTGCCAGGGCAATAATGGTTAGTGCTAGTGGTCCGGGACGCTTTGGCTTCAATGGATTTACTGGAAACTGAAATGAACTCATGTCCATACTCTACCTAGTGCGAAAAACTGGGCAAACCAAAAAGTTAAATTGTTGCGAAAATCAGCGTGGACAGCGCAACGAAGCCGCAATTTTTGGGCTCAACAATCCATGAAAAGCCTCGGTCAAATTTGAAACTGCCACTAGCTCTAGCCCCTTTGGCTTAACAGTTATGTCTTCGCAGTTTGCCCGTGGAAAAACCGCAACACTTGCGCCAGCTTTACCTGCGGCAATAAGTTTTTGATCGATTCCACCGATGGCACCAACTTTGCCATTCTCTTTTATCGTTCCGGTAACCGCTATTTTTCGCCCGCCCACAATCTCAGGAAACTTTAATCTTGTTAAAAGGGCTAATGAGAATGCTAAGCCAGCACTTGGGCCACCAACGTTTTTCATTGCAAATTTAATATCTGACTTGCTCCAATTTAGTGGTTGCTCTGGATTTATTTTCTTCAAGAAATTCGCAGCCGCAATTGCCGAAATTGATTCAGAGTTGACCATCTCTTTCTTCGCAGCTTTGCCGGCAGCTTTTGTCGTCTCGCCAACTTTATAAACAACTTCATTTGGCAGAACTACTGAATCGCCAGATATCCAAGCGGCTAAAACGAATAACCCGGGCGGGCGACTCTCTGGATTATTTACATAAACCGATAATGAATAGAGATTGCCGCTCGTTTTTAGCGACTTCTCCCCTGAAATTGTTAGCCCTTTGCTCAAGAGGTCAGTGACCGGCCCTGGCGAGATGACTGCAAATGGTGAGGGGATTGCGAGAGTGAAAATTAATACTGTTATTAAAAGATAGAGAGCTGGCCTTGAGAGGTATCTAGGAATTGGGTGTGGAGTCATCGCGGAAGGTGTCTTGAAATGATTGAAATTTCGTTACCGAACGATTGGTCTCGTTTGCATACTTATCTTTAAATTTCGCTATCCAAATAACGTAAATAATCGCACCTAAAACTGCGAAAAATGGCACAAGCCACCAGATCAACGCTGCAAACGCTGGGCTGCTTGATGCCGCCGCTGCGTAAATCATCTGCACTTAACTACCTCTGGTTTTCCTAATTTATTTACTGGCAAGCCAGCATTGGCACACCATAACAACTCCAGGCCAACGGCGCTTAATATAGTTCCAAAGTTCGGGAAGAAACTTTCACCTGGCTTGGTTACCTTACATATGATTCACTTAATAGATTCAATAGATATGGAAGGGGGCAAACGATGAGTGGCAATTTTGGCTTTGGTTTTGGTGGCCCCGATGATTCAAATCCTGACGAGAATTCAAATGAAAACTTTAAAAAGTTATTTGCGCAGCTCTCTAACTTTGGATTAAATCCGCAGACTCTTTTTGCAGCGGCAAGTGGTGCTGGTTCAACCGGCCCGCTAATTTCACCCGATGTTCTCCGCGATGTTGCAAGAAAATTTGTAGCCTCGCAAGGCGATCTTCCAATTGGTTCTCAAGATATTGCTGATGCCCAAGTTGCACTAGATATTGCAAACACTTGGCTAGATGAGGCAACAAATTTTCCGGCGCTCTCAAGGTCCAATATGCCGGCCTGGAGTCGTCGCGATTGGTTGGACTCGACAGTTGTAAATTGGGCAGCGCTAATTGAGCCACTGGCTGATGGAATGGCCACCGCGTTAACAAATGTTTTGAAGCAGACTCCGCTTGTTAGCGGTATCAATTACTGGTTCGAACGATGTCGCAATCCCACTTCTAGCTAAGAACGAAGCGCGGCTAATCCCCGCAAATGTGGCGCAATGGGCGCAGGGCATTGATATTCCATTAGATGAAGTTCGAATATTTCTAGCTATCCGAGAGGCCGCAGCATCAAGGCTTTTCTCTCACGCCCCTTGGCTTTCAACTTATATTAAAGATGCAATCACCGCGTATGGCGCTGGCATCAAGATTGATATTGATTCAATTCAAGAACAAGCAGAACGTGCGCTTGAAACTGGTGAATTAGATATAAACAATCCGCAATCAATTTCAGTTGCAATTAGCGCTGGATTATTTAAACCAGAACAGAGCCCATCGCAAGACGCCGCACTCGCAAAACTTGAAATGGCGCTCGCACTAATTGAAGGCTGGATTGATCACGTAACGACAATGGCAGTTGGAAATCGACTTCCTTCCTATCCAGCGCTAAGTGAGACGCTGCGCCGTGGTCGTGCAACCAAATCACCAACCCAACAATTGTTTGCAACGCTACTTGGTCTTGAAGTTTCACCAAGAAAAGCGCGCGAGTGTGCACATTTCTGGTTTGAAGTTGATAGTGAAATTGGAGTTTCGGAGAGAGATCAGCGCTGGGAAGATCCTGCGCTTTTGCCGATAGCTTCCGACCTCGCTGATGTTAAGAAATTTCTAAATAGCACCATCGTTCCTGACGATCTATCAGGCCTGCTTTAAAAATTCTCTAGAAATAAAAAGCGAAGTCCCCGGGCGCACGATTCTTTGTTTGCCTTCCCCTTGCAAACAATGAACGGTTATCCGAGAACTTCGTGGCTAAAACCTAAAGTAATTACTAGCCATAATCAACTCACGGTGCGCGTTGCATAAGCACTTTATTTTTATTTTCTCTAGCAAAACTTTAGGGTTTTAAAATCAGTTTTCGCATCCGCTGTTGATAAACTTGTGTATAGCGAGTTTATACTGTTGATAACTCTTATAAATCTGGGGAAAACGGAGGTGCTTCGAAGTTATGGCAATATTTAGCTCTAATTCACCCACTCCGAGTAGCGACAACTCTGATTCCGTGGAGAACTTTGTACAAGGAGAAATTTTTGCAGATATCTTCCCCAATATGCCTGCTCTCACCCCCAAAAAATCAATCAAGAAAGAGCAGGAAGAGCTCTTATCCAGGCTTCCTGAATTTCGGGTCATCAGAAGTTCACGCAGAAAGCGCACTCTCCATGCATTTCGCCAAAATGGCGTTATTGAAATACATATTCCTGATCGATTAAGTCGCCGCCAAGAGTTTGAAGTCATTCCAGAGATGATTGATCTCGTATTGAAACGTGAAAATCGCCTTCGCAAGAGCGACTCGGCCCTATTCGAGATGAGCGATGCGATACTCGCAGAATATTTGCCCGAATTTAGCGAGCGCCCAATTTCTATCACCTGGCGATCAATGCGCGAGCGCTGGGGATCTTGCACAACGGTTGATAAAACTATTCGAATATCAGATCGCTTAAATGGTGCACCGGATTACGTACTTCGATATGTCTTATTCCATGAACTAATCCATCTACGGATTGCGGGCCATGGCGATGACTTCCACGAATTACTTGCTAGATATGGCGATAAAGAGCGGGCTGAGGCCTTTTTAGAAGGATATGAGGCGGGATCTCAAGGTTCTCCCGACGAAATACTCGAGTTACCCCCAATTTAGGCGTGAAATCCCAAGTTACAAGCGTGTTCAGGGGTATGGTGAGCGTATACGCACGCAGGGTTTGGGATACCCCCAAGCTTTTGAGAGTGCGGCGATTGGAGGGTCATAATGGCTGAAGAATATAAGGGTGAGGCCTACTGCGTTAAGTGCAAAGAGAAGCGTGCTTTTGAAGGCCACGTAAAAGTCTCTGAGTCTGGTCGCCGTATGGCACAAGGCATCTGTCCAGTGTGCGGAACAAAAGTTAACCGCATTCTTGGTAAGGCTTAATTAACACCTAATAAAAATTAAGGCGCCCCTTCACGAAAGTGCGGGGGCGTTTTTTATTGGGCACGAAGTGTTCAATATGAGCAAAGCTCTCCACAACATAATGCAAGCCTTATTCAATTGCGAAGAATCTGCTTGATACTCCGTCGTATGCCCCACACTACATTTCCTACTCTTAAGCCTGGTGTTAATTTTCTAAACCTAGAGTCCGATATCTATGTTGGCCTAGCCCACCGCGGGATCTCAATTGGTTCCTCTCTCAAGAGTCTTGCTAATTGCCTACTTGTTTTGTGCGATGGGTCCCACGAGCTTTCCAATATTTACCAAAATTTAGCGGCGCAAAGTGGCTTGAACGCTGGTGATATCAGAAGCGAGATCAACTGGATTCTAGAAATCTTGCACCAGGCAAAATTAATTGAATTTAGAAAATCTGCTTTGGAAATGAGCGTTGATCAATACCTTCCAGTTAATTTGGTGAGCGCCCGGAAGCGAATGCAGGCACAGGAGAATTTAACAAGTTGGCATCCTGATGTAACTCTGCAGAATTGCGCCGCTGACTTAATTGCCAGGCGTCAGCAATATTCAATAATTATTTTCGGACACAATCGAATAGCTCTTACACTCTTTACGCTCCTGCAGGCAAGTGGCTTCAGCACAATCCGGTTGATTGATCGAAGTATTTCAAAAGGTAAAGCAGACTCCATTCAAATTGCGCCCGAAGAGGTCTGCGGCCTCGGCATACGAGGAAGTGATGTTGGGGTTAGACGAGAGCTTGTTCTGGCTGACTTAGCTCGTAATTCTCGTCTCGTAGTTGGGGAGGAGAAGAGTTTTCCAGTACTTCCTAACTTCATAATCGCAACCGAAGAAGTTGCGCAAGAGACTCTGCAGCGTTGGATGAGTGAAGAGATTGCACATATAGCAATTTCGAAGCTAATTGAAAACACAATTGAGATTGGACCAATTGTTATTCCAGGAAAGTCGCCCTGCTTAAATTGTTTAAAACTATGGCGATCTGAGCAATTTCCCTACCATCAGGAATTTGAATTGATTTCCACAATTAAAAATTTAGAAATCCCGTCAGCTCAAGTTGCGGCTATCTCTGGAATGGTGGCCATCGCGGTTATCGAATATTTCGCTGCCATCGAAGTTGGCTCCAATTCGATAGGCAAGAATTTAGTTGGGGTCACTAGAGTTTTAGATTTATTTGATCCGACGAATCCTGATAACGCTGCAAATACAAATAGTTACTGGCAACCACATGGTTTGTGTGGCTGCCAGCAACTTCTTTAACAAGAATTACTTAGGAAGCTAGCGCGGCTTCGATCTCGCTAGTAGAGCTCTCTAGCTTCTCTAGACGCTCTAGCTTTTCTAGTCGCGGACGACCTGGTGCACGCTTTGTTTGGATGACTTTGCCATCTTCAAACAATTCACCGCCCCAAATTCCACATGGCTCGCTTCGAGATAGCGCACCTTCTAAACAGGCGGCGCGCATTGGACACTCACCGCAAAGAGCCTTGGCATACGAAATTTCGGCTTGGCTCTCGGCGAAGAAGGTCTCTGGGTCTGCCTGATGGCAGGGAAGCTTCGTTGCTGAATCTGCAAAAGCAGTTACACCAATCTTTGCATCTGGGCCTTGGGCCCAACCTGGTACTAATAGTTCGCTGAAGAGAACAGTCACTGTTCTCACCTCCGTCTTTTCTCGTTTGTCTTTCTCTTGTTTGGTTAGTTGGTTAGTTGGTTAGTTGTTTGGTTAGTTGGTTAAAAAGCAAAAGGGCCGCGAATCCTTTGAAAGGATTTGCGGCCCTGGGGCTTTTAGCTATCGGTTAGCCGATAGAGCTCCAGGATCCGCGCTTTGCATAGGCTGCATAATTGGCAGCGAAGGCAAAATGCTTATGTGTTGAAGGCTTATTGGTTGTATTAGCCACAGAAAAACGCGAAGTAGACACAGCGGCGATACCGCGTGTGCCTGTTGAGAATTCGAGCTTCTGTGACATGTCGACAAGGGTAACCCACGCCACATCTCTTTTGCAAATTAATTAATTGGGTAAAACTAAATTACAGAATGCCGCTTAAGAACGGGCTTGGAGTTCCCGAATATGAAAGGTGCAGCTCGCTCTTCGCGCGAGTCAGGCCGACATAGAAGAGCCTGCGCTCCTCTTCGACATCGTTACCCATTGGTAAAACGCCATCGCTGATACCGGCCAAGAAAACGTGATCCCACTCCAAACCCTTTGCCGCATGCAGGGTTGAGAGCACAACGCCCGGAAGTGTGGGTGGATTGTTCTGTTCGGCCCGATCCTCTAGCTCGCGAAGATAAGTTCTAAGTGTTAGCTGGGTACCAGCTGCTGAACCTTCTTCCTGCATATTTTTAGCTAGTGCAAGAAAGGCATGCACATAATCTGTTTCGCCAAAGGGGCGCAAGACATCAACTAAATCCGTGTACCAACTACCGCCTTCACTTGGCAGAACAGATGCACTTCTAATAACGCGCATTGCATCTCGAACATCTACGCGTTCGAAGAATTTTTCTGAACTCTTAATTTGGGAATCAATTCCAGCTGCACGAAGTTCGCGTTCAAAAATATCCAACTGCGAATTGGTTCTAGTTAAAATTGCTACTTCAACATGCTCGCCAGCTTGTGCCCGAAGTTCGGCGATTTTCTTTGCGATAAAGCTGGCTTCTCCAGCGTTCGATTCAAATTTTGCAATCTCTGGTTTTGCGCCATGTTCATTCATAGATGCGAGTTCATGGCCATGTTCGCCGATCATTCCGCCCTGTCGCAAAATCGCATTCGCAGTTCCAATAATTTCTGGTGTGGATCTGTAGCCACGAGATAGTCGAATTACTTGCGCGCTTGGAAAGCGTTTTGTGAAGCCAAGTAGGAATGATGAACTTGCGCCAGCAAAGGAGTAAATAGTTTGTGCGGCATCGCCAACAACACAGATGTCATCACGATTTCCAAGCCACAAATTTAATAGCCGTTGTTGAAGTGGTGAAACATCTTGGTATTCATCGACTGTGAAATATCGGTATTGATCACGGACACGTTCGCGAACATCGCGATCTTCTTCCAACATGCCAACTGTTAGAAGCAAGACATCTTCGAAGTCAATCGCACGCTCTTGTTGTTTGAGCGTTTCGTAAGCTTGGTAAACCTTTGAGATACCTTCGAAGTTTGCTTTATCTGGTTTGTTATTTGGAATTCGAAGTGTGCGGCCCGCGCCAAGTGCCGATTCAACATATTCATCTGGTGAAATTTCTAAAACTTTTGCCCATTCGATTTCACTTGCGATTTCGCGCAAGGTGGAAGTTTGCGGAGCTAACCCAGAGTCAGTTCTGCTAAGTGCTTCGGCAATCGCGCCAGACTTCATAGTTAAGAGCGATGGAAATGCGCCACCAAATGAGTAGGGCCAGAAGTACATCAACTGCTTTATCGCTGCTGAGTGAAAAGTTCTTGCAGTTGCATTTGGAATTCCAAGGCCGCGTAATCTGGCACGCATCTCGCCAGCAGCACGTGCGGTAAATGTTAAAGCCAAAGTTTTGCTTGAATCCGTTACCCCAATAGCAATTGCATATGCGATGCGATGTGTAATTACTCGAGTCTTACCGGTTCCAGCTCCAGCAATAACGCAGACCGGACCGCGGACCGCAGTTACAACTTCACGTTGTTCTGGATCTAGCGCTTCAAGGATTTGGTCAACGCTTGCTGCTGGCATCTACGCCCTCATTTTCATACCAAAACTCAATCATCTTGCGCGCAACGCTCATATTTGGCGGCAGCGTTAAAGATTCATCAGCGATTGATTCGCGCATCTGATCTCGCGATAACCAACGAATCTCTTCAATCTCTTCGCCATCTGGAATTGCATCATCTGGATTAGTTGCAATAGCAGAGAAAGAAATCATGATTGATGCTGGAAATGGCCAAGGTTGTGAACCTAAATAAGTTATCTCTTCTAATTTAATTCCAGACTCTTCAAAGACTTCGCGCAAGACTGTTTGTTCAAATGATTCGCCAGGTTCAACAAAACCAGCGAAGCAGGAGAATCTGCGTTCTGGCCAAACCTTCTGACGCCCGAGCAAGATTCGATCTTTCTTATCTTTAACTAAAACAATAACTGCGCCGTCAGTTCGTGGATAATGTTCGGAGCCATCTGACGAACATTTACGAAGAGAACCACCATTTGCACTAACTGTTGGCAGACCACATCTTGCACAGAATTGGTGTGAGTGGTGCCAATTTGCTATCGCTTGGCTATGGATTGCAAGTCCCATTTCTAACTGCGATAAATGATCACCTAAGGTTCGCAAAGTTTGATAATTTTCAAGCAACTCAAAGCATTCAAAATCTTCGGCATCGCTGCACCAGGCAAAATATGAGGTGCCATTATCAATACCAAGGAATAACTCTTCACCTTGCGCGAATTCAGCCTTATCGCGAAGTTCTAGAATCTGATCCGCACTTTGGAAATCCAATTCATTATTCGCCTTAACCCTAAATTTTCCAGAAGCGAAGTGCAGGATGCGCGCAGACTTCCAGAGCTTGGCTAATTCATCAGGTTTTAATCGAAGCTCGCCAGCGCGGTCAACCGCCTCACTCGCCAATGGCAACTTCAAAACATTCACCCGCCGACCTTACTAGGGCAGGCAAATCACAGCGAGCCAGCGGCCAAAGCCTAATAAAGTGAGCGAATGCGCCTTACTTCTTGGAACTTGTTGCATGGGCAAGGTGCGGAAAATTTCAAAGAAATTGCTCATGCCCTAAACGTTGGAAACTCTGATTTCGTTATCGGCGTTCAAGAGGTTGATGCATTTCAAGATAGATCAGATCAAATTTTCCAAGTAGCCGAACTCGCAAGCGAACTTGGCGCACAGAATTTTGCATTCGCAAGATGTGTAATTGGAACACCTGGCTTCAAGTGGCGCCACCTTCGCAAAGACGAACCCGTACTGATTACAAATACTTCAAAAATTTCAGATGATAAGCCAGCCTCGTACGGAATTGGAATCATTACAAATATTCCAGTAATCAAATGGGCGACCCTTGCACTTGGCAAATCCCCAATCGGACTTCCATTGGCCTTTCCAGCAGATACGAGTAGCAAGAAGATAAGGTTTATTTATGTGAAAGATGAACCAAGATATGCGCTTGCGGCTCAACTTGAAAATGGTTGGACCGTTGTAAACACTCATCTCTCATTTGTCCCGATTGTAAATTTGATTCAACTATTGCGCGTTAAGCGCTGGTTATTAAAGATGCCAGGAAAACATATCTTGCTCGGTGATTTGAATCTACCCTTTAATATTCCAGTTAAGTTCTCGAAGTGGAAATCCTTAAATCAAGTTGCTAGTTATCCAACCTGGCAGCCAAAGATTCAATTTGATTATATTTTGAGCCAGGGCGTCGAAAAAAATTCAGTAAGCCCAATTTTTATCAAAAGTGAGATCAGTGATCACTTGCCGGTTACGATTGAAATTAACTGATCTTCGCTAAGTAAATCTGCTGGCCGAACCGTTTCATTTGATCCGACATAGTGAAAAGCGGCGCTGATGTTTTCAAGTGGAACGTTAAATAGTTTGGAGTATGCCAAGCGATACATGGCCAATTGAATTGCGGCCGCAGCTAAATCATCGCCGCTCTTCGCTTTGCCGGTCTTCCAATCAACAACTTCATACCTGCCATTAGCGGCATAAACCGCATCTATTCGACCACGCAGCAAGACCCCGCCCAATACTGTTTCAAAGGGAACTTCAATTCCGCCAGGAGCTGGATCGCGCTTTGCCCAATCACTTGCAAGCCACTTTGTCTTCAATTCTTCCAACGGAAGTTCATCAGGATCATTCTGTGCAACATCTAACGCATCATCATCTAAAACTTGTGGATCTTTATATTGCGCTTCAATCCATAAGTGAAACGCTGTTCCTCGTCTTGCATATTGATCTATGTGATTCGGCATTGGGCGTCGAATATTTAATGCTAACTCATCTGGATTTTTGGCCAAGTTAACTAAGGTAGAAACTGACATTCGAGTTGGTAAATTAACGCTTAAGCCCGTTTTGCGCGCTCCAACTTCTGCGATTATTGCAATTGCATCATTTGCCAGATTAATTTCAGATTCAGATTTAGCAACACCAAGAAGTTCTGCTGGATCTTTAAATGATTGTAACTTTGAGATGTAATCTATGGATTTTTTAACCGCTTCACTGCGCGCAGATTTAATTGGCCAACTTCCTGTCCGTGGGCTGGTCCGAGTTGGATTTTCCGTGGTTGGTTTTTCCATTTCAAAGAGCTTCTTCTTTGAATCTAAGTCATCGACTGTGCTCTCAACTAAGTTATAGAGCGAGCTCGCCGCAACTGCATCCATACCGTTGCCAAACCAAGAAGCCGTTGTTAATAAACTTATTTTCGCTCGAGTGAATGCAACATATGCCAGACGCCACTCTTCTTCTGCTCTGCGCATCTTCCAAGATTCTTTAACTGTATCAAGTGCTTTGCGAACTTCGACATGCTTTGGACCATTGGCAGGGAATACGAAATCATCGAATTGTGTGCCATCGCCACGGAGTGAAATCGGAAGCGCAGCAGAATTTGATGTCCAGAGATCTAAACCCTTGCCTTCGCTAGGAAAGTTTTCAGTAACTAAACCAGGGACTGCCACAAAATCCCATTCCGAACCCTTTGCGGCATGGACTGTCAGAATTTGCACGGCATGCTTATTAGCGGCGACAGATACTGGTTTTAGCCCACCCTCTTCAGAGTCAGCAATTTTTAACCAATCTAAGAATGTTGAGATGGTTCCACCACTTCGTTGAAACTTTGCTGCTTCATCTAGAAATGCATCTAAATGCTTGCGCCCTTGCGCGTAACCATCGCGAACCATTACCTCGGTATCTAAGAATAAGAAGCGCTCGGCTTCCATAATGGCATCGGTAATTGATCCAACTAAATATCTGCGAAGTTCACGTAACTCTTTCGAAAACTTGAGCAACCTGGCATATCCAACTTCGGAGAAATAGGACTTCGGTGCTTTCTCAAAAACTTCTAGCGCTTCGATAGCGCTGCCGATTGCAAAATCTTCAGCTTCCATCATCTCAGGATTAGGGGCTTCCATTAATTTGCCAACGCTCTTACTTAGCGATTGATTGAAATTCGCAACTAAGGATCTAGAGAACTTTCCGAGTCCCGCTAAATCTCTAGGGCCTAGCGCAAGTCTTGGTCCGGTAAGTAAACGCATTAGCGAGCTGCCGTTTTCGGGAAAAGTTAGGGTACGAAGGAGCGCCAAAATATCTGCAACTTCTGGCACATGAATTAAGCCACCGAGCCCAACAACTTCTACTGGAATATTCTTAGCGCGAAGTGCTTGTTCAATCTCACCAATATATTTACGGGATCTAACTAAAACCGCAAATGTTTGTGGTTCATCTAGATCGGCAGTTCGCTCTGGTGAGAACCAGTGCTTTTCAAAGTGTTCAGCAATTCCCATTGCCTCCATCTGCAGAGTTTCATATTGCCCACAGAGCAGCTCACCTTTGCCAGCACCTTTACGTAACTTAAGTCGCTTCACGCTTGCAGCTGTGCCACCGCGACCAACAATAATTTCACCGATTTTATCTACGGTGCGATTCGCAATCTCTAGAATATTTTCATCATTGCGCCAAGTAGTTAAGAGGGTGTGTTCAACACACTTCGCAGAACTCTTGCCGATGAAGTGTTTTCCGAAGGTATCAAGTGTCTGAGCGCTTGCGCTGCGCCACCCGTAAATAGCTTGGTTTGGGTCCCCCACTGCAGTAACCGCATGGCCTTGGCCAAAGAGTGCGGATAGGAATTTCACCTGACTAACCGAAGTATCTTGATACTCATCAAGAAGGACAATCTTAAATTTACTTCGCTCATTTTCAATAATTTCTTGACCGAAATCTTGAGTAACCAATTTTGCGGCGAGAGACATCTGATCATTGAAAGTTAAGAGGCCGCGATCGAAGCGATATCGTTCATACTCTTCAATCATTGGCAGAATTGCAAGCCGCTCTTTTAGGGAGGCAGCCAAATCACGGACTGGTTCATTAGATTTGCTATCTGAAATGGTTGCGAATTTATCTAGCATAGATTCCGAGAAACTTCGCACTTCATCCGTAGTAACACCGTGCTCACCAAGTGCTGCAGAGAGTGCCATAACTTTGTCAACGATTGTTTTCGCAGAATGAGTGATATCGCTGCCATTAGTTGCTTCACTTGCAAAATTATTTACAATGTTATTTGCGATCTGCCAAGCTGCGGCTTCACCAATTGGATCAGAACTTACATCAACTCCCATGCGGATAGCATGTTCAGATAGGACGCGACCGGCATATGAATGATAGGTCGAAACTGTAACTGCAATATCTAGCTCTGATTTAGTAATTGGATCGTTAGGAAGCAATCCAATTTGGCGAAGTTGGCGCAGCCGCTTTCTAATACGTGAAGCGAGTTCACCAGCGGCTTTCCTGGTGAAAGTTAAACCAAGAATTTCACTAGGTGAAACAATCCCGTTTGCAACTAACCAGAGCACCCGGGCGCTCATGGTTTCAGT
>JAPLAY010000006.1 GCA_026393035.1 Actinomycetota bacterium
ATCGGAATTCCCGAGAAAGATTTAGAACGTATCTTTGAACGTTTCTATCGCGTAGATGCAGCTCGTTCTCGAATAACAGGTGGAACTGGGCTTGGACTTTCGATTGTTAAACATGTTGTCACTAATCACGGTGGCGATATTTCAGTATGGAGCGTTGAAGGTGCCGGAAGTACTTTCACGATTCGATTGCCGCTTGTAAATGACTCAAACACTCTCTCAACATCTGCCGTGGAGGCAACTAAATGACAAAGATCCTTGTAGTCGAAGATGAAGCTTCATTCTCTGACGCCCTCGCATATTTATTGGGCAAAGAGGGGTTTGAAGTAATCGTCGCCGATACCGGACCCGCTGCGATTGAACAATACGATCGTCACGGTGCAGATTTAGTGCTTCTGGATTTAATGCTTCCAGGTTTATCTGGAACTGAAGTGTGCCGCCAACTTCGCACACGTTCTAACGTCCCAATTATTATGTTGACTGCAAAGGATGCTGAAGTAGATAAAGTTGTTGGACTTGAACTTGGCGCCGATGATTATGTAACAAAGCCATACTCTTCTCGCGAATTAATTGCTCGAGTTCGTGCTGTTCTACGTCGCCAAGGTGAAGAAGATTCAGTTAAAGATGGAATTCTTGAAGCCGGCCCAGTCCGCATGGATGTTGAACGCCACAAGGTAAGTATTAATGGCAACGATGTTGCGTTTCCCTTGAAGGAATTTGAATTACTTGAATTCTTAGTTCGCAACTCCGGCCGCGTCTTAACGCGTTCACAATTAATTGATCGTGTGTGGGGCAGCGATTACTTTGGTGATACCAAGACTTTAGATGTTCACATCAAACGACTTCGTGCGAAAATTGAGAAAGACCCGGCAGAACCAATCTTTATTCAGACTGTTCGCGGACTTGGATATAAGTTTGAAAACTAATTTCCGACGTTTGCGTAAATTTCAGACTTCGCGCGAACTAGAACATTTAGATTCATTGGCTCGGCATTTGCAAAAGTAATTTCAAGATTAACTCGACTACTTGCACTTGCATTCAAACCAGCAAATTTTGCTGTCGAGTTTGCAGAATCGCCAGCGAAAATTGCGGGTGAATTTTTATCAAGTGGCGTTGCTGAAATTGCACCAACAACTTCATTTGCAGTAATTCCTGTTATCGAATCACTTGCATCACCAGAGTTAACAATTGTTCCAACTAGAACTGCTGAGCCATCGTCTTGCGTTACAAGAAGAACATTTACCGCTTTAACTAAACCTGATGTTGCTTCAACGCCATCGGTCACTTGTCTCACATTGCGAGTTGGGGCATCTGGACCAGAGGCGTTACAACCTGCTAAACCAACTACTAATAGGGCTCCAAAGAGGGCGGATATGGCTGATTTCAGGTTTTTCTTAAGCACGAGTGAATGGTATCCTTGGCTTCTATCGAAAGGCCAAATTAATGACTTTTAAGGTCGGCGAAACCGTTGTTTATCCCCATCACGGAGCGGCTCTCATTGAAGCAATTGAGACCCGGACCATTAAAGGCGAAGAGAAAATTTATTTGGTTTTAAAAGTTGCACAAGGCGACCTAACAGTTCGAGTCCCAGCAGAGAACGTAGATTTAGTTGGCGTTCGTGATGTAGTCGACTCAGCCGGACTTGATCGAGTATTTAACGTATTACGCCAGCCATACACCGAAGAGCCAACAAACTGGTCTCGTCGCTATAAGGCGAACGTTGAGAAGCTGGCTTCAGGCGATGTAATCAAGGTTGCTGAAGTAGTTCGTGATCTTTACCGCCGCGATTTAGACCGTGGATTATCTGCGGGCGAGAAGCGCATGCTCTCAAAGGCAAAGCAAATTTTGGTTTCTGAACTCGCACTTGCCGAGCGCACAGATGAAGAGAAGGCCGGCGTGATGCTAGATGAGGTCCTCGCTTCTTAACGTGCTTCCTAAAGTTGCACTACTCATTCCCGCTGCAGGCAGTGGTGAAAGATTTGGCGCACCAATTCCAAAGGCACTTGTCCAATTAAGTGGGCGCACCCTTATTGAACACGCAGTTTTAAATCTGGGTGCAATCGCATCACAAATCATTGTTGCCGCCCCAGCTGGATTTGAAGATAAGTTCCGCGAACTTCTTGGCGATGCCGTAACCGTTGTTACTGGTGGAGCTACCCGAACCAAGAGCGTAAAGATTGCACTCGAAAGCGTTGATTCCGATGTTAATTACATTTTGGTTCACGATGCGGCAAGACCTTTAGCATCTACCGAGCTTGCGGCGAATATTATTTCGGCGCTCGCAAGTGGCGAAGTTGCGGTTATCCCAGCGCTAAACGTTTCAGACACAATCAAAGAAGTTGATGTCTCGAATTATGTTGTAGCGACCCCAAATCGTGAACGACTTCGTGCAGTGCAGACACCACAGGGTTTTGCGCGTGAAACTTTAATAAAAGCACATATGCAAAATATCGAAGCGACCGATGATGGTGCACTCGTAGAAGCTATGCGGGGTAAGGTAAAAATAATTGCTGGTGAAGAGCGCGCACTTAAAATTACAAACCCGGATGATTTAGCTGCGGCACTTAAATATTTAATTCCAAGTGGCTCAAGTGATATTCGCACCGGAGTTGGTGTTGATGCACATGCATTTTCGACTGATCAAAAACGTGAACTCTGGCTCGCTGGTTTGCTCTGGGAGAATGAAATTGGCGTCGATGGTCATTCCGATGGTGATGTTGCAGCACACGCAATTTGTGATGCTTTATTTGCTGCTGCAGGTATCGGTGACCTTGGTTCTAATTTCGGAACATCAAAACCAGAGTATGCCGGTGCATCTGGCGAACGTTTATTAGGTGAGACCCTAAAGTTAATTGCAACTGCAGGTTTTGGAATTCAAAGCGTTGCGGTGCAGATAGTTGGCAATCGTCCAAAGATTGGGCCACGCAGATTAGATGCGATTGCAAAGATTTCACAAGCACTCGGCGGTGCCCAAGTTTCAGTAACAGCAACAACTACTGATGGACTTGGTTTAACTGGCGAAGGCAAGGGCTTGGGCGCAATCGCGACAGCTTTGATAGTTCGTAGTGGAAGCTAGAATTTACCAATGATCATGATAGCTAGCGATCTAAATTTATATAACACCGCAGATCGCGCGGTCTCAAAATTTGTGCCACTAAGTGCGGGAAAAGTTGGCATTTATTTGTGCGGTGCCACCGTGCAAGCTCCACCACACATTGGCCATATTCGCTCTGGCGTTAACTTCGATATTTTGCGTCGCTGGCTAACTGCAATTGGATACGACGTAACTTTCGTCCGAAACGTTACAGATATTGATGACAAAATTTTGCATAAAGCTGTTCATGAAGAGATTCCTTGGTGGGCGGTTGCGATGAAATACGAACGCGCATTTAGCGATGCATATGCCGCGTTAAATGTTCTCCCTCCAACTTATGAACCACGTGCTACTGGGCATATAACTCAGATGATTCAACTTATGGAAGCGCTCATTGCAAATGGAAGTGCGTATGCGCCAGGCAATGGCGATGTTTATTTGGAAGTTCGCAAATTAAAGTCTTACTTAACACTTTCAAATCAGAAGTTAGATGATCTGCAATCAGCAGACGATGCAGATTTAACTTACAAGAAAGACCCACGCGATTTTGCACTTTGGAAAGCGGCAAAACCTGGAGATCCATCTTGGCCAACACCGTGGGGCGATGGCCGTCCCGGATGGCACTTGGAATGTTCAGCTATGGCACACGCATACCTTGGTGAAGCATTTGATATTCACGGTGGCGGCTTAGATTTAATTTTCCCGCACCACGAGAATGAAATTGCGCAATCTGAATCTGCAGGTTGGAAATTCGCAAATATATGGATGCACAACGCATGGGTAACTACATCGGGTGAAAAGATGAGCAAGTCTCTCGGTAATTCACTCCAAGTTATGGAGATATTGAAGAAAGTCCGCGGTATTGAATTGCGCTGGTATCTCGGCAGTGCGCATTACCGTTCAATGTTGGAGTTCTCCTTTGAAGCGCTAGAGGAATCGTCCGTAAATTTCCGTCGTATTGAAGGCTTCCTGCAACGTGCAAAAGAGCTTTTAAAGCGGGAGATTGAACCAAGTATTTCAGCGCAATTCGCGGCCGCAATGAATAGCGATTTAGCTGTGCCACAAGCGCTTGCTGATATTTCAGAGTTAGTGCGAATCGGAAACAGCGCGATTACTGAAAATAATTTAGATGCAATTGCAAAGAGCGCAAGCGAAGTTCGTGGCGCCCTTTCAATACTTGGCTGCGATCCATTCGATCCAGTATTTGCGGGCTCAAACAACGCTAAAACTGAAATATTGGATGGCTTGATTGCACTCGCACTTGAGCAACGTACTGCGGCACGCGCCCGCAAAGATTTTGCAGCAAGTGATGCAATTAGAGATTCACTTACTGCTTTAGGTATAACCATCGAAGACACCCCAACCGGCTCGCGCTGGACCGTGAACTAATAAAAGAATCGAAGAATAAATGCGCCCCGGAAAAAAACGTCGTGAAGCAGATGTCACACCATCTCGTAGACCAACAAATCGCAAACCTGAATCACGATTAGAGACTCGTGCTAACAGCGATGCTGTTGCTGGTCGTAACAGCGTTGTCGAAGCGCTTCGCGCCAGAATTCCAGCTAAGGAATTACTAATCGCAGAACGCGCGGAAATTGATGAACGTATGACCGAAGCTCTTCGGTTAGCAAAGAATCAAGATTTAGGAATTAAAGAAGTTCCACGTGGCCAATTAGATGGCGTTACTGGAACAACAAATCACCAAGGAATTGCTTTGATTATCAAACCATTCCAGTACAAAGATTTTGAAGCGGTCTTGCTAAGCGCTACAAAACCAGGGCTGCTAATTGGTTTAGATGGTGTTACTGATCCACATAATCTTGGCGCGATTGTTCGAAGTGCTGCTGCATTCGGTGCCCATGGCGTAATTATTCCAGAACGCCGTAACGCAGCAATGACTGGTTCAGCTTGGAAATCATCAGCAGGCGCCGCAGCACGACTTCCGATTTCACAAGTTACAAATATGGTGAGATCAATAGAAGATGCGAAAAAGGCTGGTTTCTTTGTAGTTGGGTTAGATGCCGACGGCCAAGAATCACTTCCAGGATTTTCACTTGCAACTGAATCTGTTTACTTAATTGTGGGCAGTGAAGGAAAAGGTTTGTCACGATTGGTTCGCGAAAAATGCGATCTAATACTTTCAATTCCAATGCAATCCGATGTTGAATCATTGAATGCCAGCGTTGCAACCGCAATTGTTATGTACTGGATTGCCGAGAAGCGAGCAAAATAACCATGACAACCTTCACTCGATTCATTGCACTTGGTGATTCAATGACTGAAGGCATGTGTGATGAGATTGTTGATGGAAATTATCGGGGATGGGCGGATCGAACCGCCGATACTCTGGCAAAAGCGAGCCCAAATTTCACCTATGTAAATTTAGCTATTCGTGGAAAATTGTTGCATCAAGTTATTGATGACCAGATTCCTGTCGCGATTTCCTATGTAACTGGCCCAGAAACTTTAATTTCTTTTCATGCTGGGGCAAATGATGTGCTTCGCCCAAATTATCAAGCGGAAGCGGCATTCGCTAAATATGAGAGAGGCGTATCTGATCTGGCTAAAACTGGCGCAACTTTAATTGTCTTCACTGTTGTTGATCGCGTTGAAGGAAGTGGTAAGACTGCTCAACTTTGGCATGAGCGTTTTAGTTCATTTAATGTGAATGTGCGAAACGTTGCGAAGAAATATAGCGCCATTGTCATAGAAGCTGATGATGCAAAATGGTTGGCAGATTTGCGATTCTTGGCAAAAGATAGATTGCATATGAATTCCGATGGTCATTGGCGGTTATCTCAAGCGGTGTTAGAGAAACTTGGAAAAGAATTTGATCCAGCCTGGAAAATTCCACTTCCACCGGCGCCAAAGAAAACTTCCTTGCGAAAAAACTTCGAGAAAACTCTCTGGATTATTGCCTTTGTTCTACCGTGGATCTGGCGCCGCCTTCGAGGTAAATCTTCTGGTGATGGCAGATCAGCAAAATTTGTAACACCTAAAGCCTGGAAATAAATAGCCTGGAAGTAATTGGTTTTAGCGGGTTTCAGGAGCCAGTATCTGTTGCAACATTCCAATATTTTCAACACACATTCCTGCGCCATTAACGACAGAATAAAGTGGATCTTCTGCTACTCGGACTGGCATTCCAGTCTCTTTTATTAGCCGCTCTGGTAAACCTTTTAGAAGTGCGCCACCACCAGCTAAAACAATGCCGTTTCTAGATAAGTCAGCAACTAAGTCCGGCGGAGTTTCATCCAAAGTAGCTTTTATCGCACCAATAATCTTTGAAATCTGATCCTCAATTGCTTCGCGAATCTCTTTTGGCGAAACCATTAAATCTTTTGGTAGGCCCGAAACTAAATCACGACCACGAATTCTGGCATCGCTCTCACCATTTAGGCGAATAGCCGAACCAATTGCCATTTTTACCTCTTCGGCAGTTCGCTCGCCAATCATTAAGTTGTATTGATTCTTAATGTAATTAATTATTGCGTTATCTATTGCATCGCCGCCGACACGAATTGATCTCGATGTGACAATGCCGCCGAGTGAAATAACTGCGACATCTGTTGTGCCGCCACCAATATCTACGATCATCGAACCCATTGGCTCTTGAATTGGAAGTCCGGCGCCAATCGCAGCAGCCATTGGCTCTTCCATTATGTAAACTTTTTTGGCACCTGCGGCATAAGCAGCATCTTTAATTGCACGGTGTTCTACCGAAGTAACAACTGGTGGAACTGCGACCACAACAATTGGTTTTGAAATAAAACGTCTAACTCCGACTTGCGAGAGAAACATTCGCAACATTTTCTGAGCGGTTTCGAAGTCTGCAACTACACCATCTTTAAGTGGTTTTATAGAAACGATATGCCCTGGAGTTCGCCCAACCATTTTTCTAGCTTCTTGGCCGACTGAAAGAATTTCACCGGAATCGGTATTTATACAAACAATGCTCGGTTCATTTAGAACAATTCCACTATTTGATTGGTAGATAACAGTATTTGCGGTTCCAATGTCGATGGCGAGATTGCGACCAAATGGATTTCGCATTTACCAAACCTCGCCATCAACTGCGTATCTAGGGGAGTTTCACTTTAGACCTGGCCCAGCGTTGGAAGATAGGCACAATGGGGTGAACAAAAGGGTGGTCATTCCCTTGATGTTTTGTGCGCAGATAACCCTGCGGTTACCGCTTGTTCATCTAAGCAGTCCAGAATGCTGCAATGACTTCCCAGCCACACCAAATCTCGGTGAACGATCCAAGGGAAACCTTGATTGACCGAGAACTTAGCTGGCTCGATTTCAACCAACGCGTTTTAGAACTGGCTGAAGATAAAACAACTCCACTGCTAGAACGGTGCAGATTCTTAGCAATCTTCTCTTCAAATCTTGATGACTTTTACATGATCAGAGTGGCAACGTTAAAGCGAAAGCTAGAAGCTGGAGTTACTAAGCCAAACACAGCTGGTCTAACCCCCAACGAATTGATGGACTTGCTCTCGAAGAAGACTCAAGAGTTAATCACAAGAAAGACGAAATGTTTTCACGATGATGTCCACTTAAAATTGTCCAAAGAAGGCATCAATATTGTTCGCTGGGATGAATTAAATAAAGAAGAAAAATCTTTGGCTACTAATATTTTCAATGAGCAAATTTTTCCAGTATTGACGCCGCTTGCGATTGATCCGTCTCATCCGTTTCCATATATCTCTGGACTTTCACTAAATATCGCTGTTATCGTTAAAAATCCTGACACTGGGATTGAACTCTTTGCTCGCGTTAAGGTGCCTTCGAACTTGCCACGTTTTGTGGTTACAACTACCGGAGATGACCGTAGGTATATTCCACTTGAACAAGTCATCACTGCAAATATTTCAGAGCTATTCCCAGGAATGGAAGTTTTAAATGTATATACCTTTAGAATTACGAGAAATGCTGACTTAGAACTTGAAGAAGAGGAATCCGAAGATTTACTAGCAAGCATGGAGCAAGAGTTGTTGCGGAGAAAATTTGGACCTCCAGTAAGGCTAGAAATTGGCTTAGGA
>JAPLAY010000016.1 GCA_026393035.1 Actinomycetota bacterium
TAGAAAGTGCTGGCGAAAGAACTGGAACTTTAATAATCCAGCGTCGACGAAGGCCAGAAATTTTGGCAAACATTTGCATCATGTCGGCATATGAAAGGACTGCCGGTCCACCGATGTCGAAGATTCCGCTCACAGGTTTTTGAAGTGCGGCTGCACTAGATAAGTACCAGAGCACATCTCGAATTGCGATTGGCTGAGTTCGGTTTGAAACCCACTTTGGCGTTGTCATGATTGGAAGGCGATGCGTTAAGTGGCGCAACATTTCAAAAGACGCTGAACCAGAGCCAATAATTATGCCGGCACGCATTTCAATGACGGGTACTTTGCCACTTGCTAATTGGCGACCAGTGTTGGCGCGAGATTCAAGGTGTTGGCTAATCTGCTTATCATTTGCGATACCTCCCAAATAAATTATCTGACTAACGCCAGCTTCTTCTGCTGCAGTTGCAAAATTGCGAGCCATTGCCGCTTCGATCTCATCAAAATTCGAACCTAAATTTATTGAATGCAATAAATAGAACGCGGTGTGAATTCCGGTTAACGCAGCCTTAACGGAAGCAAAATCATTGGCATTTCCTTTTGCAATCTCAACTTTATCTATCCAAGCTTGGCCAGAAATTTTATTCTGATCGCGGACCATTACGCGCACCGCAAAATCTTGACTCAATAACTGTCGAACTAGTCGACCTCCGACATAACCGGATGCCCCAGTAACGAGGATTTTTCGTCCAGCGGCATGATTTTCAGCGTGAGGGCTCATGGGTTAAACAGTAGACTGCAACCCTGAATCCCGAAAGTTGAAATGTAATTATTTGGAAATGACAGAGGAGCTAAATGATAAAGCGCCGCAAACCTAGAGTCGTAATTCTTGGTGGCGGTTTCGGCGGACTTGCAACAGCTAAAGCACTCGGCAATGACGCAGATATAACAGTTGTCGATCGCCATAATTATCAAACTTTTCTCCCACTTCTCTACCAGGTATCAACAGCGGGCCTAGCTGCCGACCATGTTGCATACCCAATCCGAGGCGCACTTCGTTCCTTCAACGGAAAATTTAGAATGGGAAGCCCAATCTCGGTTGACCATAAGAACAAGACCGTTAAATTAGATAGCAGTGAAGTTTTACCTTTCGATCACTTAGTTGTCGCAGTTGGTTCTGTGACCGCAGATTTTGGAACTCCAGGAGTTAGCGAATACGCACTTGGTATGAAGTCAGTTCACGAAGCCCTAACAATTCGTGCCGAAGTTATGCGTCGCTTTGAAGATCTCTGTCGCTTTGAAGATGACACCAGACTTTCAATCGTTGTAGTTGGCGGTGGACCAACCGGTGTTGAAATGGCAGGCGCACTTGCCGAACTAGTTCGTGGCCCGTTATTAAATGATCAGAAACATGCTGCGCTACATATCGATGTCTCGTTAATTGAAGCCGGACCAAGGTTGCTCCCAAGTTTTTCCCCAAAACTTTCCGAGAAAACCAAGCAAGCTCTTGAAAAACTGGGAGTAAAGGTGATGGTTGATTCTGCAGTTAAATCTGTGAAGCTCACCGAAATTAATTTAAAGAATGGCGACGTAATTCCAGCAGAAGTAACTATTTGGGCTGCAGGTGTAAAAGGTGAACCGATTATTGAAAAACTTTCACTTCCACTTGATGGAAATAGATTGCAGGTTTATCCAACAATGGCAGTTGCAAATTATCCAAATATTTGGGGCGTCGGCGATGTTTGTGGCGCCAAATCTAAAGATGGTCGTTTTCTTCCGATGGTTGCTCCCGTTGCAATGCAACAAGGACGTTTTGTCGCGGAACAAATTTTGCGCCGGGAAAAGGGAATTGAATTAATTGACTTTAAATATAAAGATAAAGGTTCAATGGCGACCATCGGTCGACACAAGGCGGTAGTTGAAGTTAAAAACATTAGATTCTCTGGCTATCCAGCATGGGCGACTTGGTTATTTCTTCACCTCTTCTACTTAATGGGCGGTCGAAATCGAATCGGCACCATCGTTGATTGGTGCTGGAACTACTTCACCTTTGATCGCGGCAATCGCCACATTATGGATTCGATGTAACTGTGCTGAAATTAAAACGTGGATATCTAGATCTTCGTGGTCATCAAGTTTGGTCTGCAACTGGAAAAACATTCGGCAAGAAGAACGGTCCGGTTTTGCTTATGCATGGTGGCTTAAGTTCAACTGAAAGTTGGGATTACACCGTCATTCCTGCGGTCCAGCGCACTCACGAAATTTTTGCCTATGACCGAAGCGCGCATGGTCGAACCGCAAGTCGCGAAGGTTTTTACCACTTTGATTTTCAAACCGATGAAGCAATCGCCTACATCGAAGACGTTATAAAAGAGCCAGCGCATTTAATCGGCTGGAGCGATGGTGGAATTATTTCCTTGATGGTTGCGTTAAAACGCCCTGACCTTGTGAAATCAATTATTGCTATTGGAACTAATTATCATTTTGATAGCGGGCTAACTCTGGTTGAGGAAGCTTCGTTCGCCAGATCCTGCACACATGCAAGAAATAATTATTCGAAAAGCATATGAAGTCTGGAATTCAGAACCAACCATGACAACTGCACAGCTTTCTCGAATTAGTTGTCCAGTCTTAGTTTTAACGGGAGATGATGAGCCATTTTCAAATCATCACACCGTTGAACTTTATGAAGCCATCCCAAATGGCCGTCTAGCAATAGTTCCCGGTACTTCGCACTTCGTAGTAAAAGAAAATAGCAAGATGGTTCAAGCGCTTATAAAAGATTTTTACAAGAATCTGGAGTATCCGATTACAACTTGGCCACGCCTACGAAAAGAACAGACCGAAAAGTTAAAAGAGCAGTAGCTCGCGACCTTTTTCTACCGCACTCTCTCGACAATCGGCACCAAGTTTCTTATAAACATTCTTAAGGTGCGTCTTAATTGTGTTGTTTGAAATGTGAAGATTTGATGCAATCTGCGAGATAGGCAGGCCCGTTGAGAGACGATTCAGAATTTCTATCTCACGCTTCGTAAGTGAATTCTCTAGCCTGCCGCCCTTGTTATTTGATATTGCCATTCGATCCCGCAGCGTTTTCGCGATTTGTTCCATATAAACAGTTGGATGGGTTGCGGCATACTTAAGTAGAAATTCGTGAAACTTTGGACTTTGAATCAGCAGAATTTGCCTAAAGCCATGGGTCATAACTATCGCCATCGCTTTTTCCATAAAT
>JAPLAY010000019.1 GCA_026393035.1 Actinomycetota bacterium
ACGAGTTGCAGGAGCTGGACTTGATGTTTATGTAACTGAACCTTGCACTGACTCACCACTATTTGGTCTTGATAACGTAGTTGCAACTCCACACCTTGGTGCTTCAACTGATGAAGCGCAAGAACGTGCTGGAATCGCAGTCGCAGTGTCAGTTCGCAAAGCTCTTTCTGGTGAATTAGTTCCTGATGCAGTAAACGTTAAGGGTGGCGCGATCCATGAAGATATTCGCCCAAGCCTTTCACTCGTAGAGAAGATGGCGCAGATTGCAACTGCAATGGCTGGAGAACTTCCAGTATCAATGGAAATTCAAGTTCGTGGTGACATTGCGGGACATGATTCATCTGTTCTTGCGACAAGTGCGCTTAAGGGTGCGCTTCTAGCAACTGGCGCTGAGGACATTACTTATGTAAATACTCCAGCACTTGCCGAAGCTCGTGGCATGAGTGCATCAGTTAATACCGATCCAGAGAGTCCGGAATATCGCAGCATGATTTCACTTCATGCCGCGCTTAATGATGGCCGAAGCATTGTTGTTAACGGAACTCTTATGGGAATTCGTAAAGTTGAGAAGATCATTGCAATCGATGCCTTCGATTTAGATCTTGCACCAACTGAGAACTTATTGTTCCTTCGCTACACAGATCGCCCTGGCATTGTTGGCATTGTTGGAAATGCTCTTGGCAAAGCGAATATCAATATTGCAGGTATGCACTTGCTGATTTGAAAAAAGAGACCGGCGCAAAGTTAGTTCAATCAGTCAATTTGGTCGGATAAGTTAGGTAACCATGAAGAGTTTTAATTTAGCCGTTATCGCTGGCGATGGCATTGGCCCAGAAGTTGTTGCACAAGGGTTAAAAGTTTTAGATGTCGTCTCAGCGAATTACGGAATCGAATTCAAGAAGACCAATTACGAACTTGGCGCAAATTACTGGCATAAGACTGGTGAAGTTCTACCAGATTCTGTGATGGCAGAACTTGCAAAGGCTGATGTAATTCTTCTTGGCGCTGTTGGGGACCCAAGCGTTCCAAGTGGTGTTTTAGAGCGCGGCTTACTTTTGAAACTTCGCTTTGCTTTCGATCATTATGTAAACCTTCGACCAGCTAAATTGCATGCTGGAGTTAAGTCGCCACTAGTAAATAGCGATTCCATTGATTTCATTGTTGTTCGCGAAGGAACTGAAGGCCCATATGTTGGCGCCGGTGGTTCACTAGCAGTTGGAACTAAAGATGAGATTGCTACTGAAGAGAGTTTAAATACTCGTCGCGGCGCAGAACGCGTAATTCGCGATGCTTTTGCTCGCGCACAAGCTCGTCCGCGCAAGAAGTTAACCCTGGTTCATAAGAACAATGTTCTCACTCGCGCTGGTGGCCTATGGACTAGAACCTTTAATGAAGTTGCAAAAGAGTTTCCGGATATTACAACCGATTATTTGCACGTAGATGCCGCATCAATGTTCTTTGTTACTAACCCAGAGCGCTTCGATGTTGTTGTAACCGATAACTTATTTGGCGACATCTTGACCGATGTCGCGGCCGCAATCTGTGGCGGAATTGGCCTTGCTGCATCTGGAAATATAAATCCAACAGGCGAATTTCCATCAATGTTCGAACCAGTCCACGGTTCTGCTCCAGACATTGCAGGCAAAAACCTTGCAGATCCAACTGCAACAATCATGTCAATCGCAATGATGCTTTCTCATCTTGGTTTAACCGATGCCGCAGCAGATATCGAACGCGCAGTAGCAGCTGATCTTTTAGTGCGCGGAGATTCAAAGCGAAGCACTACTGAAATCGGCGATGCACTTGCAGCAGGCGTATCTGGTGCAAAATGAAGATAAATTTAAATCCAAATACTAATCCGGTCGCGGATGCTGATCGCGAAGCAAAGATTGCTGCTGGTGGTTTTGGTAAGTATTACACCGACAACATGGTGACAATTGATTGGAGCGAAGCTGAAGGCTGGAGCGACGCCCAATTACATGCATACGGTCCAATAACTTTAGATCCGGCTACAGCAGTTTTTCATTACGGCCAAGAAATTTTCGAAGGCATGAAGGCGTACTCACAACCTGATGGCACCATCTCGTTATTTCGCCCAGATGCAAATGCTCTCCGATTCGCAAGAAGTGCGGCACGTTTAGCGCTTCCAGAGTTAAGCGTCGATGAATTTATTGAAACAATCACAACTCTTGTAAAACAAGATCGTAAATGGGTTCCGAATAAAGTTGGCGAATCGCTTTATATTCGACCATTTATGTTTGCGACAGAAGTTGGTCTAGGTGTTCGTCCATCTAACCGAGCTAAATATGTACTTATCGCAACACCAGCAGGCGCTTACTTCAATGCGGCAAATGCCGTAACAGTTTGGATTTCAACTGAGTATGTTCGCGCCGCTATTGGTGGAACTGGCGAAGCTAAATGTGGTGGAAATTATGCAGCTTCACTCGTTGCACAAAAGCAGGCTGCAGCTAAGGGCTGCGATCAAGTTGTATGGCTAGATGCGATTAAACGTCGCTGGGTTGAAGAGATGGGCGGAATGAATCTTTATTTCGTTAAAGGCTCTGGCAAAGATGC
>JAPLAY010000035.1 GCA_026393035.1 Actinomycetota bacterium
TCCACTGGCCAGATTTATCCACGCTCATTTGACTTCGATGTAATCACAACTTTGGTTCAACTCGCAGCCGCACCATCTTCACTTGCAACATCAATTCGTTTGATGGCTGGCGCCGAACTTGTAACTGAAGGATTGAAAGCTGGCCAAGTTGGCTCGTCCGCTATGCCACACAAAATGAATACTCGTTCTTGCGAACGCGTAAATGGCCTGGCTGTTGTGCTCCGCGGATATGCCTCAATGGTTGGCGAAATTTCTGGTGATCAATGGAACGAAGGCGATGTTGCTTGCAGCGTTGTTCGTCGAGTTGCAATCGCAGATGCGTTTTATGCATTCGATGGGCTAATTGAAACTTTCATGACCGTACTTATTGAATTTGGTGCTTTTCCTGATGTAATCGAAGCTGAACTAACAAAATACTTACCATTTCTTGCAACAACAAAGATTTTGATGGCTGCAGTCAAAGCCGGTGTGGGCCGCGAAGTTGCGCACGAAGTTATTAAGGAACATGCAGTTGCAGCAGCGCTGGGTATTCGCGCTGGCAAGCCAAATTTAATGATTCAAGCAATTGCCGAAGATTCTCGCATCCCGCTAAACGTTGCAGAACTAAACGCACTTCTTGCAAAGCCACTTGAATTTACTGGCGATGCAAAAGGGCAAACCCAGCGAGTTGTAAGTCGCATCGATGCGATTACTTCCGCTCATGCTGCGGCAGCGCAGTACCGTCCCGGCCAAATTCGATGATCCCCGAGCTAACCGGATGGAAACATCTGCGCAGCGGAAAAGTCCGGGATTTAACTTTTAATCGTTGCATCCGATCGAATCTCGGCATTCGATTACATCTTGCCAACACCAATTCCAAATAAGGGAAAACTACTTACACAGCTTTCACTTTTCTGGTTTGATCAATTAAAAGATGTAGTGCCAAACCACATTATTTCAACCGATGTTCCGACCGAAGTTGCGGGGCGCGCAGTAATTGTTAAACCGCTAATTATGTTTCCGGTTGAATGCGTTGCACGCGGATACCTTGCTGGTTCAGGTTGGGTGGAATATCAAAATTCACAAACTGTCTGCGGAATTAAATTGCCTGCTGGTTTAACCGAAGGTTCAAAATTGCCTCAGCCAATATTCACGCCGGCAACAAAAGCTGAAGATGGCGAACATGATGAGAACATCACATATGAAAAATGCGAAGAGCTAATTGGGGAACAAGCCGCCGAAATTCTTAAAAAACTTACCCTTGCTCTTTATTCCAAGGCTCACGATTTCGCCGCTACAAAAGGAATCATCTTGGCTGATACGAAATTCGAATTTGGCATCGATCCATCTGGCATGATTTGCCTAGGCGATGAAGCCTTAACTCCTGATTCATCACGGTTCTGGGAACCCGATACGCATTATTCTTACGATAAACAATTTGTTCGCGACTGGTTATTAAATTCCGGTTGGGATCGAAATAGCAATCCGCCACCACTTCCCGATGACGTAGTTGCAAAGACGCAAGAGCGTTACACAAGCGCATTTGAACTAATCACTGGAAGGAAATTTTAAATGGCCAAAATAATTGTCGAGGTTATGTTGAAACCCGAAATCTTGGATCCCCAAGGCCAAGCCGTTGCTTCAGCGCTACCCCGCTTAGGTTTTACCTTCGCTAAATCTGTTCGCCAAGGCAAGCGCTTTGAAATCGAAGTTGCTGGCGACCCAACACCAGCGCAATTAGCTGAAGTTGAGAAAGCTGCCGAAACACTTTTATCTAATCCCGTTATTGAAACTTACATCGTAAAGATCGAGAAGTAATGTCATTTCGCATCGGTGTAGTTACCTTTCCAGGATCACTCGATGATCGCGATGCCGCCCGCGCTGTTGAAATGGCTGGCGGAATTGCTGTTCCGTTATTTCATGCAAGTGATGATTTAAAAGAAGTTCAAGCAGTTGTTCTACCTGGTGGATTTTCCTACGGTGATTATTTACGTTGCGGCGCAATCGCCCGCTTTGCACCAATCATGAATTCAATTGTTACTGCGGCAAACCACGGCTTTCCAGTTCTTGGTATCTGCAACGGCTTCCAAGTTTTATGCGAATCACATTTGCTTCCAGGCGCACTTACCCGCAACAGCAATCTGCACTTCTTATGCCGAGATCAAAAGTTAAAGATCGAAAACACAAAGACCATATGGACCAGCGGTTTTAAGCCAGGCCAAGAAATTCTTATCCCACTAAAAAATGGCGAGGGCTCTTTCCAGTGTGACGATGAAACTTTAAACATGCTTGAAAGCGATGGTCGCGTAATCGCACGTTATGTTGATTTCGATCCAAACGGATCACGCAATTTAATCGCCGGTATCTCAAATGAACGCGGCAATGTTGTTGGTCTTATGCCACACCCAGAACACGCAATAGAATCTTTAACTGGCCCAAGCACCGATGGCTTAACATTTTTCACATCAGTCCTACATCAACTAGTAGGTCGCTAATGGCTCTCGATACCGTAACCATTGCAACACAAAATCCCGACACCACTCAACCATTTGCCGAACTCGGTTTAAAAGATGATGAATACGCCCGCATCAAAACAATTCTTGGTCGCCGTCCAACTTCAAGTGAATTGGCAATGTATTCAGTTATGTGGTCAGAACATTGTTCTTACAAATCTTCGAAAGTGCACTTAAAACAATTTGGTGAGAAGGCCGTTAAGTCAGACGCTCTTCTTGTTGGCATCGGTGAAAATGCTGGTGTTGTTGATATCGGACAAAATTACGCGATAACTTTTAAAATCGAATCCCACAACCACCCATCTTTTATCGAGCCCTATCAAGGCGCAGCCACAGGCGTTGGTGGCATCGTCCGCGATATTTTGACGATGGGCGCCCGACCAATTGCAGTTATGGATCCACTTCGCTTTGGTCTTGCAGATGCACCAGATACTCGTCGTGTACTTCCAGGAATTGTTGCTGGTATCGGTGGCTATGGAAATTGTTTAGGTCTGCCAAATATCGGTGGCGAAATTGTTTTCGATGAAACCTATGCCGGAAACCCATTAGTTAATGCGCTCTGCGTAGGTGTTATGAAACATGAAGATATCAAGCTTGCGACCGCGCATGGCACCGGCAATTTAGTTGTTCTCTTCGGTGCAAAAACTGGTGGCGATGGCATCGGTGGTGTTTCAGTTCTAGCATCTGAAACCTTCAACGAAGCAAAACCAACAAAGCGTCCATCTGTTCAAGTTGGCGATCCCTTCGCTGAAAAAGTTTTAATCGAATGCTGTCTGGAAATCTTCAAAGCAGATTTAGTTATCGGTATTCAAGATCTTGGTGGCGCCGGACTTTCTTGCGCAACCAGCGAACTCGCATCTGCCGGCAGCGGCGGTATGCAGATTAATCTTGAAAAAGTTCCATTGCGCGACCCATCGCTTTCACCAGAAGAAATCCTGATGAGCGAATCTCAAGAGCGCATGTGCGCGATCGTCGCCCCGGAAAAGATTAAACAATTTATGGCAATCTGCAAGAAATGGGATGTCACCGCCACCGTTATTGGTGAAGTCACCAGCGGTGATCGTCTACACATTACTTTCAATGGCGAACTAATTGTTGATGTTCCACCTCGCACTGTTGCCCACGACGGCCCGGTCTATAACCGCCCAATTAAGAAGCCAGCCTATGTTGACGAACTAGCGAAATCTTCTTTCACAGTTCCACTTCCAACCGAAGCCGATGAAATAAAAGCAGCAATTCTAAAATTAATTTCAAGCCCAAATATTGCAGATAAATCTTGGGTAACATCGCAATACGATAAATATGTTCAAGGCAATACCGTTCTGGCCCAACCCGAA